>CAMASI010000024.1 GCA_945861065.1 Klebsiella pneumoniae | reverse complement strand
CTCGTGGGCCTGACTTGGGACCAAGTCAAGGAAACGCTCGACGAACAACTGACTTCGTTTCAGTATTGTCCGCGCAAATTGGACCTGTCGGCCACGGGAAAACTCGATGTGGCTTTTCATATTGGGCCCGACGGCCAGTTCGACAAGGTTGAGGCGGCAAGCTCAACCGTGAACGAGCCGGCGGTGGTCGCCTGCGTATTGGAGCGGTTCAAACGCGTCCGGTTCCCAAACCCCAACGACGGGTTTACGACCGGGGGCTACACCATCCTCTTCCAAGGCTCCTAACGGCGGCGGGGCGCTGGCACCGTGTCGATGGGGACCGCGGGACGGATGTGGGCGGCGACTTCAGGCAGCAGGGAGTCGAGGAGCTCCGCGCCCACTTCGAAGTCTTGGGGGCTGAGGTCGTCGGGGTCGATGAGCACGGGAACGTCCACCAATACGCTGCCCCCGGGCAACGCGAGGCGAACGTTGGCCTCGGCGGGCGCGGCATCCATCCACAACGCGTAGGCCCCGTCTTTGAGCAGGCCTCGGGTGTATACCTCGCCCTTGGACGAGGTCAGCGCGACGTCGAGCCCACGGAGTCGCTCGCGGGTTCCGGCCAACCGAACCACGCCGTGCAGCGCGGGTCGAAGTCGTCGGAATTGCATTGGGTCGGCGTCGACAAAACTCCAGCAGCTGATGGTCAGTTCGAAGGCTTCGTCCCGTGAGGCGTTCTGTCGGACGAAGTCTTCGGACGACAACACCAGTCGTCCGTCGGCCCCGGGCAAACGGATTCGCAGGTACAGGTCGGGTTCGGGGTCGAGGCCGAAATCGTTGAAGGCTGCGTCCTCGAATTCCACAGACCAGAGACCGTTGGTGTCGGTGGTGGCCCGACCCAGGAAGTCGTCTCGGGTGACCACGTCTTTGTCCCAAACTTCGACAATCAGGCCGGAAATCGGGCGCCGGGTTTCTTCGACTGCGATTCGACCGTGCGCGCGCCAGCTCATGTGGGTTCCGGCGGAGCTTCGGCTGCGATCTTGCCTTTGCCTCGCCGCTTGATCTTGGGGGAGACGACCTCCAGTGGCAAGACCCCTTCGTCTTCGTCGGCGACCGGGCCTGCATAGAGCGCGGCAATCTGGCCCTCTATGACGCTCGCGAGTCGTTGCATGTGCCGCTCATAGGCCAGCCGCTCGAGGGTCCCCTGTGGCGCGCGGTCGCGGGCGCGTTGGTACTCTGCGTGTGCCGGCACGGGCATTTCGCGTGCTTCGAAGAGGTGGCCTAGGGCGCCGAATGCGCGATGTTGCGACGGTTCCCGACGCGACAATTCGACGATGACGGTCTCCGACGCGTCGAGGTTCCCTTCGGCAAGTTGATGAAGGGCGCGTTCGACGGCGACTCGGTAGGCGCGGTCCAGCGCCCGATCCGAAGCCTTGCCGGCCTGATCGAGCAGCCACGCCCGCCGTTCCATCGGCGCGCCGTCCTCACGCAGGACGGTGGCGAGCAACAGCGCTGCTTCGGGAGGCCGATCGCCTTGAAGCAAGGGCTCCAGCAGCTCCTTGGCCTCCGCACGCAAGGCCCTGGCCGCTTCGTCGTCTACCCGCGCGCGCGCCGCGAGCAGGTCGGCGAGACGCACAGTCTGCGTGGGGTCTCCAGGCGCGAGGCGGACGGCTTCGCGAAGCAGTTGTTCTGCTTCCACGAGATGGCCCTCGTCCCTGCGTGCCATGCCCAACAGGCCGTACGCGTCGGGCAACATCGGCTGCAGTTCCATCGCGCGTTCAAGCAGCGCCACGGCCTCGTTGCGGCGGCCTTCCCGCTGCAACAATGCGCCAAGGCGGGTGTGTAGGCGTGCTTCGTTGGGCATCCGCTCGATACCGGCTTCGAGCCAAGCGATGGCGCGCCGGCTGTCTTTGCGGGACGTCCACGCGCCGGTGCCTCGTTGCACCAACTCGGGGCACGGAGCCGCGTCCAGCGCAGCTCCGAGCAGCGCCTCCAGCTCTTCGTTCTTGAGCTTTCCGCGCAACGCGATTTCCACACGATGGATCCAGGCGTCGGCATTGCTGGGATCTGCTGCCAGCACGGCCAGAACCATGTCGTCGGCCACGTCGAGCCGGGCCTCCCTGCTTCGCAACATGCCGTCGAGTTGATCCAAAAGGCTGTCTTGGTCAGGCCATTCCAGCGGAACGCGAACGCGGGCGTTTCGACCCGCACTCAGACCGCAACGGTTGGCTTCCTGTCCGAGTGCGACTTGGGCGACTCCGGTAGCCGCGCGGGCAAGCCCGGCGACTGCGTCGGCCAGCATGTTGTAGGTGTCGAAGTCGTTGCATTCGCGGAAGGTCATCTGCGTGCGTACCAACGGATGCACGCGGAATCTCCGATCGCCTTCGAGACCGGTCGTATCGAGCAGGCCCGCGGCGAGCAGATCCAACCTCGGCTGGCGTTTGACGCTCAATGCGGAAAACAACTCGGCTGTGAGCGGGATTCGGCTGTGGGCGAGGCCGCTGAGCAAGCCGCGGGCTTCGTTATTCATCGCTTCGATGCGCTTACTGACGTGTTTGCGTAGGGGCTCGAGGTCAGCCAACGCCTTGGACGCCAGGAACTTGGTGTCTTCCAACAGCGCCGCGTGTTCGGGTCGGTCCCGCACAGCGACGGCGAACATCCGCGTGGCGATCGGATGGCCGTGGATTCGTTCGGAGAGTGGCCCAAACTGGTCGCGCGGAAATTCCGGAGCGTGGTTGGCTTCGAACAAGTCGTGTAGGAAGCGGCCTTTCAGGCCGGCAATCTCCACGCGCCGCAGCGCATGGTCCTGGCCTTCGCGATGGAAGCGCGGCGCCACGGTGCTCGTGAAGACGATTCGCAGGGGCACGACTTCGGTGAGCAGGGCTTCGACGAGCAACTCAAGACGGCTGCGCCGGAAGAAGTCGCCTTCGCGGCCGAGCGCGAACTGCAACTCTTGCACGACCAACACGTGGTTGCCGAGGTTGGCGGCCCGGAGGCTGGTGAGGGCCGCAACGACGGCGCCATGGGGTGTGCGGGGTTGTTTGAGCGCGTCGGACAGACCCGAGTCGCCGCCTTCTACGCACAACGCCGCCAGACGGGCGTACAGCGCGTCGGCTGCCATGGCCGGGCCTAGCGTGAACTCTGGCGTTCGTGTCAGGCCTGCGGCCGCCACGGCGTGGTCGATGACTTGTGTGCGACCGACGCCGTACGGTCCCAATACGACGACAGGACCGGGCTCGGCGAGAAGCGCCGCCATCGAGGCGACCTCCTCGTCACGACCGACGAAGCAGAAACGGGGCGATCCGCTGTCTTTTGCGGCCTTGACGGGCACGGCTTCGATCACAGCCGTGTGCTCGGAATTCGGCAGCGGGAGCGCTTCGAGGAAATCTTTGCCACGGCCCTTTTCGTGCTCAACCGCCAGCGTCGGGAACGCAAGCTTGAGGCGGAGCAGGTCGAGCGACCGGCTCACGACCACGATGGTCGGCTTGTTCGGGCTGCGTTCGACCAGCTTGTTGATGGCGGTGAGACCGGCCAGGTCGGCGCTATCGGGCTCGACGACCACAACGACGCCGCCGGGCTCAGCGACCACCCGAGCGAGCGGACCCGCACCGACGCCCACGACAGGTGCCGTAGGAACACCGGACAAGGTCATCGGGGACCAGTCCGCCCGTTTGGCCAGCGCGTGAACGACCGACGGGTCGCGCAGTAGCGAACCAGAAACGGCGAGCGCGAAGCGCCCCGACAGTACAGCTTTGTCGACTCGACCCATGACAACCTCTGATTCTGCGATCCGGTACGGATCGCCCTGTTCTTGCGGGACCGGCCGCGCTAACGCCGGGGTCTGCCGGAATCAAGCGGGGACCGGGCATGCGGCTCGCTGATCGACTCGACGACCTTCCGACCACCCCTGGCGTGTACCGGTTCCTGGACGCCGCCGGCACCGTTTTGTATGTGGGCAAGGCGATCGACTTGCGGGCGCGGGTTCGTCAGTACCTGAGTGGGCATGACGGCAGGGCCATGGTCCCATTCCTCGTCAATGAGGCGGTGGACGTTGCCGTCGTCGTGACCCGGACCGAAAAAGAAGCGTTGCTGCTCGAGAACACACTCATCAAGCAGCACCAGCCCCGGTACAACGCAAAGCTCAGGGATGACAGCAACTTCTTGCATTTGCGGCTCGATCCGCGAGAGCGATGGCCCATGCTTAGGGTCGCTCGAAAGCCCAAGGCCGACGGTGCTCGCTGGTTCGGCCCGTACCATTCCGCGGGTCGCGCCCGGGAGACCCTCGCTTGGGCCCAACGGGTGTTTCCGTTGCGGACCTGCACCGACGCTGTGCTGAAGTCTCGATCTCGCCCCTGTTTGCTCCACCAAATGGGCCGCTGCGTCGCGCCCTGTGTGGGTCTCGTCACGGCGCATGAGTACAGCGGATTGGTCGACGCCGCGGCCCGATTCCTGGATGGACGTCGCGCAGAAGCCGTGGATGGCCTGCGCCGACGGATGCAACAGGCCTCCGAGGACACGCGATTCGAAGAGGCCGGTCGGATTCGCGATTTGCTCCGCAGTATCGAAACGACGATCGAGAAGCAGGACGTCGTGGATCCCACGCTCGCCGATCGCGACGTGTGGGGAATTTTTCGCGACGGGACGCGCGGCTGCGTCGCGATGCTTCCATTTCGGAATGGCGCGATGGGGGAGCCGAGCGTCACCCAGTTGCACGGCGAAGTCGCCGACGACGCGGAGGTCTTGTCCAGTTTGCTCAACGCTGGCTACAGTCGCCCGGAAGCGATTCCGCCCGAAATCCTGCTACCGGCGTTGCCTGCGGACGCCGCGGCTTTGGCAGAAGTCTTGTCCGAACGTCGGGGTCGCCGAGTGACGATTCGGGAACCCGTCCGCGGAGATAAGATTCGTCTCCTGACGTTGGCCCGAGAGAATGCCCGAGTACGGTATGAGGCGGACAACGATGAAGGCGTGAGGCGAGCCGCTGCGCTCGCCGAACTCGCTCGTGTGGTGGGCCTGACCGAACCGCCAGCCCGAATCGAGTGTTTTGACGTGTCTCATCTCGGCGGGGACAACCCGGTGGCCGCTATGTCAGTGTTGGTCGATGGACGGCCGGTGCGCGCTGAGTTTCGTCGCTACAAAATCAAGGTTGCGCCCGGTGGCGATGACTACGCGTCGTTACGGGAAGTGCTTTCTAGGCGCCTCGTCCGAATCCTCGATGGCGAGGCCGCGCCGGACCTGTGGGTCATCGACGGCGGCCGCGGTCAGGTGGGTGTGGCGTTGGCCGTGTTGGCAGACCACGGCGGCGCCATTCCTGTGGTCGGTCTGAGTAAGCCCCACGAGGGGGGGGCGACCCGGCGAAACCGAGGCGCGGTGGACCGAATCGTGTTGCCCGACGTGAAAGACCCCTTGGTGTTGCGAAGCGGGCATCCGGCGCTTCGTCTCCTGCAATTGGCGCGCGACGCCGTGCACGACCACGCGATTCGTTTCCAGCGTTCCGTCAGGACAAGACATGCGCTTGCGAGCGCGTTGGAGGCAATTCCAGGCGTCGGGCCGGCCCGTCGAAAAGCCCTGGTGCGCGCGCTCGGGTCGGTGGCGGCCGTGTTGGACGCAGAAGAAGCGGAGCTTGCCGCGGTTCCGGGGATTGGGGTGGCGATGGCCAAAAGGATTCGGGAGGCTGTCCGCGCTGCGAGGTCGTGAGATCTTCGCCTATGTCGTCTCGTTGGAGAGGACCCGGCGGATGAAGGGATTGGAAAACACGCCGTTGGGGTCGAGCTGCTTGCGCACGGCCTCGAAACGCCCGAGTCCGGGAAAAGCCCTTTGAAGCATTTCTTTGTCTGGCGTGAACAGTTTTCCCCAATGGGGACGGCCGTCGTGGTCGCGAAGCACCGCTTCGACCTCTCGGAAGTACCGTTCGGCGTCCCGACTGGGGGCTACGCAGGCCGTGACGTGACAGCCATCCCGTTCAAACGTAGGGCTGAGCAGGATGTCGTCGCGCGCGACCCATCGGAATTCAACGACGAAATTCACACATAAACGGCTCGTTTGGATTTGTTTTCGTATCGCGTTGAGCACGGTGGCTGCGGCTGTGCTGGGCACCGCGTACTCTAGCTCCAGGTGTTTGGGAGGCATGTCGATGCCGAGAATTTCGTCGTAAGGCGCCACCCTTCGGGCATTGCGCCCCAACGTGGGCCCTACGGCACGATTGAGGGTTGGAATCGCGCCAGACCAGCACCGGCCTACCGCGAGCAGCCCGTTGAAGGCGCCACTCCTGGCAACGAAAGAATCCATGCGCTGTTGCCTTGTGCGGGGCGTCACGGGTTCTTGCGTCTCGTCGGAAAAGAACATGGCCACCTGTTCGGTGTGCGGCAGCCACCACAACTTGGTGTGGCGGTGTTGGGTGAGGTGGTCGGAGAGGGCGCCGGCGACGCCGTCGATGTCGACCGATTGGGTCGTTTCCACCAACCGGTAGTCGTCGCGCACGTCCAGCGTGAGCTGCGTCACAACGCCGAGGGCGCCAAGGTGCAGACGCGCCGCGGCGAACAGGTCGGGGTCGGATCTAACGTCCACATCGAGCGTTTGGCCCGTGGCGGTTACGAGCCGCAGCGCCGCCACTTGGGTGCACAAGCTGCCCAGGCGGAGCCCCGTTCCGTGCGTCCCGGTAGCGACGGCACCTGCCACGGATTGTTCATCGATCGACCCTCGGTTGATCAGGCCCAACCCCTGGGCCCGAAGCGCGGCCACGAGGGCGTGCAGGCGTAGGCCTGCGCCGACGGTGACCCTGCGATTTTGCGCGTCGACGTGGTGCACGGCGTCGAGGTGATCGAGCTGGATGTGGTGGCCGTCGGTGCGAACGATGTCGGACCAGGAGTGGCCGGCTCCGACCACGCGCAGGCGTTCGCCGCGACCAGCGATGCTGCCAACGAGGTCAGCGACGGCCTCCTCGGAGTGGGGACGATGAATGGCGGTTGGCCCGCAGGACACATTTCCGGCCCAGTTTCGGAACTGCATTGGGGGGGCCTAACGGCGTGATGCCCCTTCGTGCGGTTCCCCGAGCCATACCAATCCCCGTCCACCGTCTACCGTCACCACCATTCCGTCGGTCAGCCGTGAGGTCACACCGTCCACATTGGCGACCACGGGCCGTCCCAACTCCCTCGCGATCACGGCGCCATGCGACAAGACACTGCCGAGTTCCCAAACGGCCGCAACTGCGGGTACGAGCAAGGGCGCCCACGACGGGTCAAAGGCAGGCGCCACCAGCACCTCACCGGGCCGCAACGCGCCGCCTTCGGCAAGCGACCGCACCACGCGCACGGGGCCCGTCGCCACGCCGGCAGACACCGCGGTCCCCACAAGGCGAGGTCCAGATGGGACAACCACCGGCGTGTCGCCGCGAAGGAAGACCGGGGCGACGCTGTCGTGGTCTGCCGCCCAGGCGGCGCGTCGCTCTTGGATCACTGCGCCGACGTCGCCCGCGCGCGCCAAGTCGCGCAGTTCTGGCCAGCGCAACCAGCCAATGTCTTCGGCGCGCGCCACGACGCCGTCGTCGACGAGGCCCTGACCGACCGTCATCAAGTCTGAACGGAGCGCCGCCAACAAACGGTCGAAGGTGTAGCGCTGGTTCTCTCGCAGCAAGACGAACCGCCGCACCTGTTCGGCCAGTGCTGCGACCACCCGGGCGCGCGCCCACCCGAGCCCGCTCAGTTCGGACAGCACCTCGTTGCGCAGCCGCTCGTTTGCGATGAGCCTTGCCTTCGGCTCGTGACCGTGACGCTGGGCCTCGACCAGGGGCTTGAGGCTGTCGGGGGCGTCGCGCCACCGCGGTGTCATGACGTCCCAGGACAGGTCCGCTCGGTGGCCATGGCGGGCCAGGAACTCGCGGGTGGCGGCGGACGCAGCGTCGAACGGGCCATGGGACGCCAAACCCGAGAGGTCGTGCACGACCTCCACGGTTCGATTGCCGGCCGGGGCCGTTGGCAGCGACACCATCCATCGCGCAGCGTCGTCAGGAGCCCATGCGCGCACGACGCCATCCAACATGTCCAAGACGAGGTGCCCGTACAACAGACTGCACAAGTGCACACCGAGGTACGTGCCAATGGCAGCTTGCCAGCCCTCGATTCGGGCGAGGGCTTCCTTCGGCGGCACGGGCCCTGCTTCTGCGATCAGTCGGGTCAACGCTGCTTCTGTGCGTTCCCAGTCCGCGTGGTGCCGGGTTGGCACCCACGCGAAACGTTTCCACCGACGTTCGCGCCAGACCGCGCCGAGCAGCGCGCTGACAACACTGACGTCGGCTCCCACGGAATAGGTCGCATTCCACCAGGCGACCTCGTCTTCCGGCAGCAGTTCCAGCAAGAAACGGGGCACAGGGGCGCCGGGCCACTTGAACGCGAGATGACGAAAGACGGAGGCGTTGACGTACGGGCGCCCCGCGTACAGCCGAAAGGCAGGTCCGTCGCCTAGTTTTTGCTGTTGTACGTCGGGAAACGCGACAAAGGCGGACAGCACGGGTTCGACGAGGGACCACCCCATCGGGCTGACGGGCTTGGGGAATCGTTCGCCGAGAAAACGACGGGTCCACAACACATCTCGACCTCGGGACGACGGTCCAGACGCGGTCACCGGGCGCGCTTGCACGACCCACAGCGCGCCGTCTTCGTCGAAGCACCACTCGATGTCGAGGGGCACGCCGAGTTTGGATTCCAAACGCAAGCCGAGCAGGCCCAGCCTTCGGAGTTTGGCGTCATCGATGATCACCGCCGCACCGACGACATGGCGCTCGACGACGGACAGGCGGATGCGGGCCCAGGCGAACTGCAGGGCTTTGGACAACCGGGGGGGGCGACGAAGAACCCATGCGGAAGAACGGACGGTACCGCTGACCAGCACGTCTCCGCGACCAGCGACGGCCTCCACAAGCATCTCGCGCCAGGAGCCGGTGACGGGATGCACCGTGAACAAGACCCCTGACACCGAGGCGGGTACCAGCCGCTGGATGATCACGGCCATGGGCACGTCCGGTGCGGAGTCGCGGACGCGTTGGACGGCCGCGGGCACGTCGTCCGGTTCCACGCTGAGGACGGACAGGTAGGCCCCAGCCCGACTGGTGTGGGCGCCGTCTTCATCGGGGGCGGAGGAGCGGACCGCCAAAAGCGGACCGAGGCCTTTGGCGGCTGCAACCCAGGCGGGGGCGTCCCTGTCATCGGCGAGCACGACAAATCCCGGCGGTACGGGGGCGTCGGCCGCGACGAGCCGAGCGAGACCTGCGGCCTTGCCGCCGACTTGTCCCGGTTGGTTCTCGGTAATCTGGCGTATGTCGAGCAAAGTCACGCCAGCACCTTATCCTTGCCGTCGTCATGACCGGATCTGTCAACTCACAAATACTTGATATCGAGGCAGGACGGATTACAACTAACATACGAGATCCGGCGCAGGCTTTCGGCCGCGCAGTCTCTCACCGTCCTGCGACACCCTGTCGCCCGCCGCCGTTCTCGGACCATCCGGGAAAGGGCTTGATTTGCCCGACGTTGCCCGGAGACGTCTCTTCATGCTGTCCTGGCGTTGATGAATCCCGCCAATCCGCTGATCGTACAAGGTGACGGCAAGGTGCTGTTGGAAACGCGCCACCGTGACTTTGATCGTGCGCGCGACTTCTTGTCCCGTTTCGCGGAGATCGAGAGCAGCCCGGACTTGCTGCACACCTATCGAATCACGCCGTTGTCCCTTTGGAATGCCGCGAGCGCTGGCGTGGCCAAGGACTATATCGTTGGCAACTTGCGTGGCCTCAGCAAGTTCGATGTGCCCGCCGACGTGCTCAAACGCATCGAGGACACGATTGGGCGCTTTGGCCTGGTTCAGCTCCATCCGCACCCCGAAGAGCGCGATGCGCTTCGGGTGGTGTTTCGGACGGCCTACGTCGAGAAGCTGGTGCGCAACACGGCCGTCGGCAAGGAGATGATCCAGTCGGATGGCAAACGTTACCTCAAGGTGATCAAGGGCGGTCGCGGCCTGTTCAAACAGCGCATGTTGCTGGAGAACTGGCCTGTGGAGGACCTCGGCGGCTTTGCGGAGGGCCCACCCCTCGACATCCGGTTGCGGGAGACGATGCTCTCCAATGGCGCGGCGTTTGGGGTGCGTGACTACCAAAAGGAGGCCGTGGACCGCTGGTTCATGAGCGGCAAACCCGCGGGCGGGCACGGGGTCGTCGTGTTGCCCTGTGGTGCCGGAAAGACGATTGTCTCGATGCTCGCGATGGCCACCGTGCGCACAAACACGCTCATCTTGTGCAACAACCAGACGGCGGTCGAACAGTGGGTGCGGGAGCTTCTCGACAAGACCAACCTGCGAGCCGATCAGGTGGGCACCTATACCGGTGTGAACAAGAATATCCGGCCAGTGACGGTGGCGACGTACCAGGTCATGACGTGGCGGCGTTCGCGCGACGCTGACTACGAACACTTGCACCTGTTTCGGGACAACAAGTGGGGCCTGCTAATCTACGACGAGGTCCACCTGCTCCCCGCGCCCGTGTTCGGCGCAACGGCGGACTTGCAGGGCGCCAGGCGGCTCGGAGTCACCGCTACGCTCATTCGGGAAGACGGTCGTGAAGGGGACGTGTTCAGCCTCGTCGGCCCGAAACGGTACGACCTCCCGTGGCAAGTGCTCGAAAAACGCGGATTCGTCGCGGAGGCGCGTTGTTACGAAGTGCGAGTCGCCCTTCCGCCCGCACTGCGCAAGACCTATGAGGACACAGCGGAAGGCGAACGCTTCCGCTTGGCGAGCGAGAACCCAGTCAAGATCGAGGTCGTCAAGCAGTTGGCCGAGCGTCACAAAGACGACAGCGTGCTCATCATCGGCACGTATTTGGACCAGCTCAAAGCGCTTCAACGCGAGTTGGGGGCCCCGCTCATCACGGGTGAGACCGCGCAGTCGGAGCGGGAGCACCTGTACAGCGCATTTCGCAGTGGTCGCATCAAACGGTTGGTCGTGAGCAAGGTCGCCAACTTCGCGATCGACTTGCCGGACGCCAACGTCGCCATCCAGGTGTCGGGCTCCTTTGGGTCGCGGCAAGAAGAGGCACAACGGCTTGGCCGAATCCTGCGACCGAAAGCGAAACAGGCCATGTTCTATTCGGTCGTCACGGCGGACTCGAAAGAGCAAGAGTTCGCGATGAAACGCCAGTTGTTCCTTACGGAACAGGGCTACCGCTACACGATTGAGGAATTTGCGGCATGACAACCGTTTCGGAGCACAGATGAACGACGAGTTGGACGCGGGTAGTGGCGGACCAGGAGACGCGGGTCGCAAACGGCGGAGGCGGAGGCGTCGTCGTAAGGCAGGAGAGGACGGGCCGGAGGGCGCCGCAACCACCGATCAAAACGGGGGCGAAGGCGAATGGAACGACCAAGTGCTCCTGTCGGGGGACGACGGAGACGAAGCGCCGATCACCGCTGCGCCACGGCGACCGCGTCGCCAGACCGTGGACATGCCGGGTCCCCACGTTGCCGTACCGGCTTCGGGGCGCAATCCCTTTCGGAAACGGAGCACGCGGCCGCGCCGCGGTTTGCCCAGCAGTACGGCGGCACGAAGGCGTCGTCTGGACCCTTTGGAGGTCGAGGGCATTGCCGATTGGGTGGGCAGACTGAACCCGGTCCTCGTGGAAGATTTGTACAGTGCGCTCGGCGGTCAGCCGGGTCGCGTAGGCGACGGCGACCGAATTCAGCAACTCGTCGTCCGGGCCATCGCGCAAGGAGATCGGGTTGGCAACCTCGCCCGCGGGCTGCCGGAGCGGGAACGCAAGACCATGGCGGCGCTGCTGCAATGCGGTGGCCTCGCCCATGCCGAAGAGTTGATCCGTGAGCTTGGGCTTTCGCTCGGTGGCAACGAACGCGATTGGCGGCGTGCGCTTGTCAGCCTTGCCCAACGTGGCGTTGTCGTGGCGACGCCGGAGGCCGACGGCCAATTTTTCGCGGTGATCCCCGAGCCGCTCGTCGATGGTTTGCTCGGAGCGTTGCGCGAAGAACTCGTTCTGCCGACGTTCGAGCACCCCGAGATGCGGCTCATCGAGGTCCGCGAGTTCATTCCCCCGTTGGACTTTTCCATTACGACGCTCGCCACGTATATGGATCAACATTCGCCGCGACTGACCCAGCGGCACGATGTGTACCGCCACGATCTGGAGGAAATGGACCGTTTCTTCGCGCAGATTTGGGAGCCAGATTCGGAGCTATTCAGCTTCCATCTTGATTTTCTGCGCATGCTCGGCATGGTCGTATTGCGCGGCGAATATATGGCGCTCGACCGAGATGCGTTGGAAGAGTGGCTGCAACTCGAAGCGGAAGACCAGCGTGACCTCGTCTTCCGGGCGCTCGACAAGCGGTTCGAGCAGGCGGAATGGGTGTTGTGGGCCATCCACGAAGCCACGCGGGATGCACCTGCTGGCCAAAAATGGATCGCTGAACGGCCGCTCGTCACCCTGTACCGTCGGTGGCGACGTGGGGAAGATTGGCGCGAACGATTCCGGCGTGGCGTGACCGCGGCCAGCCGCACGAATGAGCGCGAGAGTTGGTCGTTTACGACGCTGACCCGGTGCGGCTTGTTGGAACTCGGGCAGTGGGGCCAGGAGAAATTCTACCGCCTCAGTCCGCGTGCACGCCAGTTGCTTGAGCCTGCGAACGACGACGGCTTCCGACAGTTTTACCTGACGCCGTCTTTTGAGATCATGGCGCCCGCGGGGCTTGCGCCCATTTTGCTGTTTCGAATCGGCGAATTGGCGGAATTGATAGGCTGCGACCGCGCGAACACCTACCGCATCACCGAATCCAGCATCGAGCGGGCACTAGAACGGGGTTGGCGGCGCGACGACGTGCTCCAGTTCCTTCGCGACAACTCGCAGATTGGCCTCCCCGACAACGTCGAGCAGACGCTGAAGGGGTGGATCGGCCACCGAGGGGACGTCGAGTTCCATGACGTGTTGCTCATGGCCGTGCATCGCACGCAGATTCGTCGGGTCGAAAGCAACCGGTGGCTCAAACCCTACGTTTTGCACCGCTTTGCGCCTGGATTGTACGCGATTGACCGCGCACGGCGAGATGAAGTGATGACGGCGCTTCGTGAGGCTGGAATTCACGCGAACAAAGACGCTCGCGCTTACCCAGGTCAGCCAAGTCAGGTGGGGGCGCGTGCCAACCTTCAGCGCATGGTGACGGAGGCCCGGGCGGCCGTGAATGACGGTGCGTCCCAAGGCGCGTCCCTGGCTCCGCCGGAAATTCTCGGTCCCGTTCCAGGCACACGAGCTGATCTGGCGACGCCAGAACCCGAGCCGCTGCCTCAGGTCACCGTCGCCGAGGCCCGGGTGTTAATTGAGCGGGCGATGTCGAAGTCGATGGACGTCGAGATGTTGTATGTGCTGCGGACCGGTCAGCGCGTAACGTTGCAGGTTCAGCCCCAACGCATGGCCTACAAGGCGGAAGCCCCCGTGCTCGTGGCGCTGGACCATGGGGACGGGGAGACGAAGTCGTTGTCGATCGAGCGCATCGAGCGCCTGCGAATCGTGGCGGCGTCGTGAGCGGTCCCGGCGCCTTCGAAACGGCGCTTGAGGCGTTGGAGGCGCGGGTGCGCAGGTTGGAGCAGGGCGACCTGCCTTTGGAGGAGGCCCTGCGCCTGTACGAAGAGGGTGTTGGGCTCGCTCGGGCTGCACATGAGCAACTCGACGCCGCAGAGAAGCGGCTGGCGGTGTTGACGCAAGGACCCGATGGCATTCGCGAAGCGGAGATGCCCGACGACGGCGCGTAGGTCACAAGACGAAGTTCACCAGCCGCCCCGGCACCAACACTTCGCGACGAATGGGCGCGGTAATCCAGCGGATCACGCGTTCATCACCCTTCGCCAGTGCGATGACGTCGGCCGCAGGCAGGTCCTTGGCTACGGTCAGCGTCGCCCGCAACTTGCCGTTGACCTGAACTGCCAATTCGAAGGTGTCTACCAGCAGTTTTGCTGGGTCCCATGCGGGCCACGGGGCGTCGTTGACGCAGTCCGTGTGTCCGAGCCGCTCCCACAGTTCGCTGGCCACATGAGGGGCGAAGGGGAACAAGATCCGGAGAAAGTCCTCCACCCAGGCCTTGCCCACTTCCGGCGCCTTCTGCGCCTCGTTGACGAAGATCATCATCTGCGAAATGGCGGTGTTGAACCGCAGGGAGGTCGTTGCTGCGTCGGTGACCGCTGCGATCGCCCGGTGAAGGGCGCGCTCGACGTCTCGATTGACGATGCTGCCGGCATTGAGCCGGGGGTTGGCGGTGCCCGTCTCCGGGTCCTCGATCAAACGCCACGCCTTGTCCAAGAAACGCCGGGTGCCGGCCACGCCTGCATCTTCCCAGGTCGCGCCGTCTTCTAGCGGACCCATGAACAACTCATAGAGACGCAGGGCGTCTGCGCCTTGGTCTCGGCACACGTCGTCTGGATTGGTGACGTTGTACCGACTCTTACTCATCTTTTCGAGTCTTACGGCCACGGGCGCTCCCGTGGACTTCACGAAACTCGCCCCCCCCCGATCCTCGATGTCGGACCGATGCCAATACTTTCCATTCTCTTCCTGGTACGAAAGGGCGTGAATCATTCCCTGATTAAAGAGGCGCTTGAACGGCTCCTTTGTGGAAACAAGGCCCAAATCGTACAGCACTTTGTGCCAAAACCGGGCGTACAGTAAGTGGAGCACCGCGTGTTCTGCGCCGCCCACGTACAAGTCGACCGGCATCCAATAGCGCTCGTCTTGCGGGTCCCAGGCGACGTCATTTCTCCAAGGCGCCATGAACCGTAGGTAGTACCAACACGATCCTGCCCATTGGGGCATCGTGTTCACTTCCCGACGAGCGTGCTCGCCGGTGTCGGGGTGTTGCGTGTGGAACCAGCTTTCCACACGTTCGAGCGGCAAGCGGTCGTCGGCCGCCGGGCGGTAGGAGTCCAACTGCGGCAACACGACAGGCAGGTCTGCCACGGGCACGGTGTGCACGACGCCGTCATCCGTATGAATCAGCGGGAAGGGTTCTCCCCAGTACCGTTGACGGCTGAACAGCCAGTCGCGCAACCGAAAGCGGATCACACCGCGACCGAGTTCGCGAGCCTGCAACCAGGCGATGACCGCGCTTTTCGCCTCTTCGATGTGCAGGCCATCCAGAAATTCGCTTCGAACGTGCGGTCCGTCCCCGGTGAAGGCGGCGGCGGCGACATCGCCCCCGTGCACAACCTCGACGATGGACAGGTCAAATGTCTTTGCGAAGGCCCAATCCCGTTCGTCGTGTGCCGGACACGCGAACACGGCGCCGGTGCCGTAGTGGGCCAACACGTAGTCCGCAATCCAAACGGGAATCCGCGCTCCGTTGACGGGGTTGATGGCAAAAGCGCCGGTAAAGGCTCCCGTTTTCGGCGCGTCGGCAGCGGCTGTGGTCCGGTCTCGGTCGGAGCGACGAGCCACATCAGCGCGGTAGGCGTCGATGCGGGGTTTGGCCTCGGCCGTGGTGATGCGGGCCACGAGCGGGTGTTCGGGGGCGAGAACCATATACGTTCCACCGAACAGGGTGTCGGGGCGCGTGGTGAAGACCTCGATGGCGCCTTCGTGATCGGCGAGTTGGAAGGCGACCTCGGCCCCTTGGCTCCGGCCAATCCAGTCGCGCTGTTGTTGCTTGATCCCTTCGGGCCAGTCCACTTCGTCGAGTTCGTCGACGAGACGGTCGGCGTAGGCCGTGATCCGAAGCATCCACTGCTTCATGACCCGCCGTTCAACGGGGTCGCCGGTCTCTACGTAACGGCCGTCCTTGACCTCTTCGTTGGCAAGAACCGTGCCCAGCGCGGGACAGAAATGTACCGGCACATCCGCCTGGTACGCAAGCCCCCGCTGGTGCAACTGGAGGAAGATCCATTGCGTCCATTTGTAGTAGTTGGGGTCGCTTGTGGCGAGTTCGTGCGTCCAGTCGTAAGCAAGGCCGAGGCGCTGCAGCTGACCCTTGAACGTGGCGATATTGCGCGCGGTAATCTCAGCCGGGTGACGGTCCTCTCGAACCGCTTGTCGTTCTGCGGGCAGGCCGAAGCTGTCCCAACCCATGACTCGGAGCACGTTGAAGCCCATCATCCGTCTGGCGCGGGCGACGACGTCGGTCGCAACGTAGCCCTTGGGGTGTCCAACGTGGAGACCCGCCCCGGATGGGTAGGGGAACATGTCGAGTACGTAGTACTTCGACTTTGAACGGTCGGAACCGATACGGTGGGTGCCGGCGTCTTCCCAACGGGCCTGCCATTTGGACTCGACCCTCTCGTGGTCGTAGGGCATGTCTTTCCTCGCGCCGCCGCGCCTACCTCGGCGCAACACGGGCGTCCCCGCCGCAATGCGATACGAATGCCGGACCGGGACGACCACCCGTTTTGGAGGACGACGTGCAAGGTGCCTCGACACGGGCGTGGATGATCGGTGCGGCAGCTGGCGTAGTGTGCGGCATAATCACAGCCGGATCTGGATTTTTGACCATCATCCCCTACTGCGGATGCCTGTTTCAGTTTGCCAACGCGCTGATTCCAGGTCTGGGCGGCGCCCTCTCCGGCGGGCTGGCGGCGGGCATGGCGCCGTGGGCCGAACTGGAAGAAGGCAAGAGTGCGCCGATGGAAGGTGCGCTGCTTGGGCTCCGTGCCGGGGGGTTGGCGTCGATTCTCGCTTCCGGGATCGGTTTGTTGGTCTCCATGGGCTGGCCCATCATCAGCGCCATCATTACGGCACTGACGACCGATGACGTGATGGGTGCCATCATGAGCGCCCTGCTTGTGTTGGGCATGAGCCTTGTGTGGGGCGCAATGTTCGCGCTTGCGGGCGCAGTCGGCGGGACCGTGCTCGGCGTGGGCGCTGGCGCGGTGGCTGGGGTGGTGCTGGCGCCAAAGCGTTGAGATTCGCGGCCACGGCGCTGTTGGTGCTCGCCGTCTTTCCAGCGTTGGTGTTGGCTGTCGAAGTCGTACTGTACACCTGGGGCGTCAGCTTGATCCCTTGGGTAGAGCGCGCGGTCGGTCCGGTGTGCCACCACCTTGTGGAACGCACACTTCCGCTCTTTCCCGTGTGCGCCCGGTGCACGGGGTTGTACCTGGGCGCCGGGGTGGGTTGGCTCGCCGTGTTTGTGCCGCCGCGACCGCGACCGTTTGTTGGAGCCGTGGCAGTCGTCCTCGGTTCCGGGACGCTGGGTTTCGTCGCAGCGGTCGCCGAGGTCGCGAATCTGGTAGACACCAGCAACGGCGTTCGGGTGTTCCTGGGCTTGCTGCTCGGTTTCCCGATGCCCGCGCTGGCGTCGATGGGCGCGCGCGCCCTACGGGACGGGTAACGGAGGCGGCGGATCGAACAGTCCGACGACCGCGCGGGCGAGTGGGCGCGCAACCGCGTCCGGGACGCCGTCTACTTGCAGGACGTGCGACACCAAAACGCCGTTGACGAGGGCGCCGGTGGCGTTCGCGAACTCTTCTTCCGTGTACCAGCCGAAACGCACCAGGTCGCACTGTTTGAAGACCAGCTTGCGGGCGTCGACAGCGGATTTTGCGAACGAAATGTCCACGGCTACGCCTGGACCCGCTGGGCAGGCGGCTGCCATCAGCTTGGGTTCGTCACTTGCGGTCATGAGGTCGACTTGGCGACGATGATCCGGCTTGAGTGTAGCGATCTCGGGGAGTGCTTTCGCGATGCCCCCAGGCAGCGTGCAGCTGGCTCCGAGGGTCGCCGCGGCCCAATGGAGCACATCCGCGGCCTTCGTGGGCGGCACGGCGACAGCAGCCGTGAGCGCGGCGACGTCGCACAACGCGGGGGTGGCAGGCGTGGAAGCGCCGAAAGCAACGTTGAACAGCCACGACAGAACCATCACAACACCCCCTGTGCCACGAGCGCCGCGTGTGCAGCGTCGGCCCATCCACGATTCGCCAATGGGCTGGCAGGGCTCGGGTGAGGAATTTTCCCCACCGGCACCCCGTCAGCTACTACCCGACGCACACGCGATTCGGCAAATACACCGACCCCTACGACACGCGACGGACGTAGCACTTCCAACGTCTGACCTAAGAAATCATCACACAGTTCTTCCAACGGGCGTCGATCGGACGGATCGAGGCGGTCTGGCGTCAAATTCCGCCCACCCTCGTCCACGAACGCGAGCGGGCACCAATTCACGACGAAGAACCGCGCCAGAAACGCGTCGGGTGAGCCAAAACGGTCGCGGGCCCACCCCCACAGGCGCTGGCCACTGACTTCGCCGCGTTGTTGCGCAAATCCTTGAACGGGTCGTTTGGGGTGTGTGTGTGCCGGCGCATGTACGACCCCGTGCAGTTCCAGCCAGTGGCGGACGATGTTGGGGTCACCGAACGGCACCCCGGTCTGCACCATGCCGAAGGGCCCTGGGTTCATGCCGACAAGCACGCAACGACCTGTGCCTTCGCCATAACGACGAAGGTACGCCTCGTGCACGTCCCAGGCATAGTCCAGAGGGTGGTAGACGGTAGCGACGGGCTTGCCAAACCGTAGGCGACCGGCAGACGCACGAAGTGCCCCTGAGACCGCAATCAATGGTTCGACGATACACACTCCGGCCCCCCGGCACGCCCATTGTATTGGGCTGGTGGGCTGAGGGTAGTTTCGGCTGCCCACCGCCATGCCGCCGTCAGGCTAGACCCTCGTGCAAGATCGGAGGGCGCATGTCCTGGTGGATGTGGTGGGCTGGGTGTGGGGAGAAGGAGCGGTCTCCGAGCTTTCACGACACGGGGTACTCGTGGTTGTGTGACTGTCCGCCGCCAGACACCGATTCGGACTCGGACTCGGACTCGGACTCGGACGCCGACACCGACGCCGACGCCGATACCGACTCGGACGTGGATACTGGGACAGATCCACCGGCGGGCCCGTGGCGCCACACGATTGTGGTGGACGGCGATCGGACCGACTTTGACGTGGCTGACGAGTGTTTTGCCACGTCAGCGCCCCTGGGAACCGTGTGTGTGACGTGGGACGAAACACACTTGTTTCTCGCCATCGACCATCCGGACATCCAGACAGGGACGTTCGCCCACTGGATGCAAATCGTCCTGGGAGACGGCGACGACGTCGGCGGCACGCAAAGCATGGGGCTTGGAAGCCAGCGTGCGGAGATCTTGCCCTTTGCCTGGGACAGCCTGCTGTACCGGTCGGCCGATGGCCTCAATGACGGCCTGCTGCGCGCCACCGTGTCCTACCCAGCGACGCCGGGTTTTTTGGGCACCCTGGGAAGCAGTGCGGCTACGCTAGGAACCGTGCTCGAACTCGGGCTGCCGTTCGATCAAATCGAGATCGAAGACACGCTCGACCTCGTGACGTGGCAGCTGTATGGCGCGTCGCCCTTTGAATCGTCCTACGCGGCGCTGCCTGCGGGTGCCTTTGTAGACGGCAGCTACGACCCGAACCCGTCGTTGTACTTACACTTCGATCTGGACGGGACGCTGTCTCCCGTAGACGGTGCGGAGGAGCGGGCTGCCCTCCCCGTCGACACGTCGGAGCCGGTCGATACTTCCTTGCCGGGAGAAACGTCTGAACCGGCGGACACGTCGTTGCCGGAGGACACGTCATCCACCGGGGACACCGGCGTCGTTTCGCCCTGGTCGTACCCGTTGACGGTCGACGGCGCGTCTGGCGAGTGGATAACGGACGTCACGTTTCCGACGACGTCGCTACCAGGATGTGTCGCGATGACGTGGGACGCGACGGACTTGTACGTCGGCGTCTCCCATCCTGACGTGGCCGGTGGAGGTCCGTTGCATTGGGTGGTGATCTACCTGGGAGACGAGAGCCCGGGTGCGAGCGTTGGCGTCATGATCAACACGCAGGAGCCGTTGTTGCCGTTCGAGGCCAAGTATGCTGTCCGTTGGAAAGCCGACGACAGTTACAACAGCCTGGAAAGTTGGGCTGGCGCGTGGACGACCGAGGCGTATTGGTTGGGAACCGAAGGCAGCGCGATGGCCGAACACAACGGCAACTCCGTCGTGGAGTTCAAGGTTCCGCGGGCGCTGTTCGTCGGGGACGTCGTCACCCTGCACGTGAACTGGGTGTACGAAGGGGCCGGTTTCGAGAGCAGCTACGCGGCGAGCCCGGTGGGGTCGATCGCGGACGGGGTTTATGACCCGGACTATGGGTTGGGTTGGGCCTTTGACCTGTCGGGGGCGGAGGCGCCGATTGCGGCAACGCTTCGTTAGCTGACGCCACCCACACCGCCCGATCCCCCCGAGTTAGCGCCGCGACACACCAAGGACTCCTCCCATGGTCATTCTCCTGTCCGCAACGACGGCATTCGCCTCCGAGCCCGTGATTCCGCTGATCACCGAGGCAGCCGACGAGTTCGGCGTGCCTTTTGACGTGCTCGCCGCCCTCGCCTGGGAATCCAGCCGCATGAACCCCGACGTCGTACGCGAATGGGGCGCCTCCGGCGTGTACGACCTCCGCCCCGACGCCGACCCCAGCCTGGCCTACGCGGCTTCGCTCCTCGACGCGACCGCCGACGAAGTCGCGCTCGACCCCCGCACCCACATCCGCGGTGCTGCCGCCATCCTCGCTGCACAGGCCACCCAGGCCCATGCCGGTGTGCTGCCCGACCCCAACGTGCTCGAAGATTGGTGGGAGGCGACGTACATCTTTTCTGGCTCCGCCGATCCCGTCGTGCAGAAGCGGTTCTCTACCTACGTGTTCACGCTGATCTGGCAAGGCGTAGACACGGTCCTGCCGAACGGTGAAGCCGTGAAATTTGGAGGGGTGCCCGTCAACCTGCCCGCGCTGGTCGGGTTGCCGCCGCTGCACGCCGCACTTCCTAACTACGGGGGCGCGGTCGATTTCGTCCAGGCCTGCGACTACACCAACGACAGCCGCAGCGGCTCCGACATCGACACGGTCGTCATCCACACGATGCAAGGCAGCTACTCCGGCGCCATCTCCTGGTTCCAGAACTGCGCTTCGGAGGCGTCCGCCCACTACATGGTCCGCTCGTCCGACGGCGAGATCACGCAAATGGTCGCTGAGGCCGACATCGCCTGGCATGCCGGCTGGTGGGACACCAACGCGGCGTCGATCGGCATCGAGCACGAAGGCTACATCGACGATCCAGCCACTTGGTATACGGACAGCATGTACCAGGCGTCTGCCGACCTGGTGATCGACATCCTCAGCCGGACCGACGTGCTCGCCGACCGAAGCCACATCATCGGCCATGACGAGGTGCCCGGCTGCCCCTACAGCGGGGGCGGCGTGGGGTGCCATTCCGACCCCGGCGGTGGTTGGGACTGGGACTACTACATGGGCCTGCTGGACGGGACTTCCCCAGTGGCGGGCACCCTGCTCGGCGTCGTCGCGGAAAACGACATTTTCACAGGCAACAAGTTGGTAGGTGCCACGGTGACGCTCGACGAAAACGGGTGGGAAACCCTCACCGACGGTGCCGGTATTTACCGGTTTGATGGCCTCACGGCGGGTGTGTACACGGCCCGAGCGTCCTACCCGGGGTTTTCGGACGGGACTTGTGCCAAAGACGTCGACGGCAGCGGCGACTACTGGTGTTCGATCGCCTTGGTCGTCGGCGGCACGACCGGGGGCACGACCGGGGGTACGACTGGGGGAACCACGAGCGGCACTGGCTCAGGCGGGACCGGCGGAGGCACCGGCGGCACGACCGGTGGCACAACGCCTGACGGGACGGGCACCGGCACAGAGGTGGACGAGACGACGTCAGTGTCGCCTCGCAGGCCGTTAGACAGCCTCCACACGGGCTGCAACCACAGCGACCACGTTCCCGCCTGGTTCTCCATTCTCGGCATCGCGGCGCTTGGGCGCCGGTCTTGGCGTTCAGCCGTTGGCGTGCGCTAGAACCTCGTCCGCAAACTCGTCCCAACTGCCGAATCCTGAAGACAACGACAACACCTTGCCGGTCGGCGTCAACACCACCCATGCTGGGTAGGCAAAGTTGTTGCCGAGCGCTTCTCCTACGACCCACACGCCCCAACCGCGGTCCCACACCACCGGACCGCTCAGGGCGAAGCTCTCCGTCCAGTCGGTCAGCTGGTTGACGCTCGTTTCCCCCAACACATCGTCAAGTGTCGGGGCCAGCAACGTCACCACCATCACTTCAACCCCGGCCTTGGCGAGGTCAGCGACGAAGGCTTCTTCTCCGGCCGCAGCGGATTGGCAGGGTCCGCAGTCCATCGCGCCGACTGAAAGCACGACGTACCGGCCTTCCAGATCGGCGAGCCGTAGCCCCTGCGCACAACGATCCATGAAGATAGCGTCTGGGACGGGCTTGCCGACGTCGAGCAGGTAGTCTCCAGCGTAGTCGGGCGGATCGGCCTTCGGCCACCCACAAACATAGGCGTCCGGCGGCTTCAGGCCATGCCAAGGGTCCGAGACGATCTCGCCCCTGAGCAGGGTTCCTTCGGTGGACAGCGTGTAGGTGTCCCCCGTCGTTTCTGAGGTCGCAGGCGGGGACACCGAACTCACGGCGACGTCCACCGCAGACACCGTCGCCGCCCCTTGTTCAGACAGCGGATACGACGGCGAGGATGCCCGATACCAAGCGTCGGCTCCAAAGCCCAACCACTCGGTGAGGGAGGCTTCTTCTGCGGTGATTCGGGCGCGACATTCCGAGTGCGCAATCGTGAGATCGGCCATGTAGATGTGCTCGCAGGTCGGGCAAGCCCAGGGAATGCTGCGATCTTCCACGCCGGAATACGAACGGCTGTAGCCACAGTCGTCGGACGCTTCGAAGTCGAGCGTCCACGAGATTGGCCCAGCCAGCGTCTCCGTAGGCATCAGCACGGCGGGCGGGTAGGGCACCGCGAGTTCGCCAGGCGCAGCGCAGGCGGGCAACCACCACATCATGCCCTTCGCTATCGCCACTATTGTCCGCGGGGTCCGAGATACGGGGACAAACCATGTTTCGTCCGACAACGACCGATGCACCCCGAGCCGCCGCTGCACGCCGGTTCCGCGACGAGTTCGAGGCCGTGGCCGCCAACATTGGCAAAGTGGTGTTGGGCAAGGACGACGTCGTCCGCCGCTTGCTTTTGGCCATGGCTTCGCGAGGTCATGTGCTGTTGGTGGACGTGCCCGGCACCGGCAAAACGTTGCTCGCGCGCGCGGTGGCGGCGTCTTTTTCGGTATCCTTCCGGCGAATCCAGTTCACGCCCGACCTCCTGCCGTTGGACCTCGTCGGGAGCAACGTCTTCAACCTGCGTTCGAAGGCCTTTGAATTCTTGCCCGGCCCGGTCTTCGCCCACCTCGTGTTGGCCGACGAAATCAACCGCGCGACCCCGAAGACGCAGTCCGCCTTGCTTGAGGTCATGGCAGAGCGACAAGTGACGGTGGAAGGCCGCACGCACGTGTTGGAAGAGCCTTTCCAGGTCGTCGGCACCATGAACCCCCTCGATCACGACGGAACGTTCGCGTTGCCGGCAGCGCAGATGGACCGATTTGCGGTGCAGTTGTCGATGGGCTTTCCCTCTCCGGAAGCGGAGATGCGAATGCTGGACGTGCATATCGGTGTGCGACCCGCTGTAGACGATCTCAGCGCCGTGCTCGATCGCGCTTCGTTTGTCGCTTGGCAGGGGGTGGTGCCGACCGTATTTACCGCCGATTCCATTCGTCGATACGCCATCGACGTCGTCGGCTGCTTGCGCAAGGACACGCGGATACTCGCGCCCCCCTCCCCACGAGCCGTGCTTGCGCTCGTGCGAATCACCCAGGCCCATGCGTTGGCAGAAGGCAGGGATCACGTCGTGCCCGACGACCTGCAAGCGGTGGCGGCCGACGCGTTGGCCCATCGACTCATCACGGCCGGTGACCTGCCGGGTCGGGTCGCCGTGGCCGAAGCGCTCGAACGCACCGACCTGCCGGGCTGATCGTGCGCGCCCGGTCGCCCTTCATCACGGTCCCAGGCTGCCTTTTGCACGGCGTGGGCGTATTCGCCTTGCCTTTCCTCATCATGCTGCCGGTGGCCTTGTTGTTTGACGCGGCGGACGTGTTGCATTCCGGCCCAATGTTGATGGCCTTCGCTGGGCTGGTGGTGTTGCCCGTCGGATTGGCGCTGACGTTCGGCGTTTTGCTCAAGTCTGCTTCCGATTTCTTGGCCCTGCGCAAACTGGGCGTGGTCAGTTGGGCCGCGTCGTTGGATGTGTTGTACCGGCATGTTGCGGTGCTCACACCGCGGGGATGGACGCTGCTGGGCACGGGCACGCTGTTCGTTGCGGTGGCGGTTGGAGCGAAGTTCGCGGAGTTTGGCGTTTTCGCCGTCCTCACGCTGTTGACCGCTTGGTTTTCGCTCGGTTTCACGGTGCTTGCGTCCACCGGTCTGGTGGGGTGGTTTCGGAAACGGGCAGCGGTGGAGCGCCACTTCGAGCCCTCGGTGGCCCAAACCGGCGACGACGTTCGCGATGTGGTGGTGTTCCGCGATGTGCCCGTGCCCTGGGGCTACACGCTCCTGTTCGAGGACGACCTGCCTGCGCGCTTGGCGACACGAACGCGGTGGGCCCTGGCTACCACTGTTCGGGACGGGGAAGTGCGCTGTGACGGGTCCCTTCGTGTTGTTCCACGTGGGGTGTGGAACGCAGGTCCTGCGCGGATTTCGTACCAGGACTTGTTGGGCCTGACGCGGGTCAGCGTCGCTTCGGTCGCGACCGCAGCGCTCAAGGTGTTGCCGCGGGTGGTGCCGGTGTGGGTCATCGCATTGCCGAAAGTCCAGCGCAAACGCCCAGATGTGTTGAGCCGGTTGCACCGATTTCCGACGGACGACCCGTTTCGGTTGCGCGAGTACGCGCCAGGAGACGATGTTCGGCGAATTCATTGGAAACGCAGTCTGCGCGAAGGGCGACTGCACGTGCGCATTCCCGAGACCCGAGAGCGCGAAGTTCGCGAGGTGCTCATTGTGTTGGACAACAGTTCGCCTGGCGCCGCGCCAACCGACACGGACGGTGCCTCGGACCTGCTCGATAGCGCTGTGGTGGCCTTTGTCGGCATCGCCAATGCCCTGCTGGATGCCGGCGACCGTGTGACCGTTGCGGCGGTCATCGACGGTCGTGTGTCGGTTCAGCCCCTCAAGCGTACCCGAATCGGCGAGGCCCAAGACATCGGCGCGCGCGTCACGTGGCAATCGACCCATGGGGTCGCCGACCTGTTGGCGGCCGCCGGCGTAGCCACCGAGGCCGTGGTCGTCACCGCCCGGTGGTCCGCAGCGCCGCTCGGTGACCTCCCTGGACGGAGCATCACCTGGGTCTGGCTAGACCCCGCTGAGGTGTTGGGCCCGTCCGTGCCACCGCCATGGACAATTCCGTTCCGGTCCGGTGTCCGTGCCGGCCTATGGTCCCTCATTGCGCGGCCCACGGCGGCGGGTTCCGAGGATGACTCGCGCTGGCGACGTTGGCTGTTGGCTTGGCAGAAACACCAGTTGCATGTGGCTCGGCAACACCTTCGTACGCTTGCCAGCCGGAGGGCGGCGCTGAGCCTGGTGGAGCTTGCTGCCCGCGGAGAGTCTGTGTATCGGCTGGAGGTGCGACCCAGAGGTCTCGTGCTCCGTGGCGCGTCTTGAGACATCTGTTAGGGCTTGCGGACGTGGAGGCTTGTCATGTGGGCAACCTTGCTCCTGTTCTCAGGTACAGCGTTCGCGCACCATTGGTCGTGGGGGGAGACGCCGAGGCGGTATTTGATCGAGATGGAGACGCAGACCCCCTACATCATGTGGTTGTTGCAGGAGGCTAATAAGGAAGGCCGGGTGTCTTATGCCGCGACGTCGGTCCTGATGAATTGCGCCGTGCGCCAGGTGTTGCCGAAGGATCGGGGTTGGTTGATTCAGTGTCCGGTCGAGGACGCCAGTTTCTTCGCCGTGGCACTCATGGAGGACCAAGGCCGTGCCGACGCTGTGGTGCTGGAGGCGGAAAAGCAGATTGAGGGGTCCACCGTGACGTTCAAACAGAGCCGCGAGGGGGCCGTGAGCGGTATTCGTCTGGAGGGGCTGGATGTCCATGACCCTCGCTCCGCCTTTATTGCCGGGCAGGTGGAGCGCCTGGTGGAGCGCGCCGTCGTGGCCCTCGATGTGCCGATGCCAGCGGAGGACGCGGTCCCGCCTCAGTGGGTCGTGAAAAACTTCAGCACGGCGAAAATGCCGTTGACTGACCTGTTGACGGGTTCGATCAAGGCGATCTCGGCTTGGGGTGAGCCGACGGCCGAGGGTGTGACAATCACAACGGAGGCGTCAGGAACGTTGGCGGTGTCGGAAGAGTTGTGGAGTATTCGTGCGAGCGGTACCGCCTCCTTTGATCCCGTGGCAGGGTGTCTGACCTCAAATCTTGTGGGGGTCAATTCCGAGCCAGGGAGCAACAATATCGGGGCAAATCGTGTGCGTTTCCGCATGCGCGCCGCGGCCCGTTTGGTCGAGGCGGGCGCGGTTGTAGAGTTGGTGCCGTCGAAGGGCTGGTAGACACCTACGCCTCGACTCAGAGGCCTGTGAACACCAGCTGCCCCTCGCAGTCATTGTCGCAGTAGCCCGAGCTCCAGCTCAGCCCGAGGCTGGAAAAAACCGTCGGACACTCCGCGTCATCCAAGTCATCTGATTGGCAACCTGCGGGGGAACCCTCCGTGTCCTGCGTGGGGTCCAGCGCGCCTATGACGGAGCCCAACTGGATGGTAACGGTGTCGGTGGCGGGATCCATATTGAACAACTCGATGGTCGCGCGGTTGGGTCGGTTGCACGCCGACGCGGGCTGATCCGTGCCTGACGAGGTGCATTCCATCGAATGGACGTGTGCCGACCAGGGCGTTTCGTCCACAAGCATGTCGAACTTGAAGAAACGGTGGCCAAACTGCGCGCTCCTGAACATGAGCGGCGCGTCGAGGGGGACTGAATCCGCGGCGTGATTTTCCTCGAACGGGACGGAGACGTCGAACCGAACACCGTTGTAGGTCCCGGGCGACACTTTTCCGCGTACGGACATGTTGGTCGACGGCGTGCCACCGACACAGGTTCCCGAACCCGTCTCAAAATCCAGCAGGGCGACGGTGGTGGACTGCCATTCGTCGGGGGCCAGGAACACGGGCAGGGGGGAGCCGTCGACGGCGAGAACTTTGACGTTGGAGATGTACAGGCGGAGATCGACAAGGCTCGCCATGGCGCCGTTCTTGATCTGGTTGGCTTCAATGGGTTCGTCGCAGTTCGGTACCTCCCCGAACAGTGTGGCAGCGAAGTTCATCACGAAATCGACTTTGAACGGTCCGGTGTCTTCCGGCCCGTCGGTGGTGGCGAGGTCGGTGCCGCCGCCGTTTCCGTTGCCGTCGTCCTTCTTGCAAGCGAGTACCCAGAGCAAACACCACATGTCGCCTCCCGCGTCAGGATACCACTAAGCCACACCAAAGGCTGGGGTCCTCGCTGTGTGGCGGCCGTTGTGGGCGGACATTCGGGGCTTGGTCCTACCGGGCGGCAGTTGGTGGGTGGCGTGGGTCACTGGGCTGACCTGTTTCCTCATTGTGGCGGGCACGACGAGCTTAGCGGTCGATGACGCGGTGATTGTGGGCGTTCTGGCTGTCGGTGGCTCGGTGCTCGCGGCTTGGGGACAGGTTCTTGCCGCGGCGCGCCTCCGAAGCTGGTCAGCGTTGTTGGCCATGGCCCTGGCTTGGGGTCTTGTTTGGGTGGTGGCTGTCGCGCTGGCGGCGCTGGGCGTGGACTCGGTGGGCACTGCCGCGTTCGTGTTGGCCTTTGTGGCGCCCCTGTTCATGTTGCCGGGCTTTCTCTCGTTGAGGACGTCCAGCCTGGCGTCGGTTTCGCTGCTCGGGCCCCTCGTCTGGTACATGGCGGCGATCGTCCAGGTCGCGAATTCGGGTGAGGGTCTGCAGCGATGGAGATCCGACGCCAGGCATGCCGTGTGGTCTTCGGTGTCTGCACCCATCTTGTTGCTGGCGGTCGGTACATCACTGGCCTGGATGTGGGCACGCGAGCGCCGACGGGTGACCACGTGGGTCGCGGCGGGCACTGCGGATGCCAGGGTGCAACGGATCACCCGACTGGGGACGCCACAATGGGCTTCGGGTTTAGGTGCCGCGCTGCTGGCTGTGTTGTTCGCGGTCGCCGTCACGACGGGAACCGGGATGTTGGCGCCGTACTTGTGGCAGTCTTCTGCTGAGGAAGCGGCGACGGTGGTGGTGCCCGAGCCCGGCGCTGAGCCTCCGAGCGCTGACAGCGTGTCTGGCGGCTGCAATTCGGGGATCGAGGAGGTGGACAAACGTGTGGAGCGGACCGTCGAAGATGTTCAGGTGGCCGCCGAGCGAACCGTGTCGAGCTTGCTTCTGATCGGTCTGACGCTAGCGCTTTTGGTGTTGTGCATTGGGGTCTTCGGCCTACCCCTTCGACGATTGTTATTGGTGCGACGCCTCATCTCGCCTCCTTGGGAGCGTCCGCCGTCAGAGCAGGTCACCGACGCATGGGCGTTGGCCCGGATCGCGTTGGACGACGTAGGGGTAGCGCGAAAGCGGGGCGAGTCCGCGTCGGCCCACGCGGCACGCGGCGTTGCGGCCATGCCCGGCCTGATCGAGCTCGGGCCGCTGACCCGTTGCGCCCGACTCGCGGATGGGAGCGCGTACGCCTTCGGAGTCGCTCCCGACGCGCCTGACCGCGCGCTCCGGGATGCGGAGGTCGCCTACGAAGCCGTGTGGTTGTCGATCGGCGAGTGGGAGAGGGTTCGCGCGCTCTACCGCTGGATCTAGATCTAGAAGCCGGTGCGGACTTCGAGCATCCCGCCGTATACCGGGTCGTTGAGCTCGCCGTACACGTCGTCGTCAAACTCACGGTAGTAGGTGCCGGGCAAGAATACCGCGCCAGTCAGGCCCATCACGACGCGGGGAACCGGTTCCCAGTTCACGCCGCCGTCCAGCTCCAGGCCGTAGCTGGTGCGGCCGCCGAAACTATCCGGCACCTTGGCGGTGCGGGCCGCCAACACCGAAAACTCGGCGTTGAGGCCCTCGACGATGCGCCGTTCCACCGACGGGAGAAGGTACAGCGCGTTGGACACGGCATTGCCGCTCAAGGCGATGTCGGTGTTTCGGCCGTCGTTCACGTCGTTGGGCGCTGCGGCGGCGAGTGTCGGCAAGGTCTGCTCGAACATCACGAGGCCGACGCTGTAGTCCCGATCAAACGAAAAGGTCTTGAGTTTGAGGTCGCGGTCCTGGCCATCGCCGGTGGCCAAGCCCGCGCGGAGGCGCAGCTTGTACGGCGCGAGGTCAAGCGACGCGTCTACGACCGCACCAATGGCGGTCAGGGACACGCCCTCTCCGATGTCGGCGAGCGCGCCGCCTCCGAATTGCCCGACCACTTCAGTGGCTGCAGACAATCGACCCATCGTGGCCGACGAGGCGCCGTCGATCGTGAAGACCGTGAAGTCAGGGTCTGCCGTATGTCGAACTTGCGCGAGGAGGCCCGCGTGGACAGTCTCGCTGCGGTAGGCGACGTGCCCGTTGAACGAGGTCGTGTCGTCTTCCGCGCCGAGGTAGCCTTCCGAAACGATGTCGGCCGACAGGCCCACGAAAAACTCGTCTTGAACCAGGGTTTCCCAGCCGAGACGATCGACGGAATCGCCGTACCGCGCCAAGGCAGGCGCGACCGAAAGTCCGTCGTTCCACCACAGGCCTTCGCCCCAATGCGCCGCTTGACGGCCGACGTCAAAACGACCGGCGCGCGTGTCGAAGGAGGTCCATGCCCGCCACAGGGTGATGTCTTGGAGCGCTTCTTTGGGGTCGGTGTCGCCTACGGGGGCCGTCAATTCCGAATCCAGCGTCGGGGCTGCGCCAGGGACAGTGTTCGTCACGGCGCTTTCTTGGGTGCCCCAGGCCACACCGTCCAGCGCCTTGATGTCCACGATGATGCGCGCGGCGTCGGACACGTGCAACGTGGGGCGCAACCACACCCTATGGTCGAAACCGAAGGACAAACCTTCACTGTCGGGCAGTGCGTGGTCTAGCGACAGGGAATCGAAGATCTGGCCGCGCGCGCGGTACGACCCCTCGACCTCCACCTCGGCGGCGAAAGCCTCCGGGGCGGCGAGCGGCAGGAACATCAACAGCGGCAAAGGGGCCTCGCCAAACGGTGGCCGCGTGTATCGCGGACCCGCCCAGGCGTGCGCCCCTGTCCGCGATAGCGGCTGTCATGTTTGGAATCCATACCGCATTGGTGACCCCGTTCACCGACGACGACACCATCGACGTCGGGGCCTTCGAGCGCATTTGCGCGGACCAGATCGAGGGTGGAATTCACGGACTGGTGGTGGCGGGCACCACGGGGGAGGCCCCCACGCTGGACGGCGACGAGTGGGCCCTGCTGGTCCGGACGGCGCTCGCGGTGGCAAATGGACGGGTTCCGGTGTGCGCTGGCGTGGGCACGAACAGTACGCGAGCCAGTGTGGCCAAGGCAGAACGTGCGCGTGCCCTAGGCGCGCAGACGGGGCTGCTTGTGCTCCCTTATTACAACAAGCCCAATGCCGCTGGACACCGGCAGCACGTCGCGGCGGTGGCGTCTGTAGGCCTGCCGTTGGTCGTGTACCATGTGCCGGGGCGAACTGGGCAACGGGTGGAAGCCAGCCTTCTGGCAGAGTTGGCGAGTTGTCCGGGGGTCGTCGCGGTCAAGGAGGCGACGGGGGATGTTCGCTACAGTACCGATGTGCTCTTGGCGACCCGTACGCCCGTGCTCAGCGGGGACGACTTTACCTTCCTCGGGTTGCTCGGCCAAGGCGGCGCCGGGTGCATCAGCGTGGTGTCCAACGTGGTGCCTGCCGCCACCGCGGCGGTCTACAACGCGTTCGTCGCAGGGGATCGCCGTGGCGCCCAGGACCGGTTTCTTCGCCTGTGGCCGCTGATCAGCTTTCTTTTTTCCGACGCAAACCCAGTCCCGTGCAAGGCCGCGCTTGCGAGCCGCGGTCTGTGCCGACCCCATGTTCGTTTGCCGCTGGCGCCTTGGAGCGGGGCCGATCCGCGTGCGCTTGTGGAAGCGGCGCTCGCGTGATCAAGGTCGCCGTGCATGGGGCAACCGGTCGGATGGGCCAGTTGGTGGTGGAGCGGCTTGCGAGCCTGTCCGATTTGCGCCTCGTCGCGACGCCGTCTCGGTCCGACCGGACGCTTGGAGACGCGGACGTGGTTGTCGACTTCAGTACGCCCGAAGCGCTCGCGGACTTGTTGCCCTGCCTCGACGGCGCCGCTTTGGTCTCCGGCACAACGGGTTTGGGGACCGCATTGGAGGCACGTCTGCACGAAGCGTCAGCGGAGAGCGCCGTGCTTCACGCGCCGAACTTCAGTGCGGGGATCGCGGTCTTGTCCGTTCTGGCTCGACAAGCGGGCGCGATGCTTCCCGATTGGGACGTACAAATCTGTGAAACCCACCACACGGGCAAGCGCGACGCGCCATCTGGGACGGCGCTGTTGCTGAGCGAAGCGGTGCGGCCTTCCGGATCGGTCGGAATCCACGCGATGAGGCTGAGCGACGTCGTCGGTGAGCATGATGTTTGGCTCGGCGGCCCAGGAGAACGAATCCGGCTGGGGCACGTCGCGACGTCCAGGACGGTCTTTGCGGACGGGGCGCTTCGGGCGGCCAGGTGGATCGCCCACCGTCGCGCCGGGCGCTACCATTTTGGTGACGTGTTCGCAGCATGAAAACTGGGCTTGCACCTCGGGGCGCAACGAGGCACAAACGGGCCATGCGCGCCGTCCTTTTGTTGAGCCTGCCTTTTGCCGCCGCTTGCCACAACGCTTGCCAGTCCGTCTGCGTTCATATGGCCAAGTACGCAGAGGAGTGCGGCTACGTGGTCGCTGAGGCCGAGTTCAGCGCTTGCCTGGATGAGCAGGCGGGGTCGGCTTCCAAGGAGTCGCGCGCGTCGTGTCGCGATTATGGTTCTCTCGCGACCATTCGAACGCAGTTGACTTGTGATGATGTGGGGATTTATTGGGAAGAAGGAACCACCGTCCAGTGATATTGCGGGGTCCCCTTGAGGTTGATGCCACGCTGGGGTGATGGTTGAGCACGGCGAACCCGCCCTTCACGACCGAAGCTTTCGGAAAATACTTCCTGGTCGACAAGATCGCGATCGGAGGCATGGCCGAGATCTTTCTTGCGAAGACGTATGGGCATGCCGGCTTCGAGAACCTGCTTGTCATCAAGCGAATTCTCCCTCACATTGGCGAAAACTCTGAGTTCGTCGAGATGTTCATCGACGAAGCCAAGGTGACGGTCGCGTTGCAACATCCCAACGTCGTACGGATCTACGACTTTGGCAAGTTGATGCAGAACTACTTCATCGCGATGGAGCGCGTGGACGGGAAAGACACGCGCAACATCCTGCGGAAGCTGGCGCGACGGAAACAACACCTGCCCCCGCGCTTCGCCGCTTACGTCGCGCATGAGGTGGCGAAGGGCCTGCAGTACGCCCACACGAAAACGGACATGCAGGGCAACGCCTACGGCATCGTGCACCGCGACGTCAGCCCGTCCAACGTGCTTGTTTCTTACGAGGGCGAGGTCAAGATCGTCGATTTCGGAATCGCCAAGGCCGAGATCAACGCGTACGAAACACGTGACGGCGTACTCAAGGGCAAGTTCGAGTACATGAGCCCCGAACAGGCGACCGGCAAAGACGTGGACGGCCGGTCCGACATCTTCTCGTTGGGCATCATCCTGTATGAGATGCTGACGGGACGCCGACTGTTCAAGACGGAAAGCGAAATCGCGACGCTCAAGATGATCCGCGACGGAGACTTTCCGAAACCGACGGTTCACAATCCCAAGATTCCGGACCGGTTGGAACTGATCGTCTTGAAGTGCCTCGCGACTCAGCCCACCGACAGGTACCGGGACGGACTCGAGCTCGCAGACGACCTTCGGGAGTTCCTGTTTCCGGCGACCCCGGATACGCTTCGGCCCGACGTCAGCGCCTTCATGAAGGATTTGTTCACCGACGAAATCGCGGATGAACGCAGTCGCCTTGAAGCGGGTGCCGCGGTGGCCCGCGAGATGCGCGACGCGGACCCGGATGCCTTGTTGGATGCGGGCCCCACGCCTCCGCCGGCCGCGGCACCGGTGACCAGTTGGTTCCCGCTGGTTGCGGCTGCGACCCTGATGTTGGCTGCTGTGGCGGCCGCTTCAATCTCGATTGCGTTGTTGTTGTTTGGGCCTCAACAACCGGACACTGATGTGCCATTGGTGACGGCCACCACTGGCAGCATTGACGTTCAGGTGCTCCCGGTGGCCTCCGTTCACGTGGACAAGGAGCTGAAGGGCACCTCCGATGTGTTGCTGCTGACCGACCTCGATCCGGGCATTCACGTCGTGCGCCTCACCGCCGAGGGCTACCAACCCATCGAAGAGAAAGTCACGGTGACCGCCGGCAAGGCGACGCGATTTGCACGGACGCTGGTGCAGCTCCCTGTTGTTTCAACGGTCGCTTCAGCGCCTTCGGAAACCGTTCCGCAGCCGCGACAGAGCAACCCGCGCTCGGCCGCCTCGGCCGCTGAGGTGTCGTTCTCGTCGTCTCCGTCTGGTGCCACCGTTCTCGTCAACGGAAACGACGTGGGTCGGACGCCGTTGAAATGGAAGAGCGGTACAGCCGGCAACAACTACGCGGTGGAATATCGGTTGGCAGGTCACCAAACCGTGAGCGGTACGCTCGATAACCTCGCTCGTGGGCCCTCTTCGTTCAACCGCAGCATGAGCCCGGTCGCGGACGTTAGTGGCGCGCTGACGGTCACGCTGGTCGGTGGCGGGTGGGCGAACGTGTATATCAATGGGAAGAAAATCGATAAGACCGCGCCGCTCAAGGGTTGGGCGCTCAAGGCCGGGACGTACAAGATCCGAGTTGAGAACGGTGACCTCGGGATTGAACTGACGCAAGACGTTGTCATCGCGGGGGGGGAGACGGCCACCGTACGTGCCGGACCTTCGTAGAACTGCGCCTGAGCAGGCTCAGGGGTGTTGCTGCCCCGACGATCAGCGTGGGGGAGTCGCTCTTAGCTTGGCTGCGAGGTCCGCCAGCACCTTGCTGCCGCTTTGGGACGCAAGTTGTTCCAACAGCGCAGCGGCGTCCGCGGTTCGTCCGCTTCGGGCGGCCGCCGCCACGTACATCGCGGCGAGTTTTGGGTCGGAGACGTGCATGAGGCCGGCACGAGCGACCGCGGTGGCTTCTTCTGTGCGACCCGCGGTCAGCAACAGATCGACGTGAGCCGTCCACAGCCGCGCGTCTCTTGGAAAGTCGTTCTCCGCCTGGGCTAGGATGGACAGCCCGCCCGCAACGTCGCCAGCACGCGCGCGTGCCATGCCGCTCGCGTACCACAAGCCCGCGTCCCACGGCCGGGCCGAACGGGCGACATCGAGCGGACGGATCGCTTCCGCGGTCCGACCCAAGTTGAGCAGAAGCAGGCCCAAGGCCCCCGAAACCTCCCCGTCCGCTGGCGCAAGGCTCGCAGCTGAGCGCAGGTCGGCTTCCGCCGATACCGAGTCTCCCAACGTCGTGCCGCACACGCTGCGACCGAGCAAAGCGAGCACACTGCGTGGCCAGGCGACCACCACGGCGTCGAACTCGGCTCGGGCGCCTTTGGGGTCGTCTTTGAGGCGTTCGCGCGCAGTTGCGAGGCGCTCCCACGCTGCAAAGTCGAGCCGACCGGTCACGATCTCGTCGGCAGGAGAGAACACGGCGATGGCGGCGGTCAGCGTCGGGTCGAGGGCGAGCGCCGATGCGGCAAAGGTTCGGGCACCGGCCGCGTCACCCAGACTGAGGCGTTCTTCGCTTAGGCGAGCCGACAAACGAGGCGCCCACGGGATCCGAGCGACACCCTCTCGGAGAATCTTGTCGGCAGAGTCGGGATCGAGTTCGGCCACCCAGAGTACAAGGGTGGGATCCTCCGGGACGGCGGCCATTCCCTTCCGGGCCGCGGCCAAGGCGCCGGGTCGGTCTCCCAACGTCAGTGAGGTGCGAACGAGGCCGGACCACGCTTCTCCCAACCCAACATCGTAGGTAGTCGCTACCGCGTACGCGTCACGCGCCTCGGTGATGTGCCCAGCGACAAGGTGGACCGCCGCCATCCCGAGATGTGCAAGCGCGTGTTCTGGGTCGATGCGCAAAGCGCGCTCGTACGCGGTTCGTGAGGCGGCCGCGCCCTGGCTGGCCCGCCCAAGCAACGCCCATCCGTTCGCGTCGGTGGGGTTCAGTTCCGCGCGCTTGGCAAATACGGAAACCGCCTCCTGGGTTCTGCCCGTGAAGTGCATCGAATCGATCCATTCCACCTGGACCTCAATGTCGTCAGGGGCAGCTCGTGCTGCGGCTTGTGCCGCCGTGGCGCTCTCGGCCAGCCGACCGGAGGCCAACAGGCTTTCAGCGGCGGACACAGCAAAGGCCTGCGAACCCAGGGCCCACCACGTTAGGACAAGCGAAACCACCTAAACTCCCGTCGTGCACATGACCCGGTTCCCCTTCGGTTGCATCCTGTTCACGTCTTCCGTCGCATTTGCTGCGGAAACGGCCAAGCCCGTTGTAGCCGTGGTGGGGGTACACCAGCCAGCGCTCGACGCGGGCGCGCAAGAGTTGCTTCACGCGCGTATCGTAGAGTTGATTGACGGCAGCTCGAATCTCGATGCCCTTCCGGCGGCCGACGTGGCTACCGCGATCGCGGGTCGGGAGTCCGTCATCGTCGGCGATGCGCTCTTGGGCGAGGGCCGCCGGTTCCTCGCAGATGGCACCAATTTGTACAACCAGGCCCTGCCGGAAGACGCCATTCCGTTGTTGGAAAAGGCGATTGAGTCCTTGGGTTTTGGCCTGGCCGCCTCCAACACGACCCAGTCGTTGTGGGAAGCGTGGATGACGCTAGGTACCTGCCATGCGGCCCTGGATCGTTCGGCGGAGGCGCAGGCGGCTTGGCAACACGCAGTGGCCCTCAATCCCAGCCGTTCGCCCAATCCGGCGCAATACCCGCCCGACGTCGTCCAAGGGTTTGCGGCGGCGCGCGCGTTGTTGGCGCCCAATACCCGCACACTCCACGTAGACGCAGCGGACAATGCCATTGTGTGGGTGGACGGCGAGGCGCGAGGACCCGCCCCCGTCGAACTCGAAGGGTTGCTGCAGGGAACTCACCATGTCGTCGCGCGCGGGGGCGGCAAGTCCGGGTACGCGGCGGTGGACTTGCAACCGGGCACGGTTCCGTTCGACCTGAAGGTGAGCATGGGTGCGCCGTCGCTCGGCGGTGCGTCAGCCACACCTACAGGTCGTTCCCGCCAGACCTCGTGGTTGTACCGCTCGTTCGGGGCTCATGCCCAGGGTGTGGACTACGTGTTGCTCGCGGGCACTGACAACAACGAACTTTTCCTCCAGTTGTATGCGCCAAAGACCGAAGCGTTCAGTACGGCAGTGAAGGTCCCGGTGTCTGGAGACGCCGACGACGAGCTGTTGGCGTCGCTCCCACAGCTACTTTCGCTGGTGGATGCCCAAGGCTCCTTGGGCGAAAACGTCATTGCGACGGTGGCTCCGTTGTCGGTGGGGGCGAACAGTTACCTCGCCGCGCTCTTGCTCGATCCAAGGCCCGCAGTGATGGCCCTAGGTGCGGGTGAACCCCCTCGGCGCCGTGGCGGGTTGGTGGCCGCGGTGGCTGGCGGCGCAGGCGGGCTTGCCCTGATTGCGGGCGGGGTCGCTGCTGCCGTGGTGTTGGGCGGGTCTACGGTGCCCCCAGATGGCGGAACGATCGTGGTGGGTCCATTTTGAGGTTGCGATGAAATCAAGGTTGTTGAGGCGTCTTGTCCTAATTCCGCTGGCGCTTTGTTTGGTCGCAGGAAAACGCCGTGCCGAGGTTCCGCCTTCGCCGCCGATGACGGCAGAGAGTGCCGTGGCGGCAATGGCGGACTCCTTCGCTCTCGACGTGGACATTGCCATCATCGAGGTCGGCGCACCGCCGCTCGCTCCGCTCCGTTACCTGCCGCGAGGGGGCACCGAGGGCACGACCCGCACCACGCAGGCGACCGCGGTGGCGATGACGGTTGTGGGTCCGGACGGGAAACAAATTCCAGTACCGGTGCCGGGGGTGCAGGCTCCGACCGTGGTGGACATGCGGTGGCGGGTCGATGGACCCGACGACGCCGGTGCCTGCCGCGTCCATCAGTCCTTCGACTCCGACAACCCTTTGGTGGGTGCTGCCATGGAAGGGTCCATTGACTACGTCGTGGACGCTCAGGGGCACGCCTCAGGCTTCGTTGTGGAATCGAACGACCCGACGACGCGCCAGTTGTTGGAGAGGATGTTGGACGGGTTGTCGGCGGCGTTGACCATTTTCCCGTCGGAAAGCATCGGAGTCGGTGGACGGTGGCTCACGACCATGGACATGAGCATGATCGGGATGTCGATCCACGCGGAGACGACGCAGACGTTGGTGGAACGTTCCGGTGACCACGTTGTCTTCGATAGCGCCACTGTGTTCACGCAGGGGAAAGGCGACCTCGCATTTCCCGGTATGCCTGGCGGGATGACGATGGTGTTCGACCGTTTCGAGGGGACTGGGACAGGGCGTTTTGACGTGAACCTTAGCAGCCTGGTGACTTCTGGGCGTATGACGTCGGACCTGTCTATCGGGATGACGATGTCGGCGGCCCCGATGCCGGGTCCAATGACCCTGGATGGGACGATCCATATGGACATGCTGACCGAATCAGTCCAGTAGTGTCACTGGCACGTTAAATCAGGCGAGGTTGTGAAACACCTTTTGGATGTCGTCGTCTTGCTCCAGCCGGTCCACCAACTGCAGTACCTCGGTGACGGCGTCTTCTGACAGCTCGACGAGGTTGCTGGGCACCCATTCCGATTCAGTCGACTGAGGGACGATGCCGCGCGCTTCGATTGCGGCTTGTAGTTGACCGAAATCCTGAAACCCGCACCGCAGAACGAGTTGGCGTTCGCCTTTTTCGTTGGTGGCTTCGCCGAGTTCTTCAAGGCCGAAATCGATGAGATCGAGTTCCAGTGCGTCGGCGTCGATTCCGCCGGGGTCCAGACGGAACACGCCCATGTGGGCAAAGCCGTAGGACACGCTGCCGCTCGTTGCCAGGTTGCCGCCAAACCGATTGAAATAACTGCGCAGGTTGGCGACGGTGCGGGTGGTGTTGTCCGTGGCCGTCTCCACGAGGAGTGCGATGCCATGCATCGCGTAGCCTTCGTACAGCGCCTCTTCGTAGTCCACGGTCGTCAGGCCGGAAGCGCGTTTGACCGCGGTGTCGACCTTGTCTTTCGGCATGTTGGCGGCGCGGGCATTTTGGATCGCCCGCCGCAGGACGGGGTTGGTGTCGGGGTTGCCTCCTCCGCTTTTGACAGCAATGGTGATGTCTTTGGTGATGCGCGTGAACGCCTTCGCCATCTTGTCCCAGCGCGCGAACATCGTCGCCTTGCGGGTCTCAAAGATGCGGCCCATGAGATCACTCCCTTCGCCCTTGGTGGGCCTTGCGCGGTCTAACGGGAGGCGCGGTCGCCGGCCTGCCACGCAGCGAGCGCCCGCAGCGCGGTGATGTGCAAACGATGACTTGGCCGACGGACCCGCACGTCGGCGTGCAGCGGTGCCCCCAACGAACCCAGGTCCCCCAAGACATCGAGCCACTTGTGTCGCACGGCTTCGTCGATGGCAGCGGGCGAGGAGGTGGGCCCGAGGACGCAGGTGTTGGCAGCGTCTGCCCCCTTTCCGTGGCCTGCAGCGAGCAGGCGATCGACGTCTCGCTCCAGGACAAAGGTCCGGGCACCGGCAACGTCCCGCCGAAATGTGTCGGGCGCCACATCCATGGCAACTTGTCCGATCAGCGGCGCCCCGAAGTCGACCTCGACGGTGACCCTCAATCCGCCGTAGGGCCGAAACGCCATTCTTCCGCCTGCCTCCTCCACTGCGAACAGGCGTTGCACAACCACATCAGGCGGGCTCGGAGCGTCCACGACGCCCACGCTCTCAATCGCGGCGCACCACGCCTCGGCGCACCCGTCGAGCGCGGGAAGTTCTCCGCCCCAGACCCGAACGGTACAAGCGAATACGTCGTAGGCCACCAACGCAGCGAGCAGGTGTTCGGGCGTATCGATGGTGAATCCGTCGCCGATCCACACGCTGCGGCCCGGCTGTGCGCTTGCCGTTTGTGGTGCCAACTGGGTCGGCGCTCCGTCGCCGTTGGCAAACCACAAGCCTGGTGGACCGGGCTCGACGCGGGCCACGGAAGGCGTCCCGCTGTGCAAGCCGCGACCCATGCGCGTGAACGGTGCCCGAAGTGACGCCATCATGGCCTCATCGCCCGGGCGGGTCGGGTCGGCTACACAGGTCGGAGAGCGAACCCTGCGCGTCTTCGGAATAGACCCTGGCTGCACAGTGACCGCGTTCGGCGTCATCGACGCCAACCGGAATCGGTTGACCTTTGTCAGCGCTGATGCCCTCCGAACCTCTCCCGACACGCCTATGCCCACCCGTCTGCTCGCCATCCACCGTTTTCTTGGCGCTGCGATTGCGGCCCACAAGCCTGACTCTGTCGCAATTGAGGCGATTTTTCGGCACAAAAGCTCGGAAAGCGCGTTGCGGTTGGGACAGGCCCGCGGGGTGGCGCTGTTGGCAGCAGCAGAGGCAGGCCACGAGGTATTCGAGTACAACGCACAGACCGTGAAGAAGACCGCTGGTGGCCATGGGCGTGCAGACAAGGAGGGCGTCGCCCGAGTCGTCCGGATGCTGCTGGGTGAGGTTCCGGCTGGACCCCTGGACATGACGGATGCCCTCGCGATCGCGATCACCCACGCATCTCACGTTCCGGCCGGAGCTTGGCGATGATCGCCCGCCTGACCGGCCGGGTCGTAGACCACGGCCAAGGAAGCGTGGTGTTTGACGTGCGAGGCGTCGGCTACGAGGTTGCAGCGCCCCATCGGGCCGTCCAGCGGTGGTTGGCGGACGGCGACAACGCGGTCGCTCACGTGGTCACCGTCGTTCGTGAGGATTCGATCACGTTGCACGGTTTTGTGGACGTCGCCGACCGGGCCGCGTTCCTCGTGCTCCTCGGCGCGACCGGGATTGGACCTCGGCTCGCCCATGCGGCCCTCGAAGCCCTGTCTGCGAATGCGTTGGCGCTTGCCCTCGAACACGAGGACATCGCCGCGCTGTCCAAGGTCTCCGGGATCGGTCGGAAGACGGCGCAACGCATGATCCTGGACCTGAAGGGCAAATTGTCCGCCAGCGGTCCGGCCGGTCCGGCCCCGGTGCGGCGCGCCGAGGACCCCTTGGTGCTCGCACTTGCGCAGTTGGAGTACGGGCGGAGCGAGATCGACAAAGCGCTTTCTGCCCTCGCTGAGCGCGGGGTGGGCACCGATGCGCCCATCGAAACGCGTCTCCGCGATGCACTCCGAATTCTGGCGAGCCGATGACCCTCCCCCGTATTTCGGATGCGTCGGATGCTTCCGACCGCGACCCCGCGCTTCGTCCACGTCGGTTCGGGGAGTTCGTCGGCCAGCCCCGGATCATCGACAACCTTCGGGTCTACGTGCGTGCGGCGCTTGGCCGGTCGGAATCGCTCGATCACGTGTTGCTCAGCGGCCCGCCGGGCCTGGGCAAGACCAGCCTGGCGGGCATTTTGGCGGAGGAGTTGGGCACGCCGGTGACGACCGCCTCGGGCCCCAGTATCGAAAGAAAAGGCGACCTCGCTGCGATTCTCACAAATCTAGAGCACCGCCAGGTGTTGTTCATCGACGAAATTCACCGACTCCCAAAAGCGGTGGAGGAGGTTCTTTACCCGGCGATGGAGGATTACGAAATCGACGTCGTTTTGGGTTCAGGCCCGGCTGCTCGGTCGGTCAAGTTACCGCTCGCCCGGTTCACGTTGGTGGGCGCGACGACGCGCACGGGCCTGTTGTCGTCTCCGTTGAGGGCTCGATTTGGAATCCAATGCACATTTGATTTCTACAAGCCGGAGGAACTAGAGAAAATCGTGATCCGTGCCGCGGAGAAACTCGGAGTCGTCATCACGGTAGATGCAGTCCGTGAGCTAGCGAAGAGGTCGCGCGGCACACCTCGGATCGCCAACCGCTTGCTGCGGCGGCTCCGCGATTTCGCGCAGGTCGACGGTGACGGTACGATTGACGCAAGAACCACCCGTGAGTCGCTCGTGCGGCTCGATATTGACCTGCTCGGTCTCGATAGCCTGGACCGGCGGGTGCTTGAGGCAATTGAACTCAAGTTCTCGGGCGGCCCGGTGGGCCTGGACACGCTGTCGGCGGCGCTCGGCGAGTCGAAAGACACGATCGAAGAAGCGAGCGAACCGTTCTTGCTCCAACTGGGATTGCTGCAGCGTACCCCGCGCGGGCGCGTGACTACGCCGAACGGGCGCATCCATCTCGGCCTTCCGCCGCGGGAAGTGCCGCCCGACGAGGATCCGCAAGGGAGGCTGATATGAATGCGATTGGCTTGATGTTGGCCTGCGGGAACGGAATCGAGCTGGCGGTGGATGGGCACGCAATCCGGGTCGAGGTCGCTGATACCGACGTGAGTCGCGCCCGGGGGCTCATGCACCGGGCCGATCTCAAAGACGGCACCGGAATGTTATTCGTCTATGAGGACTCTGCCGTCCGGCATTTTTGGATGAAAAACACCCTGATTCCCCTTTCAATTGCGTTCATCAGCGAGGAGGGGAAAATCGTTCGGATCAGCGATATGGCCCCGCAATCGGAGGAACAGGTGGGCAGCGTTCACCCGGTTCCCTACGCGCTTGAGGTGCCCCTCGGCTGGTTTGAGCGCAATGGTGTGGAACGTGGGGACTTCGTTACCGGGATTCCTACGGCACCGTGAACGCCGACGGGTCTGGCCAGGGGACGATTTCCCCGGTTGCCGCGTCAAGGCGGGGTTGCGGCCGTCAGGCAGAGGTTGTCGAGGTAGATGTCACTGTACGCCGGGCCCTCGTTGTGCACGCGAAAGTATAGGGTGTCCCCGGCCTCGACAGCGTCGGTCGTGAACGCCACGTCCCAAGTCTCCCAGGAACCGTTCCCGGCCATGTAGGACGAAAGGGCGGAGTTGGATCCCGACGACTGCGGGGTCCCCAGCTCGAACTTAATATAGAACGCGGGGTCACCGACATGGGCCGGTCGCGCCATGGCGAACTTCATGGTGTATAGTGTGTCGACCGTCGCTTGGATGCCTGTCTCCAATCGCGCCACAGTGTAACCGCCCCTGACGACGAGGAGCTGCTTGCCGTCGGCCGGTTCGGCCAGGGGAGCCGTCTGCGGCAGGTGGATCTCGGTCGGGAACAGGATGAGGCTGCTCAGAGAAAGCTCGGTTATCCAACCCGGCGTATCTATTGCGTAGCCAGGGTACAGCACCGGGGCCTCGAAGGAGGGGTTGTCGAGGGCGAGGCCACCCGGACACCATCCATCGACCGTCGTGCAGTGCGGAGCCCCATTACAATCGGGATCGTCGCAGTCGGAAGCGCCATCGAAATCGTCGTCGTAGCCGTTGTCGCAAATCTCGGTATCGCACGCCACGATGGAGACGCCAGCGCAGTCGGGGTCGTCCACGTCGTAGAGCCCGTCGCCGTCGTCGTCGAAACAGTTGTTGCACAACTCGCAGCCCAAGATGCTCATGTTCGCGCAGTCATCGTCGGTGCAGTCGCCCTCGCCGTCCCCGTCGTTGTCGATTCCGTCGTTGCAAAGCTCGACGCCCACTTCAGGAGGTTTGGTCGCCAGGCCGTGATTCCCGCATCCTCCCACTATCGTCCAAGCCGCGAGCGACGCGAAGACCACGCCGCAAGAAGGTCTCGACACGTGGAACCTGGCCAACCCCCGAGCGGAGCCGGATAACCGCGCCGACGGGTTGTGCAATCGGTTCGTCCTGACCGTTGTCACAGCCTGAGGGTCCCGCTTCGGCTGCGCTCTGGTGGCGCGGCCCGCTGCGTCGGAGGCACCAACCACCCGCGCACGGCGAGGGCTCCGGTCGGGACCGCCCAACCCACCGCCGCCGCGACGATGAGGTGCCCCTCGGGTGGTTTGAGCGCAACGCAATGGTGTGGAACGTGGGGACTTCGTTACCGGGATTCCTACGGCACCGTGAACGCCGACGGGTCTGGCCAGGGGACGATTTCCCCGGTTGCCGCGTCAACGAGCGGATCGCTGTCGGTAGCCACGAGCCATTCCACGAGAGCGGTGCCCACGGACTGCACGATTTCCGGGTTGGCGTCTGCGACGTTGACCGTTTCGCCGATATCCGTGGCGAGGTCAAATAGTTTCCAAGCGGCGTGCTCTCCCTCAATCGCCCCCAGATCCCAGTCGTAGATGAGCTTGTAATCCCCGCGCCACGCCACGCTTGTCGGGGTTTCTCGCAGGATATCCGCGCCGTAGGCCTCTCCGTTGTCCAAGTAGACCGGGTAGTGAAGAAACGAATCCGTTCTCGTCCATTCGGGGTCATCGGAGACCAGGAGCGGTTCAAGGTCCGCTCCGTCCATGGCTGTGCCCTCGGGCAGGGGTATGCCCGTGATGCCGCAAACCGTGGGGTAAATATCCGCCAGCGTGATGGGGGTAGACACGATTCGTCCACCTTGTTTGCCTCGATCCCAGCGTACAATGACGGGAACCCGAACCCCGCCTTCCCAGGTCGTTGATTTTCCATGGTAAAGTGGGAGATTGTTGGTAAACTCCCGTCCGGTATCGACCCCCTCCAGCGTGTAGCCACCGGATCCGCCATTGTCGGAGGCCAAGATCAGGAGCGTGTTGTCGATCAGCATGGCGCCAGGCGCGCGCCCGTCCTCAGTCGTTTCCAGGTAGGTCAACAAACGATCGAGATTGTAGTCGAGATTGTATTGCATCGCGGCATACAGCGGGTCGCTATGTCGTTCGCCGGGGGTGAGCCCGGAGAAGTATTCGACGTCTTCGTCCAGTGCCATCACCGGTGCGTGGACGGAGAAATGCCATAGCTGGGCGTATTTGGCGCGCTCCGGTTCGGTGCCAAGAAATGCGATGACTTCGTCCGTGAGGCGATCCGCCATGAACTGAAATGGGACGCCGTTGGCCTCCAGATTGGGGAGGTCCCAGGAGCCGTCGTACTCGGCCAAATGCCCGTCGGATCCACCGGTAACGAGACCCTCGGAGGTTCCGCCCCGATTGAGCTCAAAGCCCTGCTCCTCTGGGCCGGTGGACCCCTCCTTGCCCACGTGCCATTTTCCGAAATGCCCGGTCATCCAACCCGCGTTCTCGAGGGTTTCTGCGAGAGTGACGATTTCGGTGTCGAGGTAGTCGTCGTAGTAGGGCAAGTCGAAGAGCCGCAACTCCGGGGCGACCAGGTTGGGGTCGCCGTTGCTATACACCTTGGTTCGTCCGGCGGACTGGCCGGACAAGATGAGGGCCCGACTCGCTTGGCAGACGGGAGAGGCGTAGGCGGCGTCGAAGGAGACGCCTGCCGCGGCCAAGCGATCGATCGTTGGGGTGAGGTAATAGTCCGAACCGTTTCCTCGATTGGTGCGGTCTGTCGACGGGCCAGTCCAACCCATGTCGTCCACGAGCACCAGCAACACGTGGGGGGTCACCGAGGGTGTGTCTGGCGTCGGGGTCGGCGGGTCCTCGGGCGGACGGGCCATCCCGATGTCGCTGGGGTCGTAGCGGTCGCAGGCGCCCACGAAGAAAAGCCACAGCACAGCTAGCTCCTTGGACGCCCTACTTGGACGTGAGTTCAAATACGCCGTCCCAATCGGGAGGCGGCGGTGTGTGTTCAAAGGCCGTGCACCGCGCCAACAGGACAGCGGACGGTCCGTCGGTCGGGTCTGCCACGAGCGCCGCCTCGAACGCGCGGATCGACCCGGCAAAGTCCCGCCGCCGATAGTGACCCAAACCGGATTCGTAGAAAGCAGCCGCGTCGATGCGACTTGCAGACAGGCCTCCGACATGGGCCAACACCTCGTAGATCCGGACGCCGCGGGCCTTTCCTTTCACACGGACGACGTCGATCTCTCGCCACGCGACGGCGTCCTTTGCTTCGAGCCAGGTCGATTCGGTGATCAAAATCCGTGTTCCGTATTCTTTGTTCACGCCCTCCAAGCGGGAAGCGAGATTGACTGCATCGCCGATCACGGTGTAGTCGCGGCCCTCTTCGCCGCCGATATTTCCGATGATCATTTCCCCCGTATTGACGCCGACGCGTACGGAAAGCGCGGCTTGGCCTGCGGCAGCCCACTTCGGACGCAACGTGTCGAGCGCGGCGAGATGGTCGAGCGCAGCCAAGCAGGCCCGCGCCGGGTGATCCGCGCGATGGACGGGCGCCCCGAAGAAGGCCATCACGGCATCGCCCAAATACTTGTCGATGGTTCCGCCACGTTCTACAATTCGTCGGCTTACTTCCGTGAAGTACTCGTTGAGTTGTGCGACGACGGCCTCAGGCTCCATGTCCTCCGCGACGGTGGTGAAACCGACGAGGTCGGAGAACAACACAGAGAGTGTGCGACGTTCGCCTCCAAGTGCTTGGGCTTCGGGGTGCGAAAGCAGGTAATCCACGATTTCTGGCGCCATATAACGACGAAACGTTTGTCGAATGCGTTCTCGGTCTCGGAGGCCCTCGGTCATTTGGTTAAACGCAATGCCGAGCCTGCCGATCTCGTCGCCAGACTCTACTGGAACGGCAACGTTCAAGTCGCCCGCCGCGACACGTCGCGCCGCGCTTTCCAGGTTCATGATGGGTCGGGCCAAGCGGGCTGCAATTTGGGTGGCCACAAGGACGGCGATGCCGAGCAAGGGGATGGCGGCGAGGCCCAGCCGAACTGAAACGTCGTCGAGCAGTGCCAGTCCGATGTCCAGGTTCCGAGCCACGAGCACCGTGGCGATAGGCGTTTTGTCGTCGAGGCTTCGGAGAGGGAACCGCTGAACGAGCCAACGAGCCCCTTCTGCGCGGACCTGGGCGGGTGCAGCGTCGTCGATGAGGTTGAGACCGGCGTCCCGCACGGCATCGGGCAGCGACCCGGCACAAACGCCGTGAGGACCCACCAACGCGAGCCGCGTTCCTGAGTCCACCAGGGCCACGTCGCCCAACAATTCGTCGGCCGCGATTCCCGCTACAAAGGCGGCACCTGCGTTTCCGGTGGGTGCGACACCACGGGCGAAAACGACGAAACAACCAAACGCCCCTTGCGGCGCAATGCCACTCGCCGTGAGCGCGTCGTCGCCGACGGGTACGACGCCCGCGCCCCGGAATCCATGGGCGGCATCGTAAGACGCGGCTACGGGCTCAAGGCCTCTCGCGTCGCCGCCCCATTTGTCGCGCCCTGCGCTCGCGTAGGCGACACGTCCCTTGTAGTCTGCAACGGCGAAGAAACCGCGGTCGGACAACCCTGTCCAGCCCCACGATGAATCGACGAGGTCCTCATGCAGCGCGCGACGTCGCGCCTCGTCTTCCTCCGGCGTTGCGAAGCCCCAGTCCGCACGGTCCTTGTAGGTGGCGACCGCGCGCACCACCTCTAGCGTCGTGGACAACTCGCTGGTCGCTTCGAAGGCGCGGTATCGTTGTCGAAGCGAAAGCCCAAGTTGGAGCCTTGCCGAGGTAAAAACGCCGATCGCATACGCTGTAGACCGATCACGAACGATGGCGGCGCTGACGGCCGCCGTCAGCCCGATCGCGCCCAGCGCAAACAAGGTAAAAAACAACAGCAGACGGGTTCGGATTGACACGAAAACTAGGGCGCCGGCTGTGCGTAATTCCGGACTGCATAGTCCACGCCTTCCCACGTTTTGTGGGCGATATCGAAACGGGTTCGGTCGATGTTGAGCGCGACCTGCGTGGTGCCCCCGGCCGTAACGATGACTTGACCTCGTGCGGGGACCGTGGCGTGCCAATCGTACGCGAACAATCCCCAGGTGCCGGCGGGAACGCCCTTGAGCGTGAAGGACCCGTCGGCGGCTGTGGTAGCGAATGCGCTGTTAGGAAGAACGAGGATTGTAGACGCCATTTCCGGATGAATATTGCAGAAGACTTCGACGGGTCCGGGTTGGTCGAATATTTTGGACGGAGGCGCGCCGCGACCCGCCCGATATTGGCCGAGGTTGAAGCGAGGGTCCGTCGAAAACACGTTGTGGCTTGTGTCCCAATCCAGGTTGGGAAACTGAACGACCTGCCCGATCAGGACGGGCAGAAGCAAGGGCTCGAATTGGTGACCCTTTTGGGTCATTGACGCCGGTACGGCGGGGGCCGGTGTCGAAAAACCGACGAGATAAGCGACAATCCCCGCCGCGTCCGTCACCGGTGTACCTTTCGTCGTGACGGAGATTTTGCCGACAACTGTACCCGTGGGGGTCGCTGCGGAGGCGCCGACGCCGAGGGTGGCCAAGAACAGAGCTCCGCACGCGAGAAGGCGGTTTCGGTTCAAAACTCTACACCCCAGGCAAGTCGGAAGGACACGTCGTACGCTCGCCCGGTTCCGAGCCCCATCAGCGTTCCACCCGTGACCCAGAACGCCCCTAGGGTGCCGCTGATGTCGGGTCCCACCGCCACAGTAGGGGCCTCTCCAGACGGAAACAAAGGCACCTCACCGAACACCTCGCCGCCGACACGAAGGGCCTCCGTGACGTTTCCGGTGACGCCGAGTCCACCGTGCGTCGCCACCTCCTCGATGTTGCTCAGCACGGTGCCGCCCAACATCGCGGCAGTGTGGATGTTTTCCGTGAGATTGGTGCCGAGAACGAGGTCCACGCCTCCTTCCAGGAGCGGGCGTGCGACTTTCCGTTCGACGCTGAGTCGTAGCAAAGGCACCACGCGTCCTGGGGGTGGTGGTGGGCCCGCTTTCGCCATCCGCCACCGAATCTCTGCCGCGTACCACGTCATTCGTGTGGCCCCGTCCTCATGGGCGACCGCGATCTCGGCCGGGAGCATGAGTTCCACGCGGTCGGAGAGGCCTAACGCCGCGCCCCACCACAACGCGGTCTCGTCCTCCCCGCCCGGCGTGCCGATTTGATCGGTGATCCGGGTGTTTAGTTCTGCGATCCTGGCAGGCAGGACCTCGTTGTCCAGGACCTCGTTGAATGGCTGCCGTCCAGCGTATGCCGCGGTGGGCGCCGTCAAAACGAAACTAACGAGCACGTTTCGGAGCACCAAGTCCTCGGCCGATGCCTGACGAGTATCATCGCGCGCTCGCGGTGACGGCCGAGGTCCGGGCGGTCCGGGCCTGGGCCGTGCGCCGGGGCTTAGAGGATGTTCCGCCTAAACAGCCTCTCAGGAAAGCCGATCCGCGTCATGCGCGCACAAGGATTGCGGGGTCGGATTGTGCGCAAGTGGACCAAGACCACAGAGGCCGACCCGAAGGCCGTCCCGGCGCCGAACCTGCTCGACCGCGATTTCACGGCCTCGAAGGGTAATGAAAGGTGGGTTGGCGACGTGACCTACCTCCGAACGCCCGTCGGGTGGTTGTGTCTGGCAGCGGTGATGGACCTGTTCTCTCGGCGCATCGTGGGCTGGGCGATCTCACCGTGCAGCGACCGGACATTGGCCAAGGCGGGCCTATCCGACGCGCTCCGACGCCGTCGGCCGGGTCCAGGCTTCCTCCACCACACGGATCGGGAAAGCCCGGACACGAGCGACGACTACCAGCGGCTGCTCGATGACAGCGAGGCGGTCTGCTCCATGAGCCGGAGGGGCAACTGTCTCGACAACGCCGCGATGGAAAGCTGGTTCGGGTTGCGATCCCCACAAGCCGGGCCCGGCCCGCTCCCGGTCCCGCTCCCGGTCCCGCTCCCGACCCCGCGCCCGGCGCCGCCCCTGGAAGCGTCAGCGATCATTCTGGAGCTTCTTCGCCAAGGCTACGAGCATCGCCACGACGCGATCGAGCTGCTCCTTACCGGACCGATGCGTTGCGTCCTCGACGAGGTTGAGGCGACGGCACACGTCGAGGATCGCCGCGCAG
>CAMASI010000023.1 GCA_945861065.1 Klebsiella pneumoniae | reverse complement strand
GCACAGGGGTGGAGCACCGCGAGCAGCGAGATCGAGAGCGGCCACAAGAACGTGGTGCAACAACGGCTCAAGATCTCGGGCGCTTGGTGGAATCCGGAAACCGTCGACGACATCCTCGCCCTCAGAATGCTCCGCCACAACGGATGGTGAACGAATCGGCGCCTCAGCGCCAGCGCCGTTGTGCGCGCGCCGCTTCGCGGTCCACGATCGCGAACCAACCACCGTAGCCAAGCGTTGGCTTGGCCCCACATCAAGAACGGGAGCCCAACGGGTAGCGATCACACCCCTTAGGGCTTTGCCGGTAGCGTGCCCGCTCAATTTAGCGTAGGGTAGGCTGTGACGAAGGAGGGACCGATGCGCAAGCTCCTCGCGCCGATCCTCGGTTTGGTGGCGTGCAACGAGTACGACGTGGCGCAACGAACGACGGAGGATCGGTTCTTCCAAGGCGGTCGTGACACCGTGTCGGATGTGTTGTTCGTGGTGGATGACTCCGCATCGATGTCGGAGGAACAAGCGGCGCTGTCGCTTGCCATCTCGGCGTTTGTGAACGCAGCGGGCGAAACGACGGCGGATTGGCGGTTGGGCGTGGTGAGCACGTCGGTGAACGGGGATGACGGCGGCAACCTCGTCGCCCCGTACGTGACCGGCGCGCAGGCCAACGCGGGGCAGGTCGTGGCGGACAGTTTGTTGGTCGGCGTGGAGGGCGACAGGGACGAGCGGGGCCTGCAGGCAGCTTTGTTCGCGCTCGACGGCCGCAACGGTGACTTTCGACGGACCGACGCCCGGCTCGAAATCGTGTTCGTGAGTGACGAGGATGACCATTCGGCGGGAGACGTCAGCGACTACATGATGCCGCTGGAGACGCTCGCGGGTGCTGGGGAATTGCGAATCCACGGGGTCGTCGGCGACCTGCCCGCCGGGTGCGCGTCGCCGAGCGGGGCCGCGGACGCCGGTGGACGGTACGTTCACGCCATCGCCTTACAAGAAGGGTGGAGTGAGTCCATCTGCGCGTCGGATTTCACTGAGTTTATGGCCCGGGTTGGCCTCGATACCGCTGCCATGTACGACACTTTCATGTTGTCGCGGTTGCCCAACACCGACACGTTGGAGGTGACGGTCGAAGGAACGATCGTCGAGGGCGCAGAGGTCGACGGATGGGTGTATGACCCTGGACCCAACGCCATTGTGTTCGATGGCAGCGCGCTTCCGGGCGCCGATGCGGAAATCGTCGTGACCTATGTGGCACGAGCCGACCAGTCCGCCACCATCGAATGAGGCGGAGTGGCGTGAAAGTGTGGTAGGCTGCCACACATGCCCATCCTCCTGCTTCTAGGTGCTGTGTCAGCGTGGGGCCTCGACCTTGTCGTAGACGGGACCACCGTCGTGTTGGGGGGTAGCAACACCTACGACAACGTGACAGTCATTAACGGCGGCACGCTCGTCGTTCCCGACTACACGGGCGTCGCCAATACGGGCACCCTCGAACTCACGGCGACAACAATCACCGTGGACGTCACTTCGTCGATCACCGCGGTGGGCGCTGGTTTTCGAGGCCGCGTCAACAACAATGGTGAAGGACCTGGCGGCGGGCTCGGTGGGGCTTGTTGTGCAGACGGCGGAGGCGGTGGCGGTCACGGCGGACCCGGAGGACGCGGTTCACTCGATGGTTGCGCCGGAATCGGAGCCGGTGGAGGGCCCGCCGTTCCCGACGTGACGCCGGACATCGCGGACAAGGGTTCGGCCGGCGGTGCCGCCGGGAATGCGGACGGCGACTCGGGTGGCCTCGGTGGTGCGGGGGGCGGCGGCATCACCTTGGTGGCCGACGTGATGGTCATCCTCGGCACGATCAAGGCGGATGGCGACGCAGGCCTGCTGTACAACAACGATGCTGCGGGCGGCGGGGCAGGCGGCGGAATCGTACTTCGTGCGAACGAGCTGACTTGTACGGGAACGTTGTACGCTCGCGGCGGCAATGGCGCCGTGGTGGACGATGCGGGCGGCGGTGGGGGCGGCGGTATCGTCATTGTTCATTGGGACACGTCCGGGGCGGCCTGCCCCATCGTCGTCACCGGCGGAACCGCGAGTTGCGGTGCTGTGGCGGGCGTGGGCGGCTCGTCGACAAATGGGTTGGACGACTACGACGGTGACGGCATCACCGACGCGGGCGGCGATTGCGACCCCGTGAATCCGGACGTCAGCCCAGCTTCCGACGAACTGTGTTCTGGCGGCGTGGACGAAGACTGTGACGTAGACATCGACTGCTTCGACAGCGACTGCGTCGGCTCGCTCGAGTGCACCGAAATTTGTGACGACGGCGTGGACAACGACGCCGATGGGTTGATCGACTGCACGGACCCCGATTGTTTTTTCGATCTGTTCTGTGTCGAGGACTGCGACAACGGCGTAGACGACGACGCCGACGCGCGAATCGACTGCATCGACGACGAGTGTTGGGACGAAACATTCTGTTGTGACGACGACCAGGACGGCTTTGTTGACGCGGGCGGGAGTTGCGCCGGAACAGATTGCGACGATCGGCTGTTTCACGTCGGTGACAACGACGCCGATGAAGTTCCGAACAGCTGTGACAACTGCGTGGCCGTGGACAACCTCGACCAGGCCGACGTCGACGGGGATGGTGCAGGCGACGTGTGCGACGTTTGCCCTGGCTTTGACGATGGCGATGACGTCGATGGTGACGGCGTCCCCGGAGGCTGCGACAACTGTATTGAAGACAGCAATCCTAGCCAAGCCGACGTCGACGCCGACGGAAATGGGGACGTCTGCGACCTGTGCCCGGGAATCGACGATGGCGTGGACGACGACGGCGACGGTGTGCCCGACGGTTGCGACAACTGCCCAGGCCTCGCAAACCCCGCCCAGCTCGACACGGATCTCGACGGTGTGGGCGAGTTGTGCGATTCGTGCCCCGGGTTCCCCGACTGGGCCGACGCCGATAGTGACGCCGTTCCCGACGCTTGCGATGGTTGCCCGTCTGACTTCGATCCCTACCAGGAGGACGCAGACGAGGACTCAGTCGGAGACATTTGTGATGTGTGTGAGGGGGTCGACGACACGCTCGACGTAGACCTGGACGCGTTCCCCGACGGCTGCGACAACTGCCCCGAGATTGCCAACCCGCTGCAGAAAGACAGCGACGGCGACGGCGTCGGCAACAACTGCGACCAGTGCCCTGCGTTCCCAGACACCGATGACATCGACGCGGACAGCGTTCCGGACGCTTGCGACGTGTGCCCAGACGTCGCCGACCCGGATCAGTTCGACGACGACGGCGATGGTGCGGGCGACGCGTGCGACCTGTGTCCGGGCGGCGACGACTTCGTCGATGACGATCTCGATCTCATCCCAGAGGAATGCGACAACTGCCCTGGCCTGACAAACGACGACCAACTGGACGTCGATGGCGACGGGTTCGGCGACCTGTGCGATTCGTGTCCGGATGGGGACGATGCAGCAGATGCCGACGTCGACAGCGTGGCGGATGCGTGCGACAACTGTCCGGACCTGACGAATCCGTCCCAGTCCGACGACGACAGCGACGGTGTTGGCAACATTTGCGATGTCTGTGAGGGCGGCGACGACACCGTGGACATCGACGTGGACGGTTTCGCAGACGCCTGCGATCTGTGTCCGGACCTGCCCGACGACCAAACAGACAGCGATTTTGACGGGGTCGGAGACGCCTGCGACCGTTGTGTTGGTGAAGACGACGGCGATGACGCAGACGGCGATGCCGTGCCCGACGCCTGCGACCTCTGTCCCGAGGTGGCGGACGTGGCGCAGGCGGATTCCGACGGCGACGCGGTGGGGGATGCGTGCGACGTCTGTGAGGGTTCGGAGGACGGGGCAGACGCCGATGGAGACACGGTTCCCGACGGCTGCGACCTGTGTGTGGACGAAGCGGATCCGGATCAATCGGATCGGGATGTGGATGGATGGGGCGACAGTTGCGACGTCTGTCCGGACATCGCGGATGTGGACCAAGCGGATGGGGATGGCGATGGTGCTGGAGATGGCTGCGATCTGTGTCCGGACGGCGATGACCGGGTGGACGTAGACGGGGATTTCACGGCGAATGATTGCGACAATTGCCCGCTCGATTCGAACGAGGACCAAGCAGATAGCGATGGGGACGGTGTTGGAGACAGCTGTGATTTGTGTGCCTTCGGCGCAGACGGCCTCGATGCGGACTTCGACCTTGTGGCCGATTCCTGCGACGATTGCCCGGTGGACTTCGACCCCGATCAGCTGGACGGCGACGGTGACCTCGTCGGTGACGTTTGTGAGGTGTGTGTCGGCTTCGATGACCTAGACGACACCGATGCAGACGGCGTTCCGGAGGGCTGCGACAGCTGCCCGGGTGTGTTTGACCCCGACCAAGAGGATGACGATGGCGACGGCGTGGGGGACGCCTGTGAGTCTTGTCCTGATTTCCCCGACGCGGCCGATGCCGACGGGGACGGCGTGGCCGATGGGTGCGATGTTTGTCCAGACGTGGCGGACGCTGCCCAAATCGACGCCGATGGCGACGGCGCAGGCGATGTGTGCGACGCTTGTGAGGGCGCAGACGATGGTGAGGACGCCGACGTAGACGGTTTCCCGGACCCGTGCGACCTTTGCCCTTTGGTGGCCGACGACCAAGCCGACAGCGATTTCGACGGGGCGGGAGATGCCTGTGACAATTGCGAAGGCGCGGATGACGTCGTAGACTTCGATGCGGACGGCGTCGCGGACGGCTGTGACGTGTGCCCCGACCTGTTTGACGACCAGACGGACGGTGACGGGGATGCCGTGGGTGACGCTTGTGACGTGTGTCCGGAGGGAGACGACGCGCTGGATGAGGACGGGGACGGGGTTCCCAACGCCTGCGATGCGTGTGTGGGTGAACTCGACGACAGCGATGGGGACGGTGTGGCTGACGCTTGTGACCTGTGTCCCGAGTTCGACGATGGTGTCGATGAGGACGACGACGGCGTGGCAGACGGTTGCGACGGTTGCCCGGTGGACCACGATCCGGACCAGGCGGATGGCGACTCGGATGGCAGCGGCGATGTGTGCGACCTCTGCCCTGGGGGCGACGACGCCCAAGACCCGGACGGCGACGGTGTGCCCGAAGCGTGTGACCTGTGCCCGGGCCAGAGCGACGATCAACTGGATGGGGATGGGGACGGCGTCGGGGATGCGTGCGACGACTGCGACGGCGCACGCGATGATGGCGACACCGATGGTGTGGCCGATGATTGTGACAACTGCCCGGTGCACCCCAACGATCAAGCCGATGGGGACGCCGATGGGCAAGGGGACGTGTGTGACAGCTGCCCGACCCTGTTCGACGGCGGCGCGGACGTGGACGTCGATGGCCTAGGCGACGCTTGTGATGGGTGCCCGACGCTAGGTTGTGCCAGCGCCTGTGGCGACACCGACGTGGATGGCGACGTCGACTTGGCCGACCTGTCCTTCTTGTCGTCGAAGTTGTTGACGGGCCTTGTCGTGCCCACCTACTGCCAGAGTTGGGCAGGCGACGTCGATGGGGACGGCGTTGTCGAAGCGTCGGATGCGAACGTGTTGCTCGACATCCTTACGGGCGTAGGTGTCAGTGCGTGTCGCGACTTCTCGGCGGACGAAGACCTGGATGGCGCCGGGGACGACTGCGATCAGTGCCCTGGCGGCGATGATGGCGTGGACGTAGACGGGGACGGCGTTCCCAACGAGTGCGACCTGTGCTCGGGCGGCGACGACGGATTCGACGGCGACGCGGATGGCACGCCCGACGATTGTGACCTGTGCGAAGGGTTTGACGATGCGTTCGACGCCGATGCGGACGGCCTTCCCGACGGTTGTGACGCTTGTGCCGAAGGGGTGTCGGACGGCGACGGCGACGGCGTTTCAGACGCCTGTGATGTGTGCCCGTCGGTGGTGGATCCGTCTCAGTCTGACCTCGATGGGGACGGTGCCGGGGACCTCTGTGACGGGTGCCCATCGGTGGGATGTGCGACGGTATGCGGGGATGTGGACGGCGATGCCGACGTGGACATCACCGATGCAACAGTGTTGTCCACCGAGGTGCTCGCCGGCGTGCTGGTGCCCGCATTCTGCCAGGCTCGATCCGCGGACGTGGATGGGGATGGCGATTTGACCAGCAACGATCTGTCGGTCTTGTCGGACCACTTGGTCGACGGCACGTCGTTATTCTGTCGCGACAGCCAGTCCGACCTCGACGCGGACGGTGTCGGCGATGACTGCGACGCCTGTGCGGGGGGCGACGACCGGAACAACGCGGATGGGGACGGTGCCCCGGACGATTGTGACGTGTGCCCCGGCCACGAGGATGCGGACGACGCCGATGGCGACGCCGTTCCGGACGGGTGTGATGCCTGCGAAGGGTTCGACGACGCGTTGGACCTGGATGGCGACGGCCTTCCCGATGCGTGTGACAGCTGCGATGGCGACAGCGCCGACAGCGATTTTGACTCGGTGGCCGACGATTGCGACGTCTGTTTGGGGGGGGATGACCTCGCAGAAAGCGACGGGGACGGCGTTCCTGACGATTGCGACCAGTGTGCGGGCTACGACGATTTGTTGGACGCCGACGTGGATTCGGTGCCCGACGACTGCGATCAGTGCGCCGACGCGGACGACCTGATGGATGCAGACGGCGATTTCAATCCCGACGCCTGCGACCCGTGTCCCGTGACCGCCGATGAGGCGGATCTGGACGGGGATGGGGCGTTCACTTGCACGGATTGCGACGACCTCGATGCGGCACTCAACCCCTTTGACGTAGACCTGGACGGGGTGTCGAGCTGTGAGGGGGACTGCGTAGACCTGTTGGGCACCGTATACCCTGGGGCGGAAGAAGTCGAAAACGGCGTGGACGACGATTGTGACGGCGTCGTGGATGAGGGCTCATCGGTTGCGGACGAAGATGGCGATGGAATCAGCCCAGCGGCGGGGGATTGTAATGACCTCGACCCTGCAATTTCGCCAGTCGCTACGGAGTTTTGCAATGCGTTGGATGACGATTGCGACGGTATTGTCGACGAAGGCACAGAATGTTTTGATGACGACGGCGATGGTTATTGTGAAGGCCCGTTCTGCACCGATGGCACGGACCCAGGAGACTGCCACGACGCCGATCCTGCGGTGAACCCGTCGGCGGTAGAGGACTTCACCAACGGGATCGACGATGATTGTGACGGCGTCGTAGACAATGGAACGCCAGACGCCGATGGTGACGGCTGGGGCGACGACGTGGACTGTGATCCCGAAGACGAGACGGTGTACACGGGGGCCCCAGAACTGCCGGATGGAATCGACAATGATTGTGACGGCCTGGTGGACGAGGGGACAACGGCTTTTGATGACGATGAGGACGGTTTTTCCGAAGACGCTGGGGACTGCGACGATACAAATCCCGACGTCAATCCGGCAGCGCTAGAGGTGCCGAACGGACGCGATGACGATTGTGATGGCCTGATCGACGAAGACACGGAGCTATCGGACGACGATGGCGACGGTGTGAGTGAGGCGGACGGGGACTGTGACGACGGCGATGCGAGTGCGCACCCTGGGGGTGAAGAACTGGCAGATGGCGTGGACAACGATTGTGACGGTCTTGTGGATGAAGGCGCAGACGATGCCGATGCCGACGGTTTTACCGTGGCGGGTGGGGATTGTGACGACGAAAATGGATGGATCAACCCGGGTCGGACAGAACTGTGCGCCGATTTGGTGGACAACAATTGCGATGGACTTGTGGACGAGGGCTGCGAGGACACAGCGGGCGCCGACGCGTTGAAGGATGGGGTTGGAACCTGTGGATGTAGCGGCGGCGCAAATCTCCTGTGGCCGATGTTGGGGGTATTTGTGCGGTTGAGGCGGAAGGGTACCGCTAACGGCGCCCGCCTGCGTGGTTGATCCCTTTTCCTGCTGAACGGACCCTGGGGCCGCTGAAAGACTGCCCTCGCCCGAGCGCCGAAAATTCAATTCCGCTCAAGCACCAGCACCAGGTTGTCTACCGCCCCTGCCAGAACCACTTCCTGCGTCCCGTTTCCATCGAGGTCGGCGACGATCATGCCGAAGGCCTCAGGCAGAAACGGGTGCACTTCCATCGTGTCGAACGACGTGTTTTGGTTGATGAGCACGAATACGCCTGGGTCGCCGTCGCCCGCGATCGCCAAGTCGATGTCTCCGTCCCCGTCGAGGTCGCCGGTGCCGAAGGCTCCGGGCGCTGCATTGGTGGAGCCGACAAGGCTCGGGTCGGCGGCGATTCCGGTGGACAACAACGTCGGCGTCCACGCTTGGCGCACATCGGCCGCTGGCACGAGCCTATACGCCCCTTCGACGTACAGGTCTCCGTCCGCCGCATTGACGTGATTCGTCATGAGCGCGTCGTCGAGACCGTCCCCATCGATGTCGGCCCACCCCATTTGCCAGCCCGTGCCCAAGGTGGAGTCGATCACAAATCGGCTCCATGTCCCGTTCGGGGTTCCGCCGCTGGGCTCCCCCGTTCGTTGGTACCACACCGCAGATTCGCCGGGAACCGCGAACTCCGCCACGGCGATGTCGTCGTCCCCGTCGCCATCGATGTCGCGCACGGTGGGAAATGAACCACCGCCGGTTCCAATGAGGCGCTCGGTGGCTTCGAATCGAGAGGCCGACCCGACGCCTCGGTACCAATGCGTTTGCGCATCCGTGCCGTACGGCCCCACGCGCTCGCCGCTGACGACGAGGTCCACGGTACCATCGTGATCGATGTCGGCCAGCACGCCGCCTTGGTAGAACCGGTCGTCGCCATCCACGAACGTGTGCAACGCCCACCCACCAGCGGTCTGTTCGACCCAGCTCAGGCTGCCGCAGTCACCGAGGGGCAACGAGCTGCAGATGAACAGGCCGGCGGTCAGCACAAAGTCGAGGTCACCGTCAGCGTCGAGGTCCATCGGCAGGGGTTGGTTGGGAAACTCAATCAATTGATCAGGGGTCACGACGTCGATTCGCGTCCAGCTGTCTAGATTGGCGCCCAATTCGTAGAGGGCCACCTGGCCGCCATCGAGCGCGCCCAACTCGATGTCGCCACCGGCGGTCACCAATACGTCGAGTTTTCCGTCGCCCGTGAAATCCCCAACGGTAAGCCCACGCGGGTGATTCAATGTCGCATCGAGCAGGTGTGCGGTCCACGTTCCTGGGGAATCGGTATCGGTATCGCCGTCGGCGTCTGAATCGGCATCCGCGTCCGTATCGGCATCCGCGTCGGGCTTGCCGTCGTTCTCGTCGGTATTACCCGGAAAGGGTTCGGGGCCACCGCAAGCGAGCAGGAAGAGCATTGGGGTAGTGCGCATACGTGCGCCTAACGCGCGCCTAGCGAGCGGGACGGGCCGCCCAATCGGCCAGGGAGTTCAGTGGGTCGGTGACGAGGTCGGCCGTAGTCGCCCCAAGGGAGTTGGTTTCTTCATAATGGTCGCCCTCCGACTCTAAGATGTATCCTCCCGCCTCTGGGACCTCGAAATTGTACGGGGGAATGATGTAGCCGACCTCGTCGTTGCCGAGGCCGATGGCCCACACATGCGGCGTCGTGAATAAGTCGGCGAGATAGGGGCCGGGTGGCGCTGACAGGAGATCCGGTGGGTTGATGTTGTCGGGATCAAGGAGCAATTCGCCCGGCGGTGTGAACGAACCGTCGTAGCCGCCGATGACCAGCTCCGGCAGGGGCTCGCCGGGAAGTGTGAACAGCGTCAGGTCCCCGAGTTGAACGACGTCCACCTCGGACTGGACCTCGGGGCGATTGGACTCTGAAAGAGGCCTCTCGGGGTCGTAGTTGTAGGCCTTGCGATGGGCGAGCACACCCAACAGGAACATGGCCTGGAACGCATTGTTGTCGACCGGGACGAAGAAGGATTGTGCGCCGAAACGCAGCGACACGTCGGACGGGACCGCGGTGGCGACGGCGTCTAGGGCCATCTCACCGACCAGTTGCCCCACGGCATCCGCTTTCTCAAAACTGGCTTCCGACCAGGTGTTGCCAAGCGGGTCCACAACGTGCGCACCCAAGGACGTCATCATGCCCCCGACGGTGCCGTTGAGGTACAACGCGACGCCGCCAACGCCAGGGGCGCCTGCGCCGTCCCAGAAAGAGCCGGTTTCCACGGTCTCGCGCAGCGCATGGACGAAATCTGAGGTGAGCAGCGTGTTGTTACTGGCGACGGTCTCTGGGTGGTTCGCCCAGTGCACCAGGGTGGCAACACTGTTCCCATCGTCGTCGACAAACCGCGCGGTGCCGATGCGTGGGTCCACAATATTGGGGTCTCGGGTGTCGTGAATTAGGTTTCCAACGCCGTTGTCGGCGTAATCGTTGGCATTGGATTCACCGACCTCCATGTGGACAGGCACCAACGCGCTCGACAGGGTCACGAGCGTGGCGACGACGTCGGCTCGAATTTGTGCCGTGTAGGCCGGGTCGTAGCCAGAAACGATGATGCTTGGGCCGTAGATGCCCATCGTGTCAGGGCCTTCATGCCCGTGACTGCTGTGCACGAGCACGTGATCGACGTCGATTCCCGCTTCATCGACCTGGGCGCGAAGGGCCAGCACGTCGTCGTACATGAAACCGACGACGTCCATCGTGACCAACGCCAACACGGTGTCCCCTTGGGCCAGCAAGAGCACGCGCGCGTCGAGCCCGTCGCCTTCGCCTCTCAGGCCCAACGTGGCGTCACGGATTCCGGTGGCGGCGCGACCTGTGCCAAACCCCGCCATCCAAACCGCCTGAAACACGCCGTCGCCTTCACCGTCGTCCATTCCCGACCACCCCGGATCCCCGGCACACCGTTGGTCGCAACCGCAATCAAAAAATGTGTCGTCGGAGGGGCTGAAACTCTGGTCGGCGCTCGCGTCGTCCCATGTTTCCCAGCAGGTCGGCAAGATGCTGACGACACCGGCGGCAGCTTTGAGATCGCCGTCGGCGTTGCTGCACTGGGGCCCACCGGGGCAAAACACCTCCGGGAGCCATCCTGGGTCCACAACAGTGTCATCGACGGGGTCTGGGCCGCAAGAGACGAGCAGAAAGGTCAGCATGGGGCCTCGTCCGGGTTGATTCCTGACCCCCGGTCGGACAGGTGGTCGGTGACGAAACGTTTCCATCGTTGGGAGGCGCCTTCGACGCGGTACAACAACACCGCTTGTGCCAACGCGCCCGTCCACAAACACAGTGTGCGGGCTTGGGAATCGTCGGTACTGTCGCAGAGCCGACGTGCGCGGTCAAACGCCGACGTGAGTGTTGCCGGCGCGTTCTCGGCGAGAGACCGAAATAAGGCGTCGAGTGCGCGTTCTTTGTGCTGCGCGCGCAACAGGTCCATCGCCAACACGTTGGTGGTGCCTTCCCAAATCGGCAGAACCTGGGCGTCACGAAGCATTCGAGGGAGGTCGGTGTCCTCGACGTAACCTGCGCCGCCAAAACACTCGATGGCCTCGCTGGCTACGGCCACGGCGGCCTTTCCAAGCGTGGCTTTGGCGACGGGAAGCAGCGCACGCAGCGCCAAAGACTCCCTTTCTGGCAGTTGGCCATCCTCCGCAGCCCCAATCCAGGCCGCCAGATGGACCACCAAGGCTGTTGCAGCGGCCGCAGCGGCGTCAAGGCCGTCCAGCGTCCACCGATGCAGCGGAAGGTCGATCAGCCGGCGCCCCGACGCTTCCCGGCGCCCCGCGTAGTCCGTCGCCAACGCGACAGCGCGGCGCATCCCGGCGGCGGATGACACCGCGTTGTGCCATCGCGTGATGTTGAGCATCGGCGCCACCGTGGCGATTCCGCGCCCCACCGGGCCGATCCGGACCGCCTGGACCCCGTCGAGCACGAGCTCAGCGGTCGGCATGGCCCGCGTACCGAGTTTGTCCTTGAGCCGTTCGATGCGGATGCCGTGCAACGGGCCTCCGGCGTCTCGCGTGAGATGGACGAGAAAGAGCGTCAGGCCTCCGCCGTCTACCGGTCGAGCGAGGGTGAGCGCGACCTCCGCCGACGTCGCCGAGGTGAACCACTTCCACCCGTGCAGCGTCCACAAGTCGGTCCCAGGGATCGGTCGCGCCTCGGTTTCCGTTTTCGACACGTCTGAGCCACCGGGCCGTTCCGTCATCCACTGGCCGCTGGTCCAGGCAAACGCCGGATCGGTCGACGTCAGGCGGGGCAGAATCGCGTCGCGCAGTGTGGGATCTGCACTGCGTGTCAACACGGTCGCGGCGGCGTCACTCATGGCGATGGGACAGGAAGCGGTGGCCGACACCGGGGAGAAAAGATGCAGGAGGGCGACCTGCGCGACACGACGCCATGGGCCGAGACTTCGGTCATGTCCGACGCCGACGAGGCCGTAACGGGCTGCGTGATCGAGCAGGGTGCGCCAGGCGGGTGCCGTCTCGATTCGATCCACGGGTGTGCCCCACGGCGCCACGCGCACGAGGCGGGGTGGCGTGGATTCGGCGCTCCGTGCCAGGGGCGCGAGAATGTTCCGCGTGTCCTGGCCGAGCGACGCAAAACGCTCGGACCAAAAGGGTCGGTGCGACGCCTGGATTCCGGCGAGCACGGTGGTCCGTAGCGTGTCGTCCGCTAGCCAAAGGTCGGGGTCCTCGGGAGGATCCTGGTAGAAAGGCATGCCGCCTCGCGCCGCGGGACGGTAAGAGGCACGCGCAGCAGCGTCTAGCGTTCGCTGAGGGGAGTCGTGGGTACCACAGACCACATGGCGCTGCTGGCGGACCTATCTCGCCAAGCCGATGCGTCGGATGGTGTGGATTTGGCCCGCAAGGCCCGTCATGTTGTGGAGCGGCTTTCTGCGATGGGCGCCGGTGGCGAGCGGCTTCGGCGCGACCTCGCAGAGTTGCTCGCCGCGCTGGGAGCGCCCGGCGAACCAGGACGGGCCGCTCGCTCAGGCGTCGCCGCGTTGTTGCGAGAAGATCCGACACGAGAAGCGCGGCAGGGCAACGACATGGCGATGCGCTCGGCGTCATTCCATGCTGGGCTGTTCGTGCACTGGCTGCGTCGTGCGCGAGGCGAAACGGTCGGTGCCGCGCCACCGATGTTGTCGTCGGACGACCGGTTGCGGTTGCAGCAGGCGCTCGACGCGTTGTTGGATCGCAGTATTGACGATGACCTCGGCCTCGTGACCCGAACACGCGAATTGATTGGCGCCCCTGGTGTGCCCACGAATGCGATGTTTGTGCGTCGTTTGTTGGCGAACCTGGAGTTTCTGGCCGGGCTGCTTGAGTCTGGAAATCTTTCGGCGGAAGATTCGGCTCGGGCGCGTGCAGCGCTGTCGTACGTACTGGGTGCCCCTCCGCCGACCCATGCGTTTGACCTGCTCGATGACGCCTATGTGGTCGACACCGCGGTCTCCGTGTTGGAGCCTGCGCGGGAACCGTGGATTCGTTTGTTGGAGGCGACGGGACGCACGTGGTCGGTCTTGTCGAGGACCGTGGTGCGTGACGATCCGGTCCCCGTGTCCCGCAGCATCCTGTCGGACGCCGCTTTGTTGGCTGAACCGCTCGCCGTAGCCCAAGGGGCATTGGATACGGCGCTATTCTTGCCCGCGACGGGGACCGTGCCCGTCTTGTTGGGGCTCGTAGGCGTATTTGATTATTTATTCGATTTGGATGCCGTGCTGAGTGAGACGGAGGACGGGACGGACCTTGCCGTCGATCGACTCGGCTGGTTGGCCACGCACGCGCCTGCAGGGCCTTTTGTCATGGTCGTAGCGCCGCTCGCGGCGTGCAAGAAAATCCTAGACCAGGCAACGGTAGACGGTGTTCCTGTCAGTAGAATTATGGCCTACGGCCAGATCTCTGTAGAGGGTGGGTACAAGACGTGGGCGAATGTATCCGGCCCACCGATGCTGCTTTTCGTGGACTCCCTGCCTGAGGCGGAGCGAGTGTTGGACACGCGTCCCGGTGACGCTCGGATAGTTCTTGTGGATTTGGCTGTCACATCGGGCGGCGAGGATGCCGACCTGCCGCGGGCTCGAATTCGCCGCGCTCGGGGACCGGACGAAGGGCGTCCGCCGGGCTCGGACCTGCTCGAGACCTACGTGGATGAAGCTTCTGCCATCGACCGCATGGCCGTCGAAGTCGAGGCGGTGCTTTCGCAGGAGGCCATCGCTGCACGTATTGAGATTCTGGCAGCGGCCGTAGAACTCGGTCCGACGATCGTGGACGCGCTGGAAATCGACCCACACCACGACGTCGAGAACCGCGCTCGGTACAAATCACTTTGGGGCGCGGCGGATCGGGACCAGGAAGCGCTGGACCAAACGTTGGTGCGCTTGGGTTTGACCGACGAAGGTTACAAACAAATCGAGCGCGCGGTCGAACGCGACGTGCGTCAACTGCGGGTTCTGCGCATGCAGACCGACCCCGTGATGACGGCCAAGCGTCTGATGGAAATCGAATCGCGTCTCCTCGTGCCCGCCGATCGATTTCTCGAATCGGCAGAGGTGCTCCGTCGCGCCGGGCTGCGAATCGACAAGGTCGTGGAGGAGCTCACCAGTCGGAACCTCAGATTGGTCCTTTGGATGGCGCGAAAATACAAGAATCGGCTATTCTACCTCGACATGATTCAGGAAGGAAATGTCGGGCTCATGAGGGCCGCGCGAAAATTCGACCATCGCAAGGGTGCGAAATTTGGTTCGTATGCGGGTTGGTGGATCCGCCAAAGCATTGAAGGATTTCTGTCACGACACAGTCGTACAATTCGAATCCCGGTCAATACACTCGGAGCGGTTCGCCGCATAGGCAGAGCCGAGGCGGAATTGTCCGAAAAGCTTCAGCGTCAACCCACGGACGCAGAACTCGCCAAGGCCACGGGCATCGCGGAAGATGAGGTGGCCCGCGCGCGCCGTGTGGCGCACGATCTCGAGAAGGGCTGTGTGGCGCTCGATGGCCCCATCGACGTCGAAACGGGTGCGACGCTCAATGACGTCATTCCGGACATCGACGCAGTGTCCGCGCCTGACCGGATGGACAACGAACAGATGGAGGGTGAGGCCAGGCGTTTGTTGGAAACACTCGACGACGTAGAGGCCCGCGTTCTCAATATGCGTTTCGGTTTGGGAGACGATGAGCGCTGGACGCTTGCGGAAGTCGGGCAGCAGATCGGACTCACCAAAGAGAGAATCCGCCAGATTGAAATGAAGGCGCTCGGCAAACTCAGGTTTCGGGCAAAACGCCTGGGCGTCAGACCGTAGCTTCGAGCCATCGTTCTGCGTCGAGTGCGGCCATACAACCCGTCCCTGCGGCGGTGACCGCTTGGCGGTAGGTGCGGTCCTGAACATCACCGCAGGCGAAAACGCCGGGCACGTTCGTGCGTGTGGAGCCGGGTTGGGCCCGGAGGTAGCCGTCCGCGTCCATGTCGAGAATTCCACGGAATAGGGCCGTGTTCGGCGTGTGGCCGATGGCGAGGAAGAGTCCGCCTAGGGCGAGGTCTCGTTCTACGCCCGTCGCAGTATTCTTGAGTCGAATGCCGGTGACCTTTTCGTCGCCGTGCACATCTGCAACAATACTATTGTAGGCGAATGAAATTTTGGCATTGGCCAACGCTCGGTCGACCATGATCTTGGACGCGCGTAGGCGTTCGGTGCGCACGACAAGCGTCACATGGCTTGCGAAACGGGTGAGAAAGGTGGCCTCCTCCATGGCGGAATCGCCACCTCCCACCACCGCAATGTCGACGTCGCGAAAGAAAAAGCCGTCGCAGGTCGCGCAGGCCGACACGCCTCGGCCCTGGAGCCGTTGTTCGTTGGGGAGGCCAAGGTAGCGAGCCGTGGCGCCGGTAGCGACTACGACGGCGTCATACGAAACGTTTCCCGCCACCGCTGTCGTCAAAACAAAAGGACGGGCGCCTAGTTGTACGGCGATGACGTCATCCGCCTTGAAACTGGCGCCGAAACGTTCACATTGTGTGCGCATCCGGTCCATCAACTCCGGTCCCTCGATTCCTTGTGGAAACCCCGGGTAGTTGTCGACTTCGGTCGTGATGGTGAGCTGACCGCCGGGCTGGATGCCTTCGTACACATCCGCTTGGATGTTGGCGCGAGACAGGTAGAGGGCCGCGGTCATGCCGGCTGGGCCTGATCCGATCACGGCGACGCGATGACTCATAGGTACCTCGAAGGGCCCCGCGCCTAAGGTTTCAGGCTTGGCAGGTCAACGGCCCGACAAGAAGCCAATGCGCTGAAAGGCCCACTCTGGCAGCCAACGCACGACCCACAAGATGGGTCGCCAGTAGGTCGGCACGTAGGTCTCCGCCCAACCGCGATCCATCGCGCGCAGGATTCGGGCGGCGGCGGCGGGTGAGGTGGTGAACAAAACGTTGCGCGGATGGCCGACAGTCATGGGTGTCTCGACGGGGCCCGGCTTGATGGTGTGCACGCTCACGCCGGCAGCGTAGAGGCGCGATCGAAGGCCTTGTAGCCACGTCGACAGGCCCGACTTTGCCGCGCCGTACGTGAAATTGCGGGGGCGACCGCGGTCGCCAGCGACACTGGTGATGACGACGATTCGACCCGCGCGTTGGCGTTCCAGGTGGTCCGCGACCGGCAGCAAGACGGCAATGGGAGACAGTAGATTCACTTCGAAGACGTCGCGCATGGCCTGGACGTCGCGCTCGGTCTCGAGTTGGTCGCCCAACAAACCGTGCCCGACGATCACGTCGTCGAGGCCCCCCAAGGCGGCAATCGCCCGGTTCAGTAAGGAGACGCCGTCGATGCCGACAAGGTCAACGGCTTCGCTACCGGCGACGGCGTGGGCCAACTCGTTGGTGACCATTTCCAATCGAGCGGCTGTGCGACCCACCAAATACAGACGGTCCCCGCGACGAGCAAGCAGTCGGCACAGGTCGCCGACAATTGCGGAGGTGGCGCCAACAACCAGGACGCGCCGACTCATTTGTTGACGACGTGAATGGCCTCGCCGAGTGCGGCTTTCGCGGCCTCCATCACGCCTTCGCCCAACGTCGGATGCGGGTGGATGGTGAGGCCGATGTCCAACGCCTCCGCACCCATCTCAATCGCGAGCGCGGCCTCCGAGATGATGTCGGAGGCGTGGTAGCCCACGATGGTGACGCCCAGTACCAAGTGGCTTTTGGCATCGATAATCACCTTGACGAACCCGTCTGATTCGTTGTTGGCGATGGCTCGCCCGATCGCGGCGAAGGGTACCTTGCCCACTTTGATGTCGAGTCCTTGGCGTTTGCATTCGGGCTCTGTCAGGCCGGCTGTCGCGATCTCGGGGTCGGTGAAGACGACGGCGGGGACGGTTTTAGCGTCCCAGGTGACGTTGCGTCCGTGGATGACCTCCGCGGCGACTTCGCCATCGTGGGTCGCTTTGTGGGCCAACATCGGGTTGCCAGCGACGTCTCCAATCGCGTACAACCAACGGATGTTGGTCCGCAATTGGCGGTCTACTTTGATGAAAGCCCCATCCATCACCACGCCAAGGGCCTCGATGCCGAGATTCTTGCTGTTGGGTCGGCGCCCTACGGTGACCAGCACGTGGTCGGCTGGCAATTTCTCTCGCCCCTTCGGGGTTTCGACTTCGACGACGATTCCTTTCTCGGCCTGTTCCCATCCAATGGCCTTCGTCTTCAGCAGGATTGTGGCGCCGTCTTTTTTGATCCGGCGGTCGACGACCTTGACCACGTCGGGGTCAAATCCAGGAAGCAGCTGGTCCATCATTTCTACGACGGTGACCTTGCATCCAAGTTTTGCGTACACGCCAGACATTTCTAAGCCGATATATCCGCCGCCGATGACGACAAGGCGCTCAGGGACTCGGTCAAGGGCCAGCGCTCCCGTACTGTCCAAAACGGCGGGACTGTCAGAAAAAGCGAAGCCGGGGACCTCGATCGGACTCGATCCCGTGGCGATGACAATCGAATCCGCCGTAAAACGTTTTTCGCCACCCGCGGTCGCGACAACAATGGTCTTTTCGGCGACGATTCGAGCTTTTCCTTCCAAGCTGTCGACCTTGTTGGCTTTGAGCAGGGTCTTCACGCCACCCGTGAGCTTCCCGACCACTTCGCCCTTCCACTTTTGGAGGACGGTCGCGTCGATAAGCACAGGGCCTGGAACCTGAAAACCGTACAATTTTGCGTGACTGATTTCTTCGAATTTTTTGGCGGCCGTGATCAGGGCTTTGCTCGGAATGCAGCCCACATTGAGGCACACGCCGCCCCACCACTGTTGTTCCACGATGAGCGTGCGAACGCCGAGTTGTCCGAGGCGAATGGCGCAGGGGTAGCCGCCGGGACCGGCGCCGATGACGATCGCGCCGTAATGGCTTTCAGACATGAGATTCTCCTTCAGGGCGCCGCGAGCAGCGCCAAGACGAGGGTGGGGCCGCGGCGGGAGATTGCGGTCGCGACGGCGTCGCGAACCGCCTCGGTCGACGAACCGTCGACCTCGATCGTGGGCACACCGAGGCCGGACGCGAGGCCTACGGGGGAAACGAAAGGCACGAGGGGCGCGTCGCCAAGCAACGGATGGAAGGCGACGAGGAAAACCACAGTGGCCTGTCGCGCGTGGGCCAGGGACATGGCCTCGGCCAAAGCACCGTGCGCGGCGGAAGCGGAACCAAGGTGCACCAACACGGGATCGCCGGCGCTTGCGAGACCGACGGCGACCAGGGCGCGGTGGGGGCCCATGGACGGAGCGATGCGGTAGGGGCGGGCGCCGACGGCGGGGTCGGCGAAACGTTCAACGGCTGCGCCGCGGAGCACAGCGCCAGCACGCTCTCGAGGGCCTGGGACCCACCACGCGGTGCGAGGCAGGCCCAAGCACGCGCCAGCGATGACGGCATGAAGTCCCGTGGAGGGAATATGCCAGGGCCCTGTGTCGACGGAGGCCAACACCTTCTCGGCTGCCTCGAGCGCGTTCTCAGCTTGGGTGGGTGTCACGCAAGGTCCAACAGCAGCGCTTCTGGGTGCTCCAGAACCGACTTGAGTGCCGCGACGAATCGGGCGCCCACCGCGCCGTCGATGATTCGGTGGTCAAAGGAGGGCGACAGGTACATCATCTTGCGGACGCAAATGTTGCCGTCCACGACCATGGCGCGGTCGCGAATGGCATTGACGCCAATGATGGCCACCTCGGGAACGTTGAGGATGGGTGTTGCAAATACACCGCCGATATTCCCCACCGAGGTGAATGTGAGCGTCCCGCCGCGCAACTCGTCGAGTTTTGCTTTGCCCTTGCGCGTCCGGTCGGTCAAGTCCGCCATCTCGGCGGCGATTCGAAGAATAGATTTTTGCTCGACGTTGCGAATCACCGGCACGAACAGGCCTTGAGGCGTGTCTGTCGCCAAACCGAAATTGTGGTCGGCCTTGACGACCAGTTCGAACTTGGCTTCGTCCATCACCGCATTCACGTTGGGAAAGTCCCGCAACACCAGGCTCGTTGCTTTCATGACGAAGGGCAAGTAGGTGAGCTTGACGCCTCGCTGTTCGGCGCGTGCTTTGAGTTGCTCCCGAAGGGCGACAAGGGCGGTGACGTCGACCTCTTCGACATAGGTGAAATGGGGCGCCGTGTGTTTCGCCTTCACCATTTGTTCGGCTATTTTGCGGCGAATGCCAATGATCGCAACGCGTTCTTCGGTGCCGCTTGGCCGAACCTGTGGCAGCGCCGGGGCTGCGATGGGTTCGGGCGCCGAACTGGTGTGGGCGGCGACGTCATCGTGGGTGACCCGTCCGGAAGGGCCCGAGCCAGCGACCGCGTGGATGTCTACGTCCGCTTCCTTTGCGTGGCGGCGAACCGCGGGTGCAGCTCGCGTCGGGCCGCTGGGAATCATCGGCGCCGCCACGGTTGCGGCGCGTGGCGCTGTGGGCGCTGCTTGGGCCGCTGGGGCTGCTGGCTTGGGCACGCTCGCCGGCGCCGTCGCGCCAGACTCATCGATCTCAACGAATGGCGCATGGACGCGCACGATGTCACCGGGCTTTCCGTGCAACGTCAATACGGTGCCGGCTCGCGGGCTGCTGATCTCGATCTGCGCTTTGTCTGTGGTGATTTCGCAGATCGGCTGGTCGCGCTCGACTCGGGCGCCCACGGCGACGAGCCACTTTGCGATTTCGGCTTCGACGACGCCTTCGCCGACTTCAGGCAATTCGAATGTGTACGACATGGTCGTGGTCACCAGGTAAATGCGTTGTGTGCGGCCCGGACCGCTTCATCAGACGATGAAGCAAGCGCGATGGGCGCCTCTAGGAACTCGAAGGCAACAGACAGCGCGCCAAGTACAATGCGCTGGGCGACGGTTTCGTCGTTGGGGTGCACGACGACCAACCGCCCTACTGGGGCGAGTGCCGCGCCGAGTAGGTCGGTGTCGAGTGGGACCAAGCTCTCGATGACGAACACCTCGGCGGGAATCCCTTCTGCGTTGAGTCGTCGAGCTGCGGTGGTTGCGAGGGCGACGCCGTCGCCAAAGGCAGCCAGGAGGACGGCCGGGGAGGTGGGCGCTACCTGTAGCTCGGCTGCAAAGGCCGCCATCACGCTGCGCGGCTCGACAATCACAGTCGGACGCCCGGAACTGAGTGCTCGTGCCCACAGGTGCGCCACGCGGTCGGGTGACCCGGCAACGAACACATCGGCACCGGTGTCCAGCACTGGGAGCAGCGAATCGTCTGCATGAGGTCCGGAGGGCACCCGTGCGACAAACGCGGCGTGTGTACCAGCACGGGCGAGGTCGGTCAGGTACGGCGCTGCGGCGTGAAGCGCGCTGGTGCCGACAAGTTGTACGACGGTGGGCCGACCCGCTAGTGCGGCTCCGACGGCGAATCCCAGGATCACGTCGTCGACTGCTGGGAGGTCGACCACTTGGGCTTCACCGAAGCGGTCGAGCAAGCCGACGGTCGCCTCACCCGGGTTGGCACCCCGACCTACGGTTTCGCCGCACAACAGCGCGGCTTTGTCGGCAAGCAACCAGTCCGTGAGCACGCCGCGAAGCGAATCAGTGCCGGTCATGGTGCGGCAACACTGGGTTGCTGACGTTGACCCTGAAGCACGTTGCGGATGAAGTACTCGCCTGCTTTGTACGAACTGCGAACGAGCGGGCCTGAGGCGACGTAGGCGAATCCGAGTTCTAGCCCAAAGCGCTCGTACGCTTCGAACTGTTCTGGCGGCACGAAACCTGCGACCGGCAGGTGTTTTCCGGTCGGTTGCAGGTATTGGCCGAGGGTCAGGAAGTCCACGCCCACGGCGCGTAGGTCCACCATCGTTTGTTCGACCTCAGGGACGGTTTCACCGAGCCCCACCATGATGCTCGACTTGGTGGCGCGTTTGGGGTCCATCATCTTGATGGCGGCCAGCACGTCCAGCGTCTGACGGTAGCCGGCGCGCGGATCTCGGACGGGGTGCGTGAGCCGTTCCACCGTTTCCACGTTTTGGGCGATGACGTCTGGGCCCGAGTCGACCAGGATGCGAATCAGGTCAAGGCGGCCACGGAAGTCGGGGACCAGCGTCTCAACGAGTGTTTTCGGAGCAAGTTCGCGGATGGCGCGTACGCAGGCGGCGAAGTGGCCTGAACCCTGATCGGGTAAGTCGTCCCGATCCACCGACGTCAGAACGACGTAATCCAGCTCCATCTCGGCGATAGCGACAGCGACGTTGTGGGGCTCCAACGGGTCAAGCGGCACGCCCGTCTTCCGGGTCTTGACCGCGCAGAAGCGGCAGCCTCGGGTGCACGTGTCGCCCATGACCATGAAGGTGGCCGTACCACCACCCCAACATTCGCCAATGTTGGGGCAGCGCGCTTCTTCGCACACCGTTGCCAGTTTGAGTTCGCGCGCGCGTGCCTTGATCGCATGGTAGCGAGGCGAACCTGGCATGCGGACCTTCAGCCATGGGGGCTTCGGAAGGGACGGCGTCACGCGCTCTCCGGGCGGCCGCGCATAACCGACCGGACTACGCCGAGGGTCAATCGCCTTCGTAGACCAGCGCTGCATCCCAAAAGTCGAGAGCGGCCACGAGCCGTTCATACGCGATCAAATCGGCGTCGGACAAAGGCTCGTCAAGCAAGTCGGATCCCTCGTCGAGTCCGCCGTCGACGAAGTGGTGGAGGTTTTCTTTCCCGTCTTCGAAACGCTCCAATTTGTAAGCTTCGTCCCGGACTGCTCGCGCCCAAGAATTCCAGGGCGCGGGCCCGTTGGGGCTGAACTTTTCGGTATACCCAATCGATCGTTCAAGTTTGGCGCTGGCATCGATCAGCAGCGGCAACAGCGACTCACCATCGAGGCTTCGCTGGCTGCCGTCGCCTGGATCTACGGCCGCGTGTCCGCTCGGATTGGTTTCGACGGGCACCGCTGCGAGGTCGAGAAGGGTTGGGTAAAGGTCCACGACATGGACCAGGGCGTCGGATCGACGTCCGGGAGCCTCCACCATGGGGCCCGCGATGACGAGTGGTACGCGGACCCCCCCTTCGTGGATGGTGCCTTTGGCCTGGTCGGTGTCGAAATGTGCGGGGTCCATCACGGATTCTGGGGTGCCGTTGTCTCCCACAACGACGATGGTCATCCGTGAGCGCAAATCGGGCGAGAATCCTTCGACTAGCCGGCCAAACTCGGCGTCGAAAGCCGCCGTTACGGCGTTACTCAGGTCGGAATCGCTGCTGTCGTCCGTGACATCTAGGGAACTCAGGGCAGCGGGCGGTACGTGTAGGGGCTCATGGGCCGCGTTAAATGCGACATAAACAAAGAACGGTTCCGGAAGGGTGGAAACCAAGTCCAGCGTGTCATTGACGATGTCCGTGGTGTTATACGTATCGGAGATTGCGAGGACTCCGTTGGTGTTTTTTTCCCAACGAAAATAACCGTCGACGTCCTGCCGTTGATTGACCACCAGATATCCGGGGGATCCAGAAAAGTGGGAAAAGCCGAGGCGATTGGGATGTGTCAACCAGTTGGGGGCGAGCGGGCCGGCCAGGTGCCATTTGCCGACGGCCGCAGTCCTCCATTGCGCGGCGCGACTGAGACCAATTGCCTTGGGAAGGGTCCACTCCGACTCGCTCAACGCCCACGCGTCGGCGCTCATGTCAATCAATACGCCCGCCCCCGTCCGTCGTGCGTGTCGACCGGTGAGGATGGAGGCCCTCGTAGGCGTGCAGGTTGGGTTGGCCCACGCTCGGTCGAAGGTCACGCCTTCTGCGGCCAGGGCATCGAGATTCGGTGTGGCGACGGGCGACGGAGCGAGGCCGAACAATGCGAGTCGGTCGATGCCGATGTCGTCCAACACCACGAACAACACGCTTGTGGACGTCGGGGTCGGGATCACGACAGTCGTGCTCACCGTTTGGTTCGTTTCAGCGGCAGTGACGGTCCATCGCTGGCCAGGCCATAAGTCGCGGGCGGGAACGATCGGACCCGTGTGAGCTGTTTCTTGCCCGTCAACGGTCCATGCCCATTGGGGATGGGTCAGACTGGACTCGGCTACGAGGTTGTGCAATGCGATCGGCGGGGGCACGGTGACCGTCGGGGAATCGATGGACGTTTGAACTGTGCACCCGAGCCACAGAACCATCAGGTGCGGATCCGGTGATTCTCCCAATCTGCGAGGGTCGTCCCCAGTCGCTGGGTTCCGCGGCGGAGCGTCGTCATTCGGCTTGGCGGCAGCGGTGCTGTGCCGATGGGCGCGGGTGTGGGGTTTTGTACGCGACGGACCGGCATCGGCGTCGCGGTCCTGACGAACGGCGCGGAGGTAGCGCGGCGCTGGAGCGCGTCCGCCGCGATTCTGGCGGCGTCTGCTGCGCGAACGGCGGCGCGGGCAGCCTCGTCTCCCCGCTGATCAGAAGTCGCAGCTTCAGCGGCGGCGACGGCGTGTCGAATGCGTTCGACCGCTTTGGCAGCGGCGCGCGCCTCCGCCGAACCGCGGGCAAGTTCTTCGGCGCGTCGTGCGTCGGCCTCCGCACGTGCCAGTGCTGCCAGGGCTGTGCCTAGGAACGGCGTAGTGGAGGACGGCAACGCGGGTTGGGGCGGCGTCGCGGCTGTAGGGGCGTGTGGTTTCACCGGCTGTTTCTTAGCCCAGTTTGGTTCGATCAGCGCGGCAGAAATGGCTGCGAGCCCGGTTCCCGATGCACCTTCGAGTGCTGTAGCCGCGGTCGCCAGCGCCTCGTCCAGGCGCGGTCGTTGGTCCGACCAAGGTGCGAGCACGCCGCTAAACGCTCGTGACATGCGGCCCTTGAGCAGACTTCGCGCATCCCCGCGTCGGACCGCTTCCAGCAGGTCGCTCCCCGCGCCGGCCAGAACGGGTTTTCCAGTGCCGAGTTCTACGCACATCAGCGCGAGCACATACAGGTCGGTGGACACGTCCTCCGGTTCTCCTGCGAGGCGCTCCGGCGGCGCGTGCCGCAGCGTTACCGCTGAGGGCACCACGGACGGGTCGTCGAGCCAGTCCCAGACTTCCAGCGGTGGGAAACCGACGCCGACCAGGTGGCAGCCACCGTCGACGTCCACGCCGATCCCTAGGGGACCAAGACTTCGGGAAACGACGATTTCTGCGGCCCGGTTGGCCGTAGCGATTTGGTCGAAAATCGGCGCGGCAGCGAGAAACAACTGAATGGCTGCGACGTCTCCTGCTCCCGTAGGAAACGCCGAGAGCAGGCCCGCCAACGGTACGACTGGGACGCATCGGAAACGGTACACGCCTCGTTCTAGGGGGCGTCCGGGGCAGACGCCGACGATTCCCAAGCCAGACAGTCGGTCGAGTTGGCGATCGAACTGGGGTCCCCAAGCGTCGTCGTCGCGGTAGTCGGCGTCGACAGCGACGTCGACCCAGCTGCCTTCGACGCCCTGTCCTGGGGTCCAGGTGAGCAGAGCGGATCGGTATGGGGTGCCGAACGAATTTTGGGTCATCGGGCGTCGTTCAGCGACCAATCGTAGGTAAAGAAACGGTGTGGGCAACCGGCGATTTGCAGCTGCTCAAGCTGAGTCGCCAGGGGCTCGGACGCATAACGGCGGGTAAGCTCGCAAAGATCCTGACCGGCGGACCAGAATAAGAAGTCCCGCGCGTACCAGTCGAAGATCGGGTTGAAGACCGCTTCGCCGTTTTCGATGCGGACGCCGCGTTCTGGATCATCGACCCAGCGACCGAATTGCTCTCGAAGTTGGGATTGCAGAGAGCCGCGACCGTACAGCTCTCGGCGCATGGGTGGGCAGGACCGAGAGGCGCAGTTCATCGCTGCATGGTCGCGGAAATCGAGTTCTAGTTGCCGGATCCGTTCGTGCTCGATTTCGGACAGGGAGAGCCAGTCGGGGCCGAGATCGAATTCCGTCTCCAGGAAGAATCCGCTTCCGTCGATCGGTATCCAACCCGGTACGTCCAGGACCGAGGCGGGTCGTCCTCGTTCAATGACCTGGAAGATCACGAACGCGTTGTAGGCATTGAGGTGCAGTGAGTGGTTGTCTCCGGTCATCTTTTCAGCCAGGATCTCGTCGCTTGCGAGGTACACCAAGTAGGCGTCCAACGGCTCTCGGTTGGCCTCAACGAGGGCGTAGTCTACGTATCCGTCGGCGGTAACGGCCTCAGCCAGGAGGTCACCCCAGGCGGCAATCGGATCCGCCCGAGGGGGGACTTCTGGGGGCGACAACCGCGTACGACAGGCGACTACGCACAACAACACGAAGCTCATTCGTCCGTCCCGCGCGGTTCTAGCGCAGATCCCTGAGGGACCGCCAGTGTCGTCGCCGGTGGTGAGATCCAACGAAGGAGGGCGATCGCGGTCCCAACGGCGACGATCGTGACGATGAACATTCTTCGAAGTGCCGTCGCCATGCAACCTGGTATTCCGAGGCTCGCAGGGGAGCGGTGTCGCGTTAGGCGGACGGGCCCTTCGGGGGGAGCATGGGCGGTTTCCGTCCCGAACGAATTGCAGAGGGCATTCACAGCGAGTTGGCCGGCCGGTTGCGGACGGACATCAAAGACGCTCGCCTGAGCGATGTGTCCATCACGAAAGTGGAGGTGTCGAAGGACATCAGCCGCGCGACCGTGCATTGGCTGCCGCTCGGTGGCGGCGCGGCTGGCGTGGACTTGGTGGAGGCATTGGCGGACGCGGCGCGCAGATTGCGTGGACCGATCGGTCGGGCGCTGAGTCTGCGACACGCGCCTGAACTCGTTTTCGTTCGCGACATCCATATGGATGCCGCGATCAAGGTGACAGGGTTGCTGGATCGCTTGCGGTCAGTTCGAGAGGAGGAGTCGTGATCACGGCATTCCTGGTGGTGGACAAACCACCGGGCCTCACGTCCCACGACATCGTCGCGGCTGTGCGTGCATGTACCGGAATTGCCAAGGTTGGCCATACGGGAACACTAGACCCGTTTGCGACCGGCGTTCTGCCCTTGGCACTGGGCGGGTCCACGAGGCTCATCCAGTTTCTGGATGAATCCATCAAGGTCTACGACGCGACGATTCGATTGGGAATCGCGACCGACACCGGGGATCCGACGGGCAAAGTGATCCGCGAGTTGCCGGTTCCGGACGTGGACGAAACTGCCGTGCGCGCGGTTCTTGCCAGCTTTGTCGGCAAGCGCATGCAAAAGCCGCCTGACTACTCTGCAGTCAAGGTGGAGGGGCGTCCGCTCTACAGCTATGCGCGGAAGGGGGAGGTGCCGGAGGTTGCAGCGCGACCCGTCACGATCCATGCGATGGATTTTGTGTCCCTGTCGCTTCCGTACCTGCGGGTGACCATCACCTGCAGTCGCGGCACCTATGCGCGCGTGCTGGCCGACGAGATCGGAGTGGCGCTCGGTACTGCCGGTCATTTGGACGCATTGGTGCGGCCACGAAGCGGCCCGTTCTTACTCGACGACGCGCTGACGATGGCCGAGCTTGGGGCTTTGGTTTCAGGAGAACCGGGGAGGGCTTGGGAGGACGTGTTGCTGAGTCGTGGGCGCGGTGAGCGCATTCCTTGGCGCCCTCGCGAGGAGGTCATGGAAGGCCTCCGGCCGTGGGTGAAGTCTGCGGTCTCCTGCTTGCCGGGTTTGCCGATCGTGGACGTTTCGGCGGTAGATGTCCGGCGAATCCGGGCGGGGGGTCCGCCACCTCTCGCGCCTGCGGGTGTGGCTCCCGCCGGACGCTACCTTGTGTTGTGTGGGGACGAGGTGATTGCGGTGGCTGAGCGCGACGCCCGTGGGCCGCGCGTCGTCAAGGTGATGGAACAGTAGCGCCCGGACGGGACCTCAAAACGGTGTGCGTCAATTTGGGGACGCCCGCGAATTTGGGTCAGGAATCGGGGCCAGGTCCGATACAATGTGCATCCCCCCTTGAAGCGGAGCCAGTATGCAGTGGATCTGGCGGTCTTCTTCTTTTTGTGGAGCTCGGTGGCGCTGGCTGCGCGACCCCCGGGCCACGGTCGCTATGAGGACCCGGACCTCGACGGCCTGAACAACGAAGCCGAGCGAGTTTACGGCACGCACCCGAACCGCGCGGACACCGACGGTGATTTGGCGAACGATGGGGACGAGGTGGCGCTCGCGAGTGACCCGCTCGACCCTGCGGACTCGCCGGACGACGACGGCGACGGTTTGTTCCAACTCTACGAAGACGAAGGCGGCACGTCTGACAACGACGCTGACACCGACGATGACGGGTGGAACGACTACGACGAGTGGTTCTGGGGCACGAATGGTTGTGACCCCGCGGACACGCCGGACGACGACGGCGACGGTCTGTTCCAACTGTACGAAGATTTGGGTGGCACATCGGATGTGGACCCCGACAGCGACGATGACGGCTTCGATGACCTCGCAGAGTGGGTGGCCGGCACCAATGGTTGTGATCCGTTCGATACGCCGTCCGGCTAGGTTGCTGGGCAGTACGTTGCGGCGACCCGCCGGATGCGCTAGCCACGGCGTCCGCGTACTGCGACCGGTGGAGGTGGGGAACGACCCCGCGCGCCATGCACCCCGGTTGCGGTTGCGGTGAAAAGGAGATCGTCATGGCGCTTATCACTTCGGCCAAAAAGGCCGTCATCGAGCAACATCAGCGTGCGGAACGCGACACGGGGTCCCCTGAGGTCCAAGTGGCGCTTCTCACTGCACGCATTCAATCGCTGACCGAGCATTTCAAGGGCCACGACAAGGACCATGCGTCCCGTCGCGGCCTTCTGAAGCTGGTCGGGCAGCGCCGTCGCTTGCTGACTTGGCTGAATAGGACCGATACCACGCGCTATCAAACGCTGATCCAAAAGCTGGGTCTGCGTCGATAGGGCTTCGCCCTCGTTCTTTGTCATCGAATGGGGGCCTGGTGCCCCCGAAACGGACCCGCTGAGGCATTGCGGGGCTTTCGCAGGTCTTCGGGACCTCGGCATCGAAGGATGCCGGTGTCCCGAGGGTCTGTGAAGACCACGTGCGCTCGCTGAGGGTAGAGCTGTACGTGCGACCCGGATTGTGACGGCGTCGCTTGCACTGTGGGTCCAACCGCGGCGATTCGCCGCATTGGAGTACCCATGAACCTACAATCCACGTCCGTCGAAATCGGCGGCCGCGTTGTTACCTTTGAAACCGGAAAATACGCCAAACAGGCAGGTGGCGCTGTCATCGTCAAGTGTGGTGACACCAGCGTGCTGGTGACCTGCACGTGTGGTGACGTGCAGTCCTTCGATTTCTTGCCCCTGACGGTGGACTACCAGGACCGCAATGGCGCTAACGGCACCATCCCAGGTGGTTTCCTCAAGCGCGAGGGCCGAGGCACGGAACGCGAGACGCTCATTTCGCGCCTGATCGACCGCCCCATCCGCCCGATGTTCGTGAAGCATTGGCGGCGTGAAACGCAGATCATCGCAACGGTGATGTCCTACGACCGCGACAACGAGACCGATTGGCTGAGCCTTTGTGGTGCGGCTGCGGCCGTCCACATTTCCGAAGCGCCGATGACGCAGCCCGTTGCCGGTGTTCGCATCTGCAAGATCGACGGGGAGTTTCACCTCAACCCGAACATGGTTGACCGCGATCGCGCCACGATCAACCTCGTTGTAGGCGGCACACGGACCGCGATCACGATGGTGGAAGGCGGCGCAGAGCAGGCGACGGAAGCAGAGATGCTGGACGCCTTCGACATCGCGCAGACGGCGATTGCCAGTCTGTGCGACGCCATCGACGCCCTACGGGCCGTCGCAGGCAAGCCCAAGGCGGATCCGGGCCCTGCGCCCGAGATCGACAGCCACGTGAAGTCCTTCCTCGCCGAGCATGGAACGGCGCCTTTGAGGGCGGCGCTTGCCATCCCCGGCAAACACGACAGGACCGACGGCCTCACCGCGGCACGGGACGCAGTCATCGCGAAGCTTGTCGCGGGCGCCGACGCCCCGGAGGCCTCGCGCCTGACCGGCCACGCCAAAGAGGGTTGGGAGAAACTGGTCAAGACGCTCATGCGTGGCGATGTGATCAACACACGCGTTCGGCTCGACGGTCGTGCTCCGGACGCCATTCGCGCCATCTGGTGCGAGACTGGCGTGTCGGAACGCGCGCATGGCTCAGCCATCTTCACGCGCGGCGAGACGCAGGCCTTTGTGACCGTTGCGTTGGGGACCGACATGGACGGTCAGCGCATGGAGCTACCGACCGGTAAGTATGATCGCCGCTGGATGCTGACCTACAACTTCCCGCCGTTCTGCACGGGCGAGGCGCGGCCGCTTCGCGCACCGAAACGCCGCGAAGTCGGCCACGGCGCGTTGGCCCACCGGGCACTCGAGACGGTCATTCCCGGAAAAGACAAGTTCCCCTACGTGGTGCGGTCGACCTCCGAAGTGTGGGAGTCCAACGGCTCGTCCTCCATGGCGACGGTGTGCGGCAGCACGCTCGCGCTGCTGGATGCGGGCGTTCCTATCCTCGCCCCGGTGGCGGGCATCGCCATGGGCCTCATCAAGGAAGGCGACAAGTTCGCCGTGTTGTCCGACATCCTCGGCGATGAGGATCACCTCGGCGATATGGATTTCAAGGTGACCGGCACGACGACGGGAATCACGGCCTTCCAAATGGATGTGAAGATCCAGACCCTGACCCGCGAGATCATGGCGGTAGCGCTGGAGCAAGCGCGCGCCGGTCGCGTGCACATCCTGGCCGAGATGGGAAAGACGATCGATACGCATCGTGTCGAGTTGTCGAAGTGGGCGCCTCGAATCACCACGCTCCAAATCAAGCCGGACAAGATTCGCGACATTATCGGCCCAGGCGGCAAGGTGATCCGGAGCATTCAGGACACCTGCAGCGTCAAGATCACGGTCGAGGACTCGGGCAAGGTCGAGATCGCTTCGAGCGACCCGGCCAACACCAACAAGGCTCTGCAGATGATTCGCGAGATCACGCAAGAGGCCGAGATCGGCGCGCTCTACGTGGGCGTGGTCAAGCGGATCGTGGACTTCGGCGCGTTCGTGGAGATCTTCCCCGGCACCGACGGACTCATCCACATCAGCCACATCGCACACGAGCGCGTGGAGCGCGTGACCGACATCCTGCACGAGGGCGACGAGGTGCTCGTCCGCGTCATCGATATCGATCGCATGGGCAAGATTCGTTTGTCGAGGCGCGAAGCGCTCGACAGTATGGGCGCCTAGTCTGATTCGATGGCGATAAGCCCGGGCGGAACGATTCGGTCCGCCCGGTAGCTGCCAACGACGAAGAGCGAGTCGTCAACCGCGGGGAGGAGTATCTCCCACACCACCTCGCCGTCGGGCGTGACTTCGAATATCCGACTCTGGGTATCGAATTCACGCATCGCGGCGGTGATGAGCACGTTGCCATTTTCGAGGCGGTCGGCATCGCCCCAGATTCCGCTGTGCCACGTGTCGGTGTACCAAGGGGCGACGGAGAAATCGCCCGGAAATTCCCAAATGATTTCCGACGTCATCGCATCTTCGTCGATGACCATCTGAATCACTCGGCTATGGGAAGCAATTCCGTCGTTGTCGTGGATCAGCCAGCTCCCGTCGTCTTGAAGCTCCGGCGCATGTTGGTGCGCAAACCACGGGGTTGCATGGTCGGGGTCCGGGGCGAAATCCAGGTCCTCGCCGAGTTCCCATAAAATGTCGCCTGTATGGCGACTGATCTTGAATAGTGTGTGGAGGTTTCGGCTATTGTAATACACAGCATCGTCCGTCATCGTGACCGAATTGCCGTGCGTGTAATCGTCTGTGGCGTCAAGCGGAAAATCGATGTGGTCGAAGCCGTTCCACTCCCAAACCACGTTGTAATCGTCGTCAATTTGAACAATCCTGTCAAGAACGACAGCGGGGAAAGCATCGTCGAACGCGTGCCGGAGCATGACCGTGGTGCCGTCGGGCTCGCGCTGAAAGTGGTGATGTTGTTGGGGCGCGTCCTGGGGTGGGCCATTCCACACCACGTTGCCCGCGAGGTTTAGCTCCACCGGACGAATCGACGGGCCTGACCCGCCGATGAGAATCGTTCCGTCGGGCGTCAGGCTGACGTCGAGGTCGCCTCGTTCGTCCACCGCGGTCGCGGTGATGGCGTACCACACGGGTTGGCCCATCTCGTCCATGATGACTGCGCTTGGGGGCCAGTTGGCTTCGCGTTGATTGATGTTGAGAAGCGTCCAGCCGGGTTGTTTCTTGTAGGGGTCGACGACGCCCATGATTCCGACGGGGATTCCGAAGGGGAGTTCTCCCGTGTGGGCGAGCAAATCACGCGCGGCCAAGGTGTGACCGGACGCGGTGACGCTCAAGACGTTGAGGGAAATGTCGGTATTGGCACGCATGCCGTACACGGTGACCGAATGCGTGTGGACCGATTCGGGCTGGTCCAATCGCCATACCGGTGTCGGGTAGCTTCCGAACTCCACGGTGGAGGTGGCGGGCTCGTCCGTGGTCCATGAGAGCGTAAAGGACAAGGTGCTGTTTGGGTTTTCTGTCAGACAGAGGTCGCGGATTCCCTCGGTTCCGCCTGAGAACTCGGGGCAAGCGGGGATCTCCGTTCCGGCTGGGAGGGTCGGTTCGGGTTCAATCGCAATGTGTTGCGTGCAAGCGATGAGCAGGCGGAAAGGCACAACAGCTACCTAGGTAGGGGGTCATCGGAGCAGGTGGGCGCGGTCCCACACTTCTACCTCGCCGATGCTCTCCAGTTGTTTTCGGATGATCGCAGCGGGGCCCGCCACCACGACGACGCGCGTTTCGGGGGTGGCCACCCGTTTCCACGTGCCGGACGGGTCCTCCAGTGTTGCCATTCGGGCGCGGAGTCCGGGTTCATCCCACCCGGTGAGGCTCCGGACAGAAGCGACGGCGGCACGCCCAGGTGCGGTCTCCCGTAGCCAAACCGCGGCGAAACCGGCCGCATCCCGTGCGCGGTTGACGTCGTCGGCTGGGGGCCCCTCGTCCAGAATTGACTCGGCCAGGCCGATGGATTCTCCAACGGACGTATTCGCGGTGGTCCAGGTGACGGACCACGACCCGCGACCCGTGGTTCGTGCGATCAGGTCGGCACCGACTGTGTAGGCGAGGCCGCGCTCGTGGCGAAGCGACCGGGCAAGCGTGGAGGAACTTCCGGTGCCGAGCGCTTCGAGCCCGAGCCACAGCGCCGCCAGTTCGGGGTCGTCTACCGCCAAAGCGGCGCCACCGATACGAACGGCCGCTGCGCTGGCTTTGGGCATGTCGACGAGGATGATCCGTCGGCTGGGTGAACCATCAGGGGGTGGTGGCAATCGGGGCGGGCCCGGGAGCGGCAAGCGCCAGGCCCGAAGGTCATCCAATGCGCCTGCGTCGACGTCGCCCGCCAGGCTCACGACGTCTGGATGCTGAAATCTCGCGCGCGCCGCCGCCCAGGCGTCCGGGTCTCTGGCCGCTGCTGACGTCGCCGTGCCGAGTGCAAATCGCCCATAAGGATGAAGCTCACCGTGACGGGCGCGAAAGAAAGCAGCCCCCGCCATGGTGGCTGGGTCCGCGGCGCGAAGGGCCAACAGGTTGAGGCGCTCCCCTGCAACCCGGTCGCGCTCCGTAGGGTCCACGCTGGGCGACGAGATGCTGACGCCGAGTAGTTGGGCAAGTTGAGGCCAGTTCTCGGCCGGCACTCGCGCGGTGAGCCAAGTGCTTTCGGCGTCGACCTCGACGCCGACGCGGGCTCCGAGATGCTCAGCAGCGCGTTCAAAGCTGTCTCGCGATCGGTCGGCGTTTCCTCGAAGCAACAAACGACCCGTGGCCCAGGTTGCGCCGAGCGAGAGGTCGTCCACGGCGCCGGTTTTCCATCCCACCCGGAGCCAGACCAGCGGGACACTAGGGTCGGGCTCGATGTGTACGTTCAGGCCGGAAACGGTCTCATCGCGGGCAAGGCCCCCGTCGGGCGCCTGGCGCTTTCGTCCTGATGGAAGTTGCAGAGGCAGCATGGTGACGGCGGGGCCCGGCGACACCCAGGTCGGCTTCGCGGGCAGCGCTTGATGCCAGACCGCCGAGGCGGATGACAGCTTGAGCCATCGAGACGCGGCACCCAGAATCTCGTCATCGGAAGCCGTCCCGACGTTTGCGAGCGCGTCCAGACCCGCTTGCCAATGGAGGCCCACGCGGTCGGACCAACCCAACCACGCCGCCTGACCCGCAGCGTCGGCGACTTGGCTCCACACGATGGCTGCGTCCTGGGCCCGCGCCCTGTCGAGATCTTCGTGCGTGAGCGCGCCGTCTAGCGTAGCCATGATGACCGACTCCAACTGGCCCGCCGGGACGTTTGGCGTGCCGACGGCGACGAATTCCCATAGGCCGCCCTGCTTCAGGGCCATGAAACGACTGCCCGCGAGCGTGGCGAGCCCCGTGTCTTCGAGCGCACGTGGCAACGGCGACGATTGGCCACCGGAAAGCGCCAGGTCGGCCAGCCGAAGGTACGAGCTGTCGGCGTGGCTTGCCGGTGGAATCTCGAATCCGAGGTGCACACGGTTGCCACCCGACGAAACCGTCTCCGTGTGCCCAGCCGCAAAGACCGGAGCGGGGGGTACGGTGGGTTCGATTCCGGCCGGCAGGTCGCCGAACAACCGTCCGACGGTCGTGGCGACGTCGTTGGGGTCTACGTCCCCTGACACGACGATGAGCAAGTGGCGTCCCGTGAATGCTCTTTCCCGGAAGGCGGTCGCGTCGGCCGGCTTCAGCGTTTGGAAATCGTCGCCGATCAGCGCCCTGCCGTAGCCGTGAGGCTGAAAACTCGCGAGCCATAGGGCGTCGGAGGGTCGCGCACCGGCGTCCGTGTTCCGCCCCCGTTCCTCTTGCCCGACGACCTCGCGCTCACGTTGGATGGCGGCAGCGTCAATGCGAACGCCAAGCAGTCTGGCGCGTTCGTCCGCCAGCACATCGTGCACCGCGTCTGCCGGGACAGCGAGCACAAAGGCCATCGCGTCGCGCCAGGTCGTTGCGTTGACGCCTACGGCCCCGCGTCGCGTTTGGCGGTCCTCGAAACCACCATCGGGCCAGTCCTCGGTTGCGCGAAACTGGAGGTGCTCAAACAGATGTGCAAGGCCTCGTTGATCGGGCGGGTCGTCAGCAGAGCCTACGTCGAACCACAACTGCACCGCGGCAACGGGGGCCGCATCGTTGGCGTGAACGAGCAGCCGTAGGCCGTTGGTCCACCCGAACTCGGTCACGGTCCCGCCACCGGGAAACGGCACTTCGGGGCCGACTTGGGGTGTGCGGGCGGTGCACGAACCACACAGCATGACCCCCAACGTCGTCCACGACAGGCGTGTCACGCGCCCGTCGAGCCGAAGCCGCCCTCGCCCCGCGGTGTCACGTCAAGGGTCTCGGCAACGCGCCAGGTTGCCTGGGTGACGGGTGCGAGAACGAGTTGTGCGATGCGATCTCCCCGGCGCACGGTGTAGGCATCCGTCCCCAGATTGACGAGCGCGACCTTGATTTCCCCTCGGTAGTCGGCGTCAATGGTGCCGGGTGCGTTGAGGACGGTCACGCCGTGGTGAATGGCGAGGCCCGAGCGGGGCCGCACTTGGGCCTCCCAGCCCATCGGCAACGCCATCGAGAAGCCGCATGGGACCAAAGCCCTGCCGAGAGGCGGGAGCACGAGGGTGCCATCGATCGCTGCGCACAGGTCCGCACCGGCGGCCCCAATCGTTTGCCAGGACGGCAAGGGGAGGTCCGCGCCATGCGGGAGGACCTGGAGGTCCACGTTTATTCGGGGATGAATTCCCATTCCGTCAACTCACATTGGTCCACATTGGCGGACCCGTCCTCTCCGAGCACGATGGTCCCGGTCAGCGCGTCAGCGCCGTCCATGCGGACCGTGAGAATGGCGTCCGTCCAGGCCGAGCCGAGAATTGGGTCTACAGGATTGTCGCCGCAGGCGCGCAAAGCGAGGGCTTGCTGCGCGCCGAACAACACGAGGTTGGCGGAGATGGTCTGGTTGGCGAGCGCCACATCCTTGTACTCGCCTACGAAGATCTCGATGGGCACGAAAGCGATAGGGTCGTAGTCGCCGTCCGATTCGAAATTGGGATCCCCATTGCACCCACAACCCGAAATCGGCGGTTCAGAGGTGTAGACGAGGAAGTCCTCCGAGCTGGGCAGGTCAAATTTGATGTCGAGGGTCTCGTCAGGGTCTCCGCACTCTGTCGTTCGCCACAAACCGTCGAGTTTGGTGTACGTTTCCAGCCCGTCGGCGAGGCCATCGGGCCATGTGCTCGCGTCGGTTTGGCTCAGCGGGGTGGTCAGCTCGTCGCCACACACGGAAACAGGCGCGGTGGCGTCGCTTTCGTCGCTCTTAGGCCCACACGCGAACAACAATACACTCCACATGTCAGCTCCCGAGCGACCGCTATCCGCCTTTTCAGCGGAGTCGTACGCCTTGCGGGCCTAGTTCCACGTTCACGGCTTGCACCAACTGGTCGAGTACCGCGTTGGTCTGCACGACCGTCCGGGCCGCTTCCGGCGGATTGTCGAATCGAAGGGCAAACGTCAGCGTGATTTGGCCGTCTGGGTGCACGTATCGGTCGGAGATCCACAGGTCGCTCAGCCAGTCGGGCCCGCTTTTTTTCAGGACGTCGATCAGACGCGCGGCGGCCATCTGAGGTGGGACGGTAAACGCGAGATCGCGCTCCATCGCCACCCAATCGGGCGGTTCACGAAACGGTGACGGCGAGGGCTCCGTTGTGAGGAGCACGTCTGCATCCAGTTCGAGCCAAATGGGTGCGACGCCTTTGATGCGCGCAGCAGCTAGGATTGACGGGTGGACTTCGCCTACGACGCCGATGGTACGGTCGCCTAGCTGCACGCTCGCGCGCCGACCGGGATGCAATGCGTTGCTGAGCGGGTGTTGGGTGCCTGCGACCACGCGAAGGGGAATCGACAACACGCGCCCGATAGCTGCGATGAGAGAGGTGCCGGTGAAAATGTCCACGGGCCGTGCGGGTGTCGCCCAGTTCTTGGGCTGGTCGTCGCCGTTCGCCACTGCCCACAACACGTGACGCTCGGTACACGGTGACTCATCGTGGCCCGGCCCGCCCTTGCCCGACGGATGGAAGGTTCGGGTCCACTCGAAGGTCTTGACGTCCATGGTTCGCATGGCGCGGTTGACACCGACAACCTCCACGGCTTGGGCAAGGGTGTTGTTCTTCAGCAGCGCGTAGCCGCGGTCCACGGCATTGGTCGTTTGCACATGGTCCCACAATGGGTGATTCGCGTCGTTGCCGAGCAGCCATTCCCGGACCGCGCGTCCGTAGAATCCGTCCGTGAAGACCTCGGTGAATCCTGCATGACAAAGGACGCTGTCCACACGCTCCTGGCGGAGTTGTTGGGGCGATGGAAGGGAGCCGAGGTCGATCGGCGGGAGCACCGTGGGGAATTGGTCGAAGGAGATGACCCGCGCCAATTCCTCCCATAGGTCGGCGGGTTCGTGTACGTCCCACCGACGCCAACTCGGAACCGAGACTTGGACGGTGGAACCGGCCGACGGCAGCACGTGGAAACCGAGCCTGGATAGTTTCGCGACCGAATCGGCCACGGGCATTCCGAGTGCGACCGCAGCACGGTTGAGGTCCAGTTCCACAGTGGGATTCGATTCGGACCAACCGGTGTCGGTGGTGGGACCCGTCCGACACCAAGCGCCAGTCGCTTCTAGGAGCGATACCACGCGCCCGGCGCCCACCAATACGCGCTCCGGGTCGGCGCCTCGTTCGAACCGCGCAGAACTGTCCGTGTGGACGGCGAGGGCACGCGCCGCTTTTCGGACGAGGATGGGGTCGAAGGTCGCGGATTCCAAAAGTACGTTCTTGGTCAGCGGGGTTGTCTTGCTGGACTCGCAACCGATGACGCCGGCCACTGCCAGCACGCTGACGTCGTCCGCGATGACCAGGGTGCCTTCGGGAAGCGCGATCGCAGCTGGCTGAAACAAAAGCCACGCAGTTTCTCCGGGCCGAGAACGACGGACGGTGACGTTGCCGGTGAGGGTGTCTGCGTCGAACGCGTGGGTCGGTTGACCCCATTCCAGGTTTGCGACGTTGGTGGCGTCGACGGCCGCCGACACGGATTGTAGGCCACTCGCTAATAACAACGCGGCGCAATCGGCGGAGAGGGAGGCTTCGGCGTTCCGCCGCAACGGGGTGAGGCTGTAGCGGAGCACACCGTCAGTAGCGATGTGTACGGTCGGGCCACTGCCTACGTTGAGGGCGACGGTCTCGGGTAGACGCAACTCGTTGCCTGTTCGCGCAGCAATTTCCCGGGCGATTCCTTCGTACGCATAATGGTCGCCGCGGTTTGCCAACAACTCGACGGTGAGTGATTCGCCGTCCGAGGACATCCGTTTGACTTCAATGCCGACGTCATCGAGCAAGGTGCGCAAGGCGCGGCCGTGCGGGACGTCGACAAACCGCGTGAGAATTGACCTTCCGATCTTCACGAAACACCGGGAACGGACAACGCGCGGTGCGTGCGGAGGTCAGATTCGTACATTCCTTTGAGGCGTCGTGTGCCCGCCCACTGCGCCGCCATTCGGGTGGTGCCAAGGCCGAACGCAATGCCAGAAACTTCGTCGGGGTTGTAGCCGAAACCCCGAAGAACGGAGGGGTGAATCATGCCTGCGCCGAGGATCGTGACCCACCCTGCACCGTGACACGACTCGCACGGCTCCTTGTCGAACTCGCCGCTACCGTCGCAGGTTGCGCAGGCGACGTCCACTCCGACGCTTGGCTCGGTGTACGGATAAAACTTTGGTTTGAAACGAATGTTTCGATTTCCATACAGGGAACGCGCAATGAATGCGAGTGTGCCGCGAAGGTGGGCGAAACTCAGGCCGCGGTCGACCCAGATGCCTTCGAATTGGTGAAACATCGCGAGGTGCGTCGCGTCTACAGCCTCGTTTCTGTACACCCGGCCCATCGTGACCACGCGCACGGGAGGCGCGGGCGTTTTGCACAGGACGCGGCCCTGAACGGTGGTGGTATGCGAGCGCAACAGCCAGCCATCGTTCACCCAGTACGTGTCCTGCATGTCCCGCGCGGGATGATGTTCAGGGATATTGAGCGCGTCGAAATTGAACCACGGGTGTTCCACCTCGGGCCCGTCTACGAAATCGAAGCCGAGTTGGCGCATGACCGCCGCGCAACGTCGTTCAACGAGTGTGACGGGATGGTTCGTGCCGCGAGGCGCGAGCAGGGGTGGCAGGGTGAGGTCGGCAGTTTCCCCCTGCAATCGCGCTTCGAGCGCCTCCGCGTCGCAGCGGACCGCGGCGGCGTCTAGCGCCTGATCCATCTCCGTTGCGGCGTCTTGAACGGCACGTGCGAAAACGGGCCGGTCATTGGGGTCCAGATGCCGAAGGCTCGCGAGTAGCTCGCGAATGGGCGCCTTCTTCCCTGTGTGGCGACGGCGGAGTTCTTCGATATCGCTGGGTGTCCTGACGGAATTCAGGTCTGCGAGGCAGGCTGCAACGAGGGGGGCTGTGTCCGGCAACGTCATGCGTGCGCCGACTATCGCGGCCTATGGGGTGCGTGGGCGGGAGGCTGGGTATGGGGAGGCCATGCAGGTCCTGGAAACGGATGCACGGGCGGAGGCGTTGCTTGCGCCCGTTCGGCGGGTGATCGAGGCGGCCGCTGCGCCGTTGAATCTCCGAGAGACGCTGTCGGTCTCCGTCGGCGACGCCGCACCTTGGTCGATGCTGTCGACGACGGGTCTTGTGTTGGATTCTTCGCTGATGGGCCCCGGTGTCTGTCACGAGGTGGACCGAGCCGGACTGGCGCCTCCGGTGGACCGGTGGCGGCGGGCCGCTGCGTTGGTGCTTGAAGCGCTCGTGACGCGGGCCTTGGTGAACCGCACGGGAGCGACGCCTCAGAACGATTGGCGCTGGGTGGGGCTGGCGGCACATGTGGCCGACGCGCTCGCGCCCGAACTGTTGATTGGTGCAACGGACTTGGCGGTCGCATTGGCGACGGGCGATCTGGGGGCGAACCCCCGCGCGGGCGCCGCGGCGTGGAAAGCGTGGCGGGTGCGCGGCGAGGATCCAGTCGAGCGATTTGTCGCGTGGTTGGACGATGGCGTGGTGTCGGCCGCGGAGTGGCGCAGCCTTGGGGCCTGGGTATTTGACCCGACGGGGCTGGCCGCCTTGTTGCCGTTTCCTGTTGAACGTCGGACCGCGGAGAGCGGGTTGCCGTTCACGTTGGCTCCGTGGTCTTGGGCCTTGGTCCGTTTCGAAGGTGGGCGGTCGGGCCTGCACCCGGTCTTGGACGGGCCCGGTGACTTAGGCGACGTGTGGGTCATTCCCGACAGTCAGCTCACCACGGTCGTAGGTTCTGCGGAGGGCACAACCACGGTACGAGCGGGGGATCCTGTACCGTTCGGCGAGTGGGTTCTGGCGAGTGCGGAGGGCGCTGGACAGGTGTTCGGCGCGCGAGGCGTATCGTTCACGTTCAAGAAAGACGGTCGGTTCGAAGCGGTGCTCGGCGACGCGTTCGTGGGCCCCTTGGCTGCGCTGCCAGTCGCCGAGCAGGTGGGCACGAGTGGCCTGGTGACGGCACGGTGGCAGGTGGCGGGTGCGACACGACTTCAACTCGTCGGTGTCGATGCCACAGCGCTGACGTTGCACGGGCGCCGACCCGACCGTTTCGTTTTGCCCGCCCGTGGGCTCGTGCTGACAGAGTGGCTCGCGAGCTTAGGCGACGAGCCTTGGTCCTGGGCGTTGGCGCACGACCGTCTCGTGATGCGGAGTCGATTTCGGACGATGCCAGTCGAGGTTCGATTCCGAAAAGGCTAGGACACCGATCGAGGCGGTCGCCCAACGGGCGAACGCCGGCAACAGGGAGAGGACGGCTCCTGTAGGGGTCGTGATTCGTGGATTCTGATCCAGCCGTCCTAGGGCGTGGGGGCTCGGCAGCTGTCGATCTTGATTTGGGGAATCTCACCTTGGCAGGCGCATCCGCGGACGAGGCACTCGTAGTAGGGTGTCATGTCCGCGGCGCTGAGTTCAAGTGCGCCACACATCTCGACGGGATCGTAGTTCAGCCCGGACATGCAGGGCAAACCGTTCATATGATCCACGTAGCGTTCACAGGCGGCGCGACTCGCGATGCCGTTCGCGCCGCTACCGTTGGAGAATAGCGGCGAGCCTGCGCACGCTACCGTGCAGCCCAGCGTGAGGGCCATCGTAAATCGGGCAATCAAGGGCGGGCGCATCGGCGCAACCCCGATAACCCCCTCTGTACGGAGCGCCGCGAATGGACTTTCCAGAGCTCGATCCCTACCCCTACGGATGTCCGATTGGGGTTCTCGCGACGCCTTCGGAAATGAGCTTGGTCGTCCGGGACCTTTGTGTTCGGCTGCGTGACGTACTGCACGCCTCGATCGTCGTGATCCGACCCAGCAAGGGGCAAAGTTACCCATTGCTGCAGCTGTACGGGGACGAGAGTGACGCCGTGCCCCGTGTGGTGTTGTTTCCTGCGTGGGAAGCGGACAAGCGGGACCCGAAACGCCGGATTGGCTACGGCCGTCAGATGACATTGCTTCGACGGATGCACGATGGAGGCGTGCCCGGAGAGGCAATTCCATCGGGCGAAGCGTCCCTCTCATCCACCGCTATGTTGGTGCCCCTAGCCGTGGCGCCCCATCAGATGCGCGACTTGGCTGTAGATCTCGTGGATAGACTTGGAGACTGTCTTCGATTCTCGGGGCTTGAGCAGGGATCCGCTTTGATGGTTCGCGCGTATGGTCCCGGCGAAGAGGCGACACCTCGGTTGCTGCTTCATGCGGCGTGGCGTCAGGACGGCGAGGGCGACGACGACATCGTGTCCGGCGCGTGGGTTTTGAGCCAGATCAAGGGTGCGGTCGAGTTCCGACTGTAGAGCGGCGTCCGAGTCCCGGCGCGAGGTCAGGCGCTGCGAAGCTGAAGAAGCGCCCTTCGGGTCTCCACGCCGGCCATGTGGCGACGCCATGCGATGTCACCGTGAACGGAGGTCATGGGTCGGCATTGTTTGAGAACGCGGGCAACGACCGCGTCCACGGCAGCATCGTCTAGCTTATTAACGTCGGGGAATTCGATCCGCCGAGGGGCCGGGAGCATGGCACCGAGCACGATCACGAGGTCGGAGACGCCGGATCCGACGTGTTGCAAGCTGACCGCCACGCCGACTTGCGGGAAATCCACGGCCGCCCGGCTGCGTACCTTTCGATACGTCGACACCTGGCGGTGCGCGGGCGCTGGCACCACAACGGCGGTGAGCAGCGATCCAGGCGGAAGTTGAAACATCTGGTCGTATCGACCGTCTTTGCCAAACAACTGTTCGAGTGGGACACGGACCGTCGCCAGATCGGGAAGTGTGGCCTCGATGGAGGCGCCCAGAGCGGTCAGGACCGGGACGGTGTCTGAGGACTGGGCCGCGACGCAGCCCTTCGGGCTTCCGCTGACATGGCAGTGGGTACCGTCACGCTTCAGGCAAAAGCCGATCGCGGCGCGCCACGCTTCCGTCTGGTTGTAGAACAGGCACCTGGTGTCGAGCAGGACGTTCCCGCCGAGGGTGCCCATGCGTCGATGTTGCGGACCTGCGATCAGGGAGGCTGCGAGCGCGAGGGCGGGGGCGCGTGCGCCGACGAGCGGGTGGTGAACGACGTCGTGCAGCCGCGTCATCGCGCCAATTCGCAGCCCACCCTGGCCGTCATCGTCGATCCCGGAGAGGCCCTCGACACGACTGAGGTCCACCAAGAGCTTGGGCGAATGCAACTGATGTTTGAGATTGGGCAGCAGATCTGTGCCGCCGGCGACAAACAGGGATTCTCCCGATTGTGCTTTGGCGTTCACCGCGCCTTGCACCGTGTCCGGCATCACGAGGTCGAAGGGAGGCATTCGCAACATCAGTTTGCCAACGTACCCAGCGCTCGGAGCACCCTGTCTGGCGTAAAAGGAAGCGTTCTCAGGCGTATACCAGCTGCCCGCCACACGGCGTTGGCGATGGCCGGAATCGCCGGATGTAGGGGCCCTTCGCCGGCTTCTTTGGCCCCAAGCGGCCCGCCGGGATCGATGCTTTCCACGATTTGGGCGAGGATGTCGGGGGTGTCCAGACTCGTGGCGATTCGATAATCGAGCAGGTTTGGGGCGCGCAGTTTGCCTCGCACGCCCGGGCCGACGAAACCGCCTCCTCGATACACGTCATGTTCTTCGTACAACGCTTCACTCATGCCCATGTAGACGCTTCCCTCGATCTGCCCTTCCACCATGACGGGTTGGATCGCTCGGCCACAATCGTGGGCCGCCCAGATTCGTTCTACGACGATGACGCCCGTGTCACGGTCGACACGAACCTGGGCGACGTGCGCGGTGGCGCTGTAGGCCGGGCTCGCTCCGATCGTGCCGCCGCGGTAATCGGCACCGACCTTGCGCGTGCGGTAGCCGCCTGTCGTTGCGAGGGTTCCGAACCTCGCTTCTGCCAACTGGAGCGCATGGACAACGCTGACGCCGCGTTGAGGGTCTGCGGTGACGACCAATTGGCCGATTCGGACGGTGATGGCCTCGGGTGCGACAGCGAGGTGGGCTGCGGCCGCCTCAACCATGTGGTTTCGCAGGGCTCGTGCGGCCTCAAGCGCTGCGGTTCCTGCCATGTAGGTCACACGCGAGGAGTAGCTTCCGAGGTCGACCGGCGTGAGGTGGGTGTCACCGCTGATGACGGTGATATCGTCGGGCGGAACCCCCGTTTCCTCTGACACAAGGATTGCCAACGTGCTTGAGCTGCCTTGACCGATGTCGTTTGTACCCGAGAACACAGTCAGTCGTCCCGATCGATCTGCCCGCACGACGACACCGGACTGCGGCATGTCGTTCGGGTAAATCGGGTACGCGGTACCGCTGATGTACATACTGGTGGCGACGCCGAGTCCGACGCCAGGCGGAAGCGACGGGTACCGGGCCTTCCAATCCGAGGCTCCTTCGACCGCGTCCAGGCATGCCGCGATGCCGCAGCTGGGAACGAATAGGCCGTTGATCGTGTGCTCACCGGGTCCCATGGCATTTCGTCGGCGGATTTCGATGGGATCGATTCCGAGGCGTTCTGCCGCTTCGTCAAGCGCGGTTTCCAAAGGAAACCGGGGCTGAACTGAGCCATGGCCGCGCTTTGGACCGCAGCACGGTTTGTTCGTATACACACGGCGCGATCGGTACCGATAACTCCCGAAACGGAGTGGCCCCGGCAATAGCTGACCCGCGTAATAGGTCGTGACAAGGCCAAAGCTGTGGTAAGCGCCTCCGTCAATCACGATATCGTTGTCGACTGCCGTGATTTTCCCCTCTTTGTCTACGCCGAGTTTGAAATCGAAATCCATGGGGTGGCGTCCGCGATGGGCGTAAAAGACCTCTTCGCGGTTGTAGAGGATTTTCACGGGACGTCCCGCCTTCGCAGCGAGGGCGGCTGCGCAGAATTCCAGGTCAAAGGGCTCGGACTTTCCGCCGAACGCGCCTCCGACGGCGGGTTGGATCACTCGAATCTTGGATTCCGGTAGGCCGAGAACGCGGGCCAATTCCCGGTGGAGGTAGTGGCTGACCTGCGTAGCAGACCACAAGGTGAGGTCGCCATCCGCACTGAAGGACGCGAGTGCGCAGTGGGGTTCAATCGCCGCATGCGTGGAGCCGGCGTAGTGCCATTTGCCCTGAACCACCGCAGCGGCGGATGCGAAAGCCGCGTCGACGTCGCCAAAGGCCAGCGCAACTTCCTTGCACACGTTGTCCGTCCGTGGGCGGCCCTTCCAGTCGGATTCGTGGACCAATGGCGCGCCAGGGGCCAGGGCTTCGCTCGGGTCGAGCACATCTGGCAGAACGTCGTAGTGAACGACGATGAGCGCAATGGCTCTGGCCGCGGTGTCTTCGTCTTGCGCCGCCACGGCGGCCACCGCGTCGCCCACGTACCGAACCTTGTCGATCGCGAGCGCCGTCTCATCGGGCGTCCATGGAATGACGCAGTAGGGTGAGGGGAGTTCCCGACCCAAGACCACAGCGTACACGCCGGGCAACGCTTCCGCCGCAGACGTGTCGATGGAATTGATTCGGGCGTGCGCATGCGGCGACCGTAGAATTCGGCCGTGCGCCATCCGGGGAAGAACGATGTCGTCCGCGTATTGTGTGGCGCCAGTGGCTTTCTCGATGGCATCGGCCTTACGGGTTCGACGCCCGACGACGTTGAACCCGGCCAATTCGGGGCCGTAGGCGATCGGCAGCGCCGTTGGCATCGGTCCCCCCTCCGGCAAACCGGCTCGACGGGCATCCACGGCGCTTCGAACGGCGTCGATAATTTTCGTATACCCGGTGCAGCGGCACAGGTTTCCAGACAATGATTCGCGGATTTCGTCGGTGCTAGGGTCGGGGTTCTTCCGGAGTAACGCAGCAGCCGAACAAATCATTCCGGGTTGACAGAAACCGCATTGTAAGGCGCCGCACGCGTCGAAAGCACGTTGCAGGGAACTGGGTCCTTGATGTGTAGCCAGCCCCTCGATGGTTTCGATTTTTCGGCCTTGCGAAGGCACGGCCAAGGCGCAACACGCCAACGTCGGCTCGTTGTCCACGAGGACGGTGCAGGCGCCACAGTCCCCTTTGTCACACCCTTGTTTGGTGCCGGTGAGGCCCATCCCGTACCGTAAGGCTTCGAGCAGGGTCCAATGGGTGGGGACGGCCACATCGTGCTGTTCGCCGTTGACGTCGAGCAGAATCAGTTGTTTCATCCAACGCTTCCCGGCGGGTTGGTGAACGCCCCAGCGAGCGCGAGCAGTAGGCCCGTACCGAAACCGGTGCCGCGCCCTCTGGCGGTCATGGCGGGACCACAGACGTCTAAATGTGCCCACGGAACCTTGTTCCCTACTGCCTCGAGACTGTCCTGGAGAAACCAAGCGGCGCAAGAAGACTGGGCGTTTTCACGGTCCGCAACGGAATTCTTCAGGTCCGCGACGTGAGAGCGGAATTCACGCCGATGGAATTCGGGGAAAACGGGAAGGGGATGGAAGGGTTCGCCAACCAGCCGGCCCGCGGAAAGCACCTCGAGTTCGAACGATTCGTCGGGGCAATACAGCCCGCCAACGCGTTTGCCAACGGCGGCCATTTGTGCCCCCGTCAGTGTGGCGATGTCCACGATGCGACCGACCTTTCGATGCTGTGCCACCCAGGCGAGTCCATCGGCAAGTACGAGGCGTCCTTCGGCGTCGGTGTTGTTGACCTCCACAAGACGACCGGACTTGAGCGTGATCACGTCGTCGGGCCGCGTCGCATCCGGCCCGACCGCGTTCTCCGCCAAACAAAGCACAGCAGTGAGGCGAACGGGTAGCGCCAAAGCGATGACGGATTCGAATGCGGCGAGCACGGCGGCAGCGCCCGCCATGTCCATCTTCATGCCTGGCATCCCGGTCTTCGACTTGATGGAAAGGCCGCCAGTATCGTACACGATCCCTTTCCCGACCCAAGCGAGCGATTGTGTGGCCCCGGTGGGCGCGTAGTCGAGCACGACCAGGGCCGGCATCTCGCGGGCTGCTTTCCCCACGGACCACAGGCCGCCAAAACCCTGATCTCGCAGGTCGGTGCCACGCACCACCAGACAAGCGGCACCCGTCGTTTTTGCGACGCGTTGTGCCGTCGCCACGAACGCGTCCACGCCGAGCACGTTGGTGGGTCGATCGACGAGGTCTGTCGTTCGACGCACGGCGCGTGCGGCCTCTGCCGCGGCGGGTGGGATCGGGTCCATGGCTCCAATTGTGACCCTGCTCGGCTTGCGAGGAGCCCGTGCGGTCCATGTCGGCAGCGCACGTGCCGCGGCCATGAGTTGGGCTGGCAAGTGAGTGGGATCGTCAGGTGCGAAGACGATTCCCAGGGCGTTCCGGCGTCCGAGGCTCTCGATCAAGACGGGGACAGACCAAGCTCGGCTGGGGCTATTGGCGCGGGCGACTGCTTCCGGGAGGATTCCGGCGGCGATGAGCGTCGGCGTTTCTTCGCGCCACGACGTCGCAAGGCGCCCGTCCGCGCCGGTTTCTCCCCCGTTGATCATGGCGCGCCACACACCATCGGACACGAACGGTGCCACCAAGGCACGCACGTCAGCGGCCAGAAGGCGGTCCTTCCTTCCGACGACCATCAGCGAGTCGCCGGTGGTCGCCGCCTGAGCGTTGTCCACGAATTCGAGGTCCATTTAGCGATTCCCGAACCAATTCACCGGTCAGAAGGCGAAGGTGGGCACCCATAGCCAACCATGGAACGGGTTCGCAACGCCTTCGGTCATCACGGTAGCGTCAATCAGCTCAACGAAGACCTGATCTTCGTCTGCTGCACCCGACGCGCCGGTGGGGACCAGCCCCTCGGGCATAGGCGCCTTGATGATTCGTCCATTGTCGCCCCCGAGTCCTTCGCTCGGCCCGGAGTCGGTCAGCCACAACCAGCCGTCAGAGGTGATTTCAACGCCCCGGATGAAGTCAAAGGGTCCGACAGGGGCTTCGGGCACTAAGTCCGCGACGTAGGCTGGAAGAACCTCGATGTCGTCGGATACGGCGAGGCCCACGGAACCGCCGCCGGGGGCACCGTAGCTGTGGGCCCACAGGAGCCACCACTGGCCCTCATAGAAGCGGATGATGGCACCGTGGGGCGTGTCCAGGTCGCCCGTGCTTGGGAACTTCCACAGCAAGGTCGGAGCGGCGGGGTCCGTGATGTCCCAGAACGAGACTTTGCCGGGAATTCCACCAAAGCCTCCGCCCCGGTTGGAGACGGCGATGTACACATGTCCTTCGTGCTCGACCTTTTCGATGCCGTTCGGAAGGTCCTGCGTCCAGCCCATGTCGGCGTCGTTGAGCCGGCGGACTGCGGTGTCGGAGGAGCCGTCGCCTGCGTACCAGTTCACGGCGTTGGCGCCTGCTTCGGGTGCCGCGACGGTGTCGTCGAAGGGGTCACGGATGGCGCCATGTGGGAAAGCGAGCCCATCGATTCTCCATTCGGTGGCCCCGAACCCATCGATTCGGGCGATCCCTCCGTCGAAAAACCCTTCTGCCCAACAATACAGCAACCCATCTCCGTCTGGCGCAGCACCTTCGCCGGTGCAGTCGCCGCAAGCCCCAGACAGGTCGCCCATCGGAATCCGGCCGACCCAGGCGCCGGTGTTGTCTAGGAAGCCGAGCCCGTCGGCGTCGGGCACAACCAGGACGTGATCGGCGTCAAAGAGACCGGTCATGCCCGTGCCGGCGGTCCCGCCACTTCCGCCCGTGGCGCCGGTGCCGCCCGACCCCCCGCTGCCGGCAGAGCCCCCTGAGCCGCCCGAAGCTCCGGACCCGCCTGCGCCCCCGTTGCCGCCCAGGCCGCCCCCGGTGGCACCGGTCCCGCCCGCGCCCGCGATGCCGCCGGAGCCGCCGTTTGCTGCGGCCGTGTCGCCGATCTTGACGGTTCCCTGGTCGTCACAGGCGGCGCCTAGCAGCACGGTTATGCTCAGTCGGTTCATCTTTTCTCCCGGCGTTCAACGACGTGTAGCGTGCCTCATGGGGGGCACAGCGCCGCTTGCCAGGAAATGACGACGTCTGCGCCGACCGGCGGTTCCGGAACCAAGCGAACGCCAACGATGGCTGCGTCGTACACGTTGGTCCACGAAGCGCCGTCGACCGTGACTTCGATGGACGATTCGACGGGGGCCTCTGAGAGTACGAAGGTATCGACGCCGATGGCGTGCGGTACGAGCAACTCGAGGATGTGATCGACCAAGACTGGACTACACACGTCGAGCAGCACGCCGGATGTTTCCGCTGCAGCCTCGACATAACCCTCCGCGCCGTCTCCACACAGATTGTTCAGGTCCACAACACCGGAGATGTGCACCTGCCAAGGGTCGCCGACCACCGCCACAATTCGATCGACCTGCGCTTGCCAGTCGCCCGACTGTTCAGGTTCGTCGCTCACCACGACGACCTGCAACGGTTCACCTGGGAACCAGAAACCCGTATTGCAGGGCGCCTCCGCGGCGTCCGCAGCCAACGCGAGGAGCGCTTCGGTCAACAGACTTCCTTCCCCGAGCATTGCGTCCACGAACGTGGCGTGGAGGTCCTCGGTGTTGGCGTCTAGGATTCCCTCATTGAAACAGGCGGAGATTCCGGTGACGACCCCAATGCGCCATTCCGCGGCAACCGTCCCGATCTCGTCGATCAGGCGCTCCATCGCGGGCTGAACAATCGGCAACTCCGCGGTCATCGAACCGCTACGGTCAAACGCGATGAGCAGGGCCACCGTCCGGGGCTCGACGACAAAGCTGTCGACATGGGGCTCGCCGGCGAACACCCCGAACCCTGTCGCGGACGCCACAGCGTCAGGCTGGGTGGGGTCGTTGGAGCGCACAACCCATACGCCTTGTTGCTCACCGACCGTACTTGGCCGAAACGACAACGGGAGTTCTATCGAACTTCCAGGTGAGAGAACGATCGGGAGAGCCGTAGCATCGAGTAGGAAGGCGGGGAATCCCTCAATGAGGTCGGCTGTTTCTAGGGTCAGGTCGTGACCGCCGAAATTGGTGGCAATGAGGCTGCCCGAGGTCGCAGCGCAGTTGATCACGGCGTCGTCGGGGTTTTTGACTGTCATGGAAATGTGGGGTGAGGAACCAGTGCCGATGAGAAGGACGTCTGCGCCGAGGGCGCCTGTGGCGGTCGCGTGAAAGGCACCGGCGTGAGCGAAAGGGTGATCGGGGGAGAAAAACACAGTTTGCAACGCTGATTCATTGGGCTGGAGCGTGATCGGCCCTTGCGGCGTAGAAAACGCTGCGTCACCCGTCGTTGAGAATTCGATGTCCAACCAAGTGTCGCCGGTGTTGCGAATCTCAAGGTCGACGGAGGACGTGCCGGCCTTGTCTACCGTCCCGAGGTCGACCTGCGAAGGCGTTGCTGTGAGGCTGATCTCCAGCGGCGCTGCAGGTTCCTCCACGGATCCCACGCCAGTCTCGATGCCGCACGCAAGCCACAACCACATGACCATTGCTAATGGCCGGTCGTGGGCGCCGCCCCGACGACGTTGTCATCTTGTGGCATCAGCGCGAGCACAGCAGCCCGAAGCGAATCCGCGGTGACTTCCTGGGGCGGGATCGGCGGGCCGATGACCAGGGTCACGCGCGACCACCAGCGCCGGAACGGTTTGCGCAGCACGAGTTTG
>CAMASI010000022.1 GCA_945861065.1 Klebsiella pneumoniae | reverse complement strand
CGCCGACCTCCTTGCCCGCGGCGCCGCTGGACTCGGCGCTCGGTCGAAAAAGGGCGTCGGTGGCGGCGCGGCCATGGCGCCTTCTTTGTTGCGGAGTGCGGGTTTGCCCAGGTCCTCAGGACCGCGTCCGGCCGTCGAGGTACTGAGGGCCACCACGCTTCAGGCGTTCATGGCGGATACGGATCGGCGGTCCGCGCGAGCCGCACCCCGTCACGGTACTGGTTCTCGCGTTCGTAGCTGCGGTCCGCCACCTCGGGCCCGGCGACCCCGCCATAGTAGTGCTCCCCGTCCGTCCGACCACCGCGAACCACCCGCAACGCGCCCGCAGCGACACCGATCGGATCCACCAAATCCTCCGCGTCATAGCCAATCGGATCGGTACTATAGGTGTCGCCGATCCACTCCGAGGCATTCCCGGACATGTCGTACAACCCGCACCCGTTCGGCGCCTTGCCAGCCACTGTATGGCGGTCGCTGTCCAACCAAGCCACGAGATCCACGTCGTCAGAGCCGGCATAGCGAAGGTCTGTCCCACACCGCGCCGCCGACTCCCACTCCGCTTCTGTCGGCAGTCGGTAGCCCTCACATGCATACGGATTCCCGACGAGGCCACAGGAAAACGCGTCGCACCAATAGCACGCAGCTCGGCCTGTCAATTCCGACATCCGATTTGCCAGGCGCGCCGCGTCCACCCACTCTACATGCACCGGGCCTGTGCAATGACTTGTCACGTCCGGCACGCTCCCCATCAGCGCCTCGTACTGGGCGCCCGTGACCTCCGTAGCGCCAATCTGGTAGGCGGACGTCAGCGCGATCTCCCGAACCGGGAGTTCGTCGGCGTCACACGGTTCCTGCGACACGGTGCACCCCATGTCAAAGGCGGAGCCAGGCACGCGCACCAGCGACGCCTCCACATCCGCCACCGCTGCTTCCTCTGTCAACGCCTCTGGCGAAGTCGCCAACCCAGAATCGTTTAGGGCCGTGCACGGCACCCCCGGCTCGGTTGCTTCTGCCTCGAAGGGCGAAAAGTAGGTGTCCGACGTCGAAAACGTCCATGAAGGGCTTTCCACATCGATGTGGGAAGGTTTCGGCTCATCCGAACATGCCCCCACCCACGGGCCAACCAGCAACAGAGCGACCCTTCGGTCCCGGGCCCTCACGGAAACCACATGGACTGCCAAAGGGTCGTCTCATAGGGCGCGTCTCCCAGATCCTGCATCGTTCCAGTGCCGACATATCGCTGGCAACCGCCGTTGATCCGCTCCGCAATGTCGGCCGCCCCAAGGGTTTGGAAATCCGCGTACACGGTTCCCTTCCAATGGGCACCGTCGTCCCAGTACTCCGAGGCGGTGCGGTTGGTTCGGGTCATCTCGCTCGCGTTGACCAGCCGACAGGTATCCCACTGGACGTCGCACCCGACCTGCTCCACGGTCTGGAGGATCCAGTATGCGCCAAAGATGGACTCCCAGAACAGGTCGCCGCAAATGGTGAAAAGGGCGTGGAGCGTAGGGCCTTCGTTCGCATCCCCGTGATGGGCGCCGCGGTGGCTGGCGCCGTTGAGGCATACCGTGATCGCCGCGTCGTCCACGGAACGACAGGTCCCAAGTCCGCAGAACTCCGACGCTGCGCAATCGCCATTGACCTGGCAGGTTCCCACGCCCTCCTGATCTGCGTCCGGATTCCAAATCTCCGGACCTCGCGAACACACCGGGGGAATTGCCGGACCCCACCCGCAGCTGGCCACCGACGACGTGGCAGTCGCTGGCGTCGCCGAGTCGAGCACCGCTGGTGGCCCGTTGCCACCAGAGCAGGCCAACAGGAGGGGGCCGATCACTGTGGAGGCGTTGGTCAACCTAAGCCCCCCAAAAGCAGAGCGCCGCCCGCACGACAGGCGAGGTACATATGGGCTGGAAATAGCCCGTCGTTCGACACGGTCTCTGTGTGTGCTTTGGCGCTCTGAAGCGCAGAGTTGCTCAACTCCAGACGATGCGCCCCATGAAACGCGCTGTAGGGCGGGTCGGCGTGCCCATCGGCCGGCAGGTCTTCCGGCATTCCGCTCAACGTCCAACCTACTGAGTAGTCCACGGGCTCCTCCACATGGCGCAGACCCACGACCCGTTCGCTCGGGACCAGCGGGTCATCGGACATCCAATCCGCGGGTATTGGCAGGTCGAGTGGATCCGGCTCGTCGTGTGTGCCCTGATCACCCCCCCCAGAAATCAGAATCAACCCAAATGCGTCCACCCTTCTCGCCATGAAGGCCGCCTGCCCCGCCCCCTCCGAGTAGCCGGACAACACGACCCGCGCCCACTCGACAACAACCCTTCCGTCTTCGTCGTAGGTCAGAAAGTCCCGCCAGGCTCCGTCGGGGTCCAGAATGCCGAGTGACATGAGCGTCAGCACCATTTCCGCCTCGATTTCGGCCAACGACGCCTCGCGCACCTCGTACAGGCAATCATTCAGCCCCTTGTCCGTGCTTTCTTCAGTCTGACACTGCTGGTAGGCTGTAAGCTGATCGTCGTTCCACGCCAGCGCCAGGACCCTGTAGCCCGCCTGGGCGTAGGCGCGCAGCACGTTCGACGCACCCGGGCTCTCCACGTCGTTGAGAACACCGTGCAGGTGAAGAATCATTCTCGTCTTCAACTCGCCCGATGCCGGCACGAAGGCTCGATTCCCGTCCGGCAGCCCAGCGATCTCGATCACATTTTCCTCGCCATTCTCCACCGGCGCAGCGCACGTTTGTAGGGGCAATGCCTCCGGTTGCTCACAACCACCCGGCAAGGCAATGAACGCGCCTCGGTCCTTCCACTCGCGAAGCCACTCGCACGAAAACTCAGCGGGGTACCTCGTCCATCGTGGTGGCGGTGGTGGCGCGTCGAAGGGGATTCTCCACGGCAAATACAATTCAAACCACCCGGGACTTCGCGCCGTGCTCAGCTCCCCTGGCTCAAAGAGTGGGCCGAAAAACCCGGGGCCGCTCGTGACCCACCGACCAAACGGACCCCCGCGACCGCCAGGACCGGGCTCGTCATTGCCCCGCCGTCGACTACCGCCCCACGCCGGTGCCCCCCGTGCCTGCTGCCGCGAAATCGGCCACGGCCAGTCCGCCGTCTCGAAACTCGGCGCGTCCATACCGTTCGGCTGTCCCACCTCCGGGTTGAACCGCGACAACACAGCACGGTCCAGCCCCGCAATCCGCCTGCCACCGCGCCCAGGCATTGGAATGTCGCCGCCGGGGTCGAATACCCGGAGCACCGCCGGGTCGTTGGGAACCCGGCGCTCCACGCCTTCGCGGCCGACCGCGACCATCAGCTCCACCGACCCGCAAGCAGCAGGTCCAATGTCCCCCGTGCATCCGTCCCGGATACCTTGATCGCGAATTCAACCAGCCCATTTGTGCCGGGCGTTACTGCAAGATCCCCGGACTTCCGCAGCTCATCCGCCGTGATGTTGCTGTAGGTCGCGAGATCCGTCCAGGTGGATGGGTCGGCACCCTCCGCCTTATAGGTTCGCATTGCAAGACCGTAGGTCAGCGTGCCCGACGCACCCGTAAGCCGCACACCCGCCATTACACCCGCCAGACCCAAGGCCGCCACCCTGCCTCCCACCACCACATAGCCGGTCTGGCTCGAGTTCGTCACGGGCTCCACCTCTACCCGTGCCAGCGCCAGCGGCGTCTGCTCCGCGTCCACCATCGCGCTCACCGACGCAAGCGCCTCGGCAGCGCCCGATGACGCTGCGCCAGCCCACCGCGCCTGGATCCACAACTTGCCGGTGATTGCGGTGAGGCTGAAGTCCTCCGCGAAGTTGTCCGCCGTAGACCGCACCGTGCCCGAGTCAGTCCACGCATCCGGGCGATCGTTGAGCACCGCGGACGTGCGGTAGCCGAGCTTCCCGCCAAAGGTCGCCGACACTGCACGCAGCTCACCGAGCGCGCGCAGGGTGGTCGCCCCGTACATCAACATGGCGGGAGTGACCAAGCCAGTAGAATAGTTGCTCGACGTCGGCGACAACTGGCCGCGCACTGGTCGTGTTCCCTTCGTCATGCACATGCGGACATCCAACGCGATCGGCGGGCGATCGCCTGCAGACTCGCTAAAGTGGTGGGCGTGGAAGGCGTGCAGGCGTGCAGGCGTGCGGAACGCGCGGAACGCGCGGAACGCAGCTTTGCGGCTTGTATCTGCTTGTTCGCATCCTCCAACATTGTTACACTTCGTGACACAAACGCCAGGGTCCCGGCCCGGAGCAGGAGCGGAACGGGCCAGGAGCTACCAACCGCCATGCTCCTCGCCTGCACCGCCTCCACGCGCTTCACCTACCGGACGGCCCCGAACGCCCTCGACCTGTCCGGTACCAGCGATTTTTACCAGTTCAGAAGACCGAAATCCCGGCTGCGGCTCCCGTGTCCCAGCGGATGCATCGAGCATAAGGCACCGGTGGCTCCGGGTTCGTTGGGGCGCGGACTCTGATCATTCCGGGTGGGATGGCACTGGTAGAAATCGGTGGTACCGGACAGGAAGCCGAATTCGGTGGCGGTGGTCCCGTGACCCGCACCCGCCAGGGCCGGATTCGGCCCTCCGTCGAGCCATGCAACAACGCCCAGCGCATGCCCACCTCTCCCCATCATTACAGCATGTACATACAGTGTGTACAAGTGAGGAGAGATGTGATTCGCGAATAATGCCGTTAGAAGCTGGCAGGGGCACAGGGACTCGAACCCAGGACCTGCGAATTTGGAATCCGCTGCTCTACCAACTGAGCTATACCCCTAAGCCCCCGCGGCCTAACGCCACGCCCACCTGGGTCAAGGCGCCGCGTCCCCCTGCTCGGCCTCAAGCTCTGGCTCTGGCGCCGACCCAACGGGCTCCGATCCCGCTGGCGCTGAACCGGCCGGACCTGAACCGGCCGGAGCTGACCCGGCCGGAGCTGAACCCACCGGCTTCGGCTTGGCCTTGCCCAGATTCGCCATGTACTTGAGAACGCGGTGTGCGTCGTACCGGTCGAAACTCGCCTCAAATCCCGGCATGGCCTCTTTCCCTTTGAGGACGAGCTTCGCCGTCGCGTCATCGTCTTTCACACGCCCTTGCAGATCGCTGGGCGCATGGACCAGGAACGAGGACGCAGCTCCGTCTCCACGCCCTGCCGCGCCGTGGCACATCAAACAGTGCCGCAGGTACAACTCGCGCCCACGTTCGTCATCAGAGGGCCGTTTGTTGTTGTTCGTCCCGGCAGCCACCGCAATGGCACCACCCAGCGCAAAAAGGGTCACAAGGCCCAACGTCAGCCATGGCGCATACCTGGACAAATTCCGCTTCCCTCGCACCAGCGTCTAGCCCGGCACCAGCGCTCCGGCAGAACAAGGGACCGCCGTAACCACGCGCCCCAACACAAGTCGACCCGCCCGAGTGTGCCCGGGCGGGTCGAAAAAGTGGCGGGATGGACGGGACTTGAACCCGCGGCCTCCGGCGTGACAGGCCGGCGTTATAACCAACTTAACTACCACCCCAACGAGCAAAAAAACCCCAACAAAACTAGCGTATGGGCGGAACAGGATTCGAACCTGCAACCATCGGTGTGTAAGACCGAAGCTCTCCCATTGAGCTATCCGCCCGACGACGAATGGGCGCCGCCGAGCCCAGCACCCGTAGCGACTTGGCCCCGGCACGTCAAGTTCGCACCTCGCCCTCGCGGGCGTCCCCAATCACACGTTCGCCAAACAGTGACGCCGCGCCGGGGCCCTCCAGAGCCTCGACAAGAACTCGGTCCATGTGGCCGACAGGCACGATTCGAAGGGCGTCGCGTATCCGTTGAGGCACCTCTTCCAGGTCGCGTTGATTGTCCTCAGGAATGAGAACCGTCGAGAGCCCCCGGCGATGGGCCGCCAGCAACTTCTCCTTCACGCCGCCGATCGGGAGGACACGCCCGCGCAAGCTGATCTCCCCAGTCATCGCAACATCCGAACGCACCGGAATGCCCGTCAGGGCGCTCACCAACGCCGTAGCCATCGCGATCCCGGCACTCGGCCCGTCGGTTCGAAGCGCATTGCCCGGGTAGTGCACGTGGATGTCTACGCCATCATGAATCTCGGCTTCGATACGAAGCGCTTCGCGCCGACTGCGCACGTAGGTCGAGGCAGCCGTAGCCGACTCCTTGAGCCAATCCCCGAGGCGACCCGTCAGGATGAGGTTGCCTTTGCCCGGCACCACACAGACCTCGATGTCCAACACGTCGCCACCCCACGGGGTGACCGCGAGCCCGTGAACCAGCCCCACAACAGGTCCAGGCTCTGCAACCCTTTCATTGTACCTAGGCGGGCCAAGCAAACGCTCGAGGTTGCCGGTCACGACCTTGACGGGCTTTGCGCTCGGCCCTTGGGCAACCGTTCGATGCGCGACTTTTCGGCACAACGTCGCAATCTGACGCTCCAACTCGCGGACCCCAGATTCGCGGGTGTACTGGCGAATCGTGCGGACAACACCTTCGTTGGAAATCGTCATCTGCTCGGCCGTCAATCCGTGCTGGGAAAGCTGCCGAGGCACCAGATATCGCCTCCCAATCGCCAGCTTCTCCGCTTCGGTGTACCCTGACAATTCGATCAGTTCCATCCGATCGAGCAGCGGCAACGGGATGTTCTGCGCCGCATTGGCGGTGCATAGGAACAACACGCGGGACAGGTCGTAATCAAGGTCGAGGTAGTGGTCGGCGAACGTGGCGTTCTGCTCCGGGTCCAACACCTCCAACATGGCCGACGCGGGGTCTCCCCGGAAGTCGGAAGACATCTTGTCGATCTCGTCGAGCAAGAACACTGGGTCATTGCGATTGGCCCGCTTCATTGCGCCCAGGATGCGTCCTGGCATGGCTCCGATGTACGTCCGTCGGTGACCACGGATCTCGGCCTCGTCCCGTACGCCGCCCAACGACACACGTACGAACGGCCTTTCGGAGGCCCGGGCAATCGATCGAGCCAGCGAGGTTTTTCCCACCCCGGGTGGCCCAACGAGGCACAAAATCGGCCCACGCATGCGTTCTACGAGGTGCCCTACTGCAAGATGCTCAATGATTCGTTCTTTGACGCGTTCCAACCCATGATGGTCTTCGTCCAGCACCGCTACGGCGCGGGCCAGATCGACGGTCGCTTTGGGCGGGTCCCCCCACGGAAGCGCGAGAACCCAATCGATCCAGTTTCGGACGACGGTCGCCTCGGCGGACATCTGGTTCATCGCAGCGAGTTTGCGCAGTTCCTTGTCCACGCGCTCGCGAACTGATTCTGGGACGGTTTTCGCTGCAAGCGCCGCGGCAAGTTCGTCGATTTCCGACTTGCCGCTCGACTCGCCACCATCTCGCTGGGCGCTACGTACTTGGTCGGCCAGCCAGTCTTCGCGCGTCTGGGTGTCACGCTCCCGCCGCGCCCGGGCCCGGAGTTTCTTCTCGACCCCAAGGGCCTCGATTTCGCTGAGCAAGATGCGGGTCACGTCTTCCAAACGGGCGCGCACGTCCAGGGATTCTAGCAGGGCCTGCCGCTCCGCAACCTTGAGCGCGAGCGGGGTCGCCAACGCATCCGCCAGCCGGTCGGGGTCGTCGATGGCGTTGATGGCCATCGCGCTCTCTGGCGGCACGCCACGGTGCAGTTTGCAGTAGCGTTCGAAGGTCGTTTTCGCGGTCCGGCACAACGCAAGCAGCTCTGCGTCGTTGTGCGCAACGACGGGAGGCTCGACGACATGAGCCCTCAGATAGTCATCGTCGTTGAACCATTGGGTGACGCTCGCCCGCGAAATTCCCTCGACGAGAATGCGAAGGTTGCCGTCGGGCAGTTGCAGCACCTGTTCGATGTATGCGAGCACGCCCACTTCGTACAGATCCTCGGGGCCAGGGACCGCGACCTCGGCGTCGCGCTGCGCGACCAGGACAATCCGACGCGAAGAGGTGCTCATGGCGGCACGCACCGCAGCCAACGAACGGGGCCTCCCGACGACAAGCGACAACGGGTGATGCGGGAACCCGACAACTTCTCGGGAAGGCAACACGGGCCAAGCTGTGGCTTCGGTCGTACGAGCCCGGAACATCAGGACCACTCTCCTTCGTTCTCGTAGACCAGAATAGGCGGTTGTTTGCGCAAGACGACGTCTTCGCTCACGACACACTCTTTGACGTTGGTACGGCTCGGCAGCTCGTACATGGCGTCGAGCATGATCTCTTCGACGATACCTCGCAACCCCCGTGCGCCCGCCTTCCGCGTCATGGCTTCGCGCGCAATCAGCGTCAGACTGCCCTCCGTAAAGCGGAGTTTGACGTGGTCCATCTCGAACAACTTTTGGTACTGGCGAATCAAGGCGTTCTTCGGCCGGACCAGGATTTCGGTCAACGCGGCCTCGTCCAACTCCTCCAGGGTGGCGATGACCGGCAAGCGTCCGATAAACTCGGGTATGAGCCCGAAGCGAGTCAGGTCCTCAGGCTCGGCCCGCGCCAACAACTCGCTGCTGCTGAGCTGAGACCGTGCCGACGACGCAGTACCAAAACCCACTTGATGCTGACCCAGCCGCGACTCCACGATCTTGTCCAAACCCACAAATGCACCGCCGCAGATGAACAGGATGTTCGTCGTGTCGATCGGGATGAATTCCTGCTGCGGGTGCTTGCGCCCGCCTTTTGGGGGCACATTCGCCACGGTCCCTTCGATGATCTTCAGCAACGCCTGTTGTACGCCTTCGCCCGACACATCCCGAGTAATAGACGGGTTGTCGCCTTTGCGCGCGATCTTGTCGATCTCATCGATGTAGACGATGCCACGACACGTTTGCTCGACGTTGTACTCGGCGGCCTGGAAGAGCGACAGGATGACGTTTTCGACGTCCTCGCCGACGTAGCCGGCTTCCGTGAGGCTGGTGGCGTCACCGATGGCGAACGGCACGTTGAGGAAACGTGCCAACGTCTGCGCGAGAAGCGTCTTTCCAACGCCAGTGGGACCGACCAACAGCACGTTGCTTTTTTGAAGGTCGACGTCATCGTGGCCGGACTTGCTATCGATTCGTTTGTAGTGATTGTGCACGGCAACAGCGAGCGTCTTCTTCGCCCGCTCCTGACCTACGACGTACTCGTCTAAGAACGCCAAGATGTCGCGCGGCTTGGGGACCGGGACCCGAGTGGTCTGAAAGTCCTCTTTTTGGGCCTCTTCCGAGATGATGTCGTGGCACAGTTCGACACACTCGTCACAGACGTAGACGCCTGGCCCCGCGATCAGCTTGCGGACTTCCCGCTGTGACTTGCCGCAGAACGAACAACCGAGATCCGTTTTCCCAACGCCGGTCTTTCGCGCCATTTCGTTCACTTCACCGTGCGATTCGGCTGCTCGATAACCTCGTCCACAAGTCCATACACGGCCGCCTCGGCGGCAGACATGATGTTGTCGCGTTCCGTATCCTTGGCTACGCGCTCCACAGGTTGGCCCGTGTGTTTGGAAAGGGTTTGATTCAACGTGTCCCGCCACCGGAGAATCTCGCGGGCGTGGATCTCAATGTCGGTCGCCTGGCCGCGGAATCCGCCGAGTGGCTGGTGAATCAGCACTCGGGCATTCGGTAGCGCCCGGCGCTTCCCTTTGGCACCAGCAGCGAGCAGGATCGCGCCCATGGACGCCGCTTGTCCGATGCAGATGGTGCACACGTCCGGCCGGATGTAGTGCATGGTGTCGTAGATCGCCATTCCAGCCGTGATCACGCCTCCAGGGCTATGAATGTACAGGTGGATGTCCTTTTCGGGGTCCTGACTCTCAAGGAAGAGCAACTGCGCGATGATGAGGTTGGCCACTTGATCATCGATGGCAGTGCCAAGGAAGACGATGCGGTCCACGAGAAGTCGGGACCAGATGTCATGGCGGGTCTCGCCCCGATGCGTCATCTCGGACACCATCGGCACGAAGTAGCTGGAGGGACGGTCTTGCATTCACGCTCCGGAGGGGGCGTCCATCCCTAACCGAGCGCGCTACCCCTCGTCAGTCTTCTTCTTGCGTGGCTTCTTCGCTTTTGCCACTTCGGGCACGTCAACTGATTCGGGTACGGCAACTGATTCTGCCACCACAACGGCTTCCGCCACGGCGACCGGCTCCAGAGCAGCCTCGACCTTGGCCTTCTTCGCCTTACCCTTGGGCTTCGCCTCGGATTCCGCCTTGGGCGCGGCTACCGCGACCGGCGGCTCGGGCGTGGTCACGTTGGCGCGTTCGAGCAACCAGTCCAGCGTCTTCTCTTCCGAGATGCGTTGCCGAAGTTCCTCGAGCTGCCCCTCCTTCGTGAACCAGCCTCGCACGGCTTCGACGGCCTGATTTCGCTCAATGGCCAGCGCGTTGACCTTGTTCTCCACATCTTCGTCCGTGACGACGATGGCTTCGACCACCGCAACACGTTCGACCAGCAAGGCCGCTTTCGCAGCGAACACGGAACGGCGACCGAGGTCCTCCATCGTGGCTGGCGAGAAGGAGATCTGCTTCGGGTTCTGGCCCGTTCGGTACGCTTGTTGCTGCCTGAGCTCCTCTACCAGCATGCGCAGCGCGTCTTGCGCCATCGCTGGGGGCACGTCAAAGGCGTTGGCCGCGATCAACTGCTCCAACAGGTTCGCGCGCGCCTGGTTCCGGGCCATCTCCTCGCGCCCCGCCGAAAGTTGGGCTGCAACAGCCACACGCATTCCAAAAACGCCGCCCTCGAAGCCGAGCTCCGCGGCCAGTTCGTCCGTCAGCGGTGGGGTTTCTGAGGCCTGGATTCCCACAATCTTGGCTTCGACGTCGAGCGTTCGGCCCGCAACAGCTTCGTTTCGCGCCTTGGCGCCGAACGACACGGTGCCGCTGACTGATTCGTCAACCGAGCGGCCGATGACCAGGGTCTCTAGCCCCGGATAGTAGGGGTCACCCGCCGTGCGCACCATGGTGCCGAACTCGCGGGCCACTTCTTCGTCGCCGGAACGGGCCACGAGTTCGACCATCGCCAGGTCGCCACTCATCACAGCGCGGTCCTTGACGTCGACAAACCGCGCAGCCTGCTCAATGCGACGCGACACGCCTGCGTCGACTTCGGTCTCCGCGACCTCCGCGCGCGGCCAAACGACATCCAAGCCCGTGTACTTGGTGAGTTCCACGTCGGGGCGAACCTCGACGGAGATGGTGAAACGGAACTCGTCGTTGGGGCGCAACTCGCCCGCTAGTTCGACCTTCGGCTGACCCACAGGCTTGAGCCCGTTGTCCGCCATCGCCTTCCGCCAGGCCTCGTTCATCAGGTCATTCGCAAGATCCGTACACACTTGGCCCAAATATTTTGCCTCGAGCACGGCGCGCGGCGCGTGACCGGGGCGAAAGCCAGGCAAACGGGCTTTCTTGGAGATGTCCTTGAACGCAGCGTCCACACCCGCCCGGACACGCGTCGCGGGAATGACGAAAGCCAACTGCTTTTGATAGGAGGAAAGCGAGACCAGATCGACGTTCATGGGTCCTTCAGGCGCGACGATATAAGTCGCAGGGATGCGAGAAGGGGGAGTCGAACCCCCACGGGGGTTGCCCACTGGATCCTAAGTCCAGCGCGTCTGCCATTCCGCCATTCTCGCGTGATGGTTCCTTAGAAAAGAGAGAGTGAGCCCACCAGGAATCGAACCTGGAACCTACGGATTAAGAGTCCGGCGCTCTGCCAGTTGAGCTATGGGCCCAATCAAGTGGGGTGGATGACGGGACTTGAACCCGCGACCACCGGAGTCACAGTCCAGTGCTCTACCAACTGAGCTACACCCACCATAGGCGGCTCGGGTAATCCGGCAGGCGGCCCGATGGCAAGCGCGGGAGCGCGGGATGGTAGGTGCCTGTGGAACCCAGAGAGTTTGAACAGGTCGCCTGTGTGTTGGAGCAAGTCCTGCGACAGGCAGGTGGGGCGAGTCTTCGGCATCCGGGGCGCCACGTTCGGCGGCTCAAAGGGGACGGCTCCGAGGTGACTGACGCCGATTCAGACGCGGAAAACGTCATCGCCGACGGCCTCCGCGCGCATTTTCCTCAGGCCGCAGTCGTCGGAGAGGAGGGCACGCGCTTTGAGGGGTCTCACGGTTGTTGGTACATTGACCCGATTGACGGAACCTCAGCGTACGCCGACGGGCTTGCGTACTGGGGCCCGACCGTCACCTGGATGATGGAAGGCCGTTACCAAATCGGGGCGTTTTACCTGCCTGAACTCGATCGGTTCTACTTCGCGGCCGTCGGCTTTGGTGCGTGGTGCAATGGGACCCGGATGGCCATGCGCGATTCTGCCATGCCAAGCCGGCACGACGTCGCCTACTTCCCGTCTCGGAGCCATCGTGTGGCCATCCAATGGCCTGGGAAAGTCCGGGCTCTCGGATCCTCCGCGGCACATCTGGCGTTGGTCGCTGCCGGGTCGGGTGTCGTTGCCGGGATCGCCGCTTGGTCCCACTGGGATGTCGGCGCCGGCGTCCTGATGATCCGGGAATCCGGGGGCATCGTGACGCGGATTGACGGTTCTCCGTTCAATCCAGAAGACGAAGAGGGCTTGCCGTTCCTCGCGGGCGCGTCTACCGCATGTCGTACGCTGGCCGCGGCGCTCACACAGGTCCGGGCCGCAGTAGGGAGGCGCCATGAGCCGTGAAGAAGACGAATTCGACGACGGCTCGGTACGACTCCCCACACCCAGAGGGCTGACTGCCCTTCGCGCACCACCTCGCGACCTCCCAGCGCGCGACCTGCTTTCTTACTACCTTTCCGAGGTGCGTCGGTACCCGCTGCTGACCGCGGAAGAAGAGCGCGACTACGCCAGAAAGTACCGGGAGAACGGCGACGTTGAGTCCGCCGAACGCCTGGTCACCTCCAACCTGCGCCTCGTCATCCGGATCGCTTTTCAGTACCATCGGAAGTGGGCCAGCGTGCTCGACCTCATCCAAGAGGGAAACGTCGGACTCGTCGAAGCGCTGTCCCGCTATGACCCCACACGGGACATCCGGTTTTCGTCTTACGCGCAGTATTGGATTCGCGCGATGATCCTGCGCTTCTTGCTCGACAACTTCCGCCTTGTTCGGCTGGGAAGTACACGCGCCGGTCGAAAGTTGTTCTTTCAGTTGCAAAAAGAACGCGACCAACTCATCGCCGAGGGGGTCACACCCTCGCCGAAGGCACTTGCCGAGCGTCTCGGCGTTTCGGAACAAGAAGTGGACGCGGTGGACGTCCACCTTCGCGCGCCAGCCCTTTCGCTACACGGCCCCTCGACCGACGACCCGGACGGCCGAGCGCTACAAGAGACCGTTGCAGACGGCAACGCAGCGAATCCAGAGACAAGCGCGGCTTCTGCAGAGTTGTCGAATCTCATGCAGGTCAAGCTCGCGGAGTTCGCCGCCAACCATATCCGGGACGACCGAGAGCGCGTCATCTGGTCGCGGCGACTCGTTGCGCAGGACCCCGTAAGCCTGACCGAGTTGGGCGACGAGTTTGGGGTCACAAAAGAGCGCATTCGCCAGGTTGAGGCCCGCCTCAAGGCGCGGCTAAAGACCTGGCTAGAAGCCGAAGTCGGAGAAGCCCTGCAGTTCGACTTCGACGACGCCTGACCTCACACCTAGGTGACAGCGTCTGCGAACACGGGCGCTCTCAGGCGAATGCGGCGACGGTCGAACAACGTGACGAGACCCGATCGCAACAGCGCCGCGTCCTGTTCGAGGTCTGCAACGACCGGCCCCAGGCGCGCAATGGTCTCCATCCGCTGGGCGAGTTGCAAATCCGACGCGAGAATGTGGGCCGCACCGCGCACTTCATCACCGAGCGCACCCAAGAGCTTCCACACCGCTGCTCGGTCGGCGACGATTTCACCTTGATGGGCGAGGTCCAGCCGTCCCACAGCTTCGATCAGCGCGGGCACGCCGCCGACGACCTTGACGAGGTGGGCCAGCAACGTGGGCGGCACCGCTCCGGCCTGCTCGGCCAGCGCCTCTGTCGCCTCCCCTAGACCGAAGTCCGGTAGCTGAAGCTGGACGAAGCGACCCGTGCACGAAGGAATTGGCAACGAGCCCGACAAGAGGAGGTTCAGCCCCGTGCTCGTGCTGTTTCGCCGCGCCGCCGCGTCGGTAAACGTTTCAACGAGGTCGGTGAGGGCATCCAGAGGGGCGTGTTCCGTGCCATGAAACATGAGGCATCGACGGGGACCCGTGGAGGCGCGTTCAAGCACCGACCGCAAAACACGATGGAATCCCTGCGACGAAACCGCCGACGTCGCCGGCCCATCTTGTCGAATCGCACAGAACTCCTGAAGCGCCTGCAGCAACCAAGCCCACGCCTGCGGAATCGTCCGACCGGCAAGCGGTGCTAGGTTCAGCGTTCTCGTCACGACGTCAGGTTTGCCCAAGGCCAGATCGCAACCCAGTTCGTCCAGAAAACGATGCGGCTCGCTCCATCGAGGCGCCACCAGCATCACCGGTTCCATCCGCCGGAGGTGGACCCGAACAGCACGCGCAGCGCGGGCTCGTGGGGCCGTCTCGTACCACGCTTGATCCGGATCCCAGCATCCGTTTCGTTTCGCCCGCAGCAGGGTCAGTCGCCGCGTCAGCCGACTCATAGCGTCTCCATACGCCGTCACGGTAGCCAAGCACCTGTTGCAATGTCAAGTCAAACCTTGAAGTATTTCCTCAAGGTTTGGCGCTCCTCGACGCCTGGGGTGTGCTCCCTTAGCGGTGCGCCATGGTCGACCGCCACGCCCGCGTGCCGAATGCCAACAATCCGCAACTGCTGTGGCGGTTGGTGGACGCCCTCGCGGAGGGCAACCGCTCGACGCGGGCACTGGGCGAGGCACTCGGCATCGACCCGCGCACCGTCGCTTACTACGAGCAGGCCGCCATCTGGCTCGGTTTGCTCGACGAAACGAGCGACCTGACACCGTTGGGTCTCGAACTCGCCTACGCTGGCGACAACCGCGCTGCTGTTCACGCCCGAGCGTGTTGGGAACATCCGGTGGCCGGTCGATGGCTCGATGCCTCTGACGGTGAGCTGCCTTCCCACGACCTCCTCAGCCGCGCCATCTCTTCAACCGAACCCGATCTGTCACCCGTCACAGTGGACCGTCGCGCAAGCGCTGTTCGGGGACTGCTCGCGCCTGCAACGCGGCTGCCGCGACCCCGCCTACGAGGGGCGCCCGCGCAACTTGGCTTACCCTTTCATACCATCGTCCCCAACCGGTCCCCCGACGCACTGGTGGCAACGTCGCCCCAGGACCCGGACGCGTACGCCTGGGTCTTACGCGAACTGATTGACCGCGGCGAGATGTCGCTGGGCAACCTCAGGGCATTGCTCGATGGGGCAGGCGCAACAGAGCTCCAGCTCGGCGAATGTGTGGACCTCGCGTTGCGCCGTGGCGACGCCGTCCGCGTCGAAGAACGCATCATCTGTACGGCGGACGCCGTCGCGCGCGCCGACCTGACCTGCTTTGCGGCGGGCGTCGTCTTGACGGACTCCGGCTACCGGGACTGGCTGTTCCGACGGGCAGTGCCGCTGTCAGACGAAGTGGCGCGTCGCTACCGGTCTTGGGACAAGCGCCTGTTTGGTGGCCGACCTCGAGCGGAAGAACTGGAACACCGGGTCGCTTCGATTATTCCCGACCGACCCCTCGCTGCACTGCCGCTCGCGTCAGGACCTGGGCCGGTACCCATCGTCGTCCAGGCGCCGTTCCTCGATCGCGTCGGGCAGGCGGACCTCACCATCGCTTTTCCGCCGGAACTCGCCGTCCTGTCAGAGGGCGCACAGTCCATGGACCGTTTGTTGAGAAACGGGCGCCAGCGAGACGTCGTGGCGCTGCCGGGCCCTTTCGACCGTCCGACAGTCGTGCACTCCGGCTTGGTCCACCCAGGCGAGGTTGTGCCGAGAACGGTGCCCGATGCGCGTTCACTGAGAATTCGCGCGATCAGCCACTGTCCCGCAGTGACGTTGATCACCGCGGCGCTGCTCGCCCATCGGCGCTCCCGCGGGAAAATCGAAGTGTATCGACGCGGACAAGACGTCGGCCTGCGTGTCGGTGGCAAAGCCAGGGGGCCCCTGCTCGAACAGTTGGCCCTGTACGGACGCTCTCGTGGCTGGGTGGTCTGCCATCGAAGCGGGGCCGGGCGCCTGTCGGCCTCGCTGGTGCCCATGCTCGTAGGCTTAGGCGTGGCGTCGAGCTTAGAGCGGCGTTTGGTGCTGAGCGAACGTTTGTATGCCGCCCTTCGCACGGAACCGGAGGAAGGCATGCTTTACGAGCCGCTCGCAGGACTCGCCGATTCCCTAGAAGCCTGGGTCGACTCGTGAAGTCCTCGCCGAACCGCTGTGTCCCAGTGTTCCTGGTCGGCACACTTAGGCATCGATCCGCCGTCGCCTCCCTCTTGAGCCCCTACCATCGCGCTCCGGCAACCACGCGAGGCCGCGCCTACCGAATGCCAGCTGGACAAGCGGTCCTGGCACTCGACGGCGATGACGAGATCGTCGGCCAGCTCGTTCAGGACGTCGGATTCGAGGCCCTGCCCCTCATCGACATGTACGAGGGCGTCGGAGAAGGCCTGTCGCGTCGCGCCACCGTTCACGTGTCTGTGGCGGGCAGCAACGTAGACGCCCTCACTTGGGTCGCGGTCGAACCCGAGCGCCGCGCCGGCGTGCGCGTGCCAGGCAAACGCTTGCGAGCGGAGGGCTTGTGACCCCAGCCGGGATGGAGGGCCTGCTCGGGACGAGCGACGCGATGAACACCGTTCGTTCACGCCTCGCCCAGGTGGCGCGGACGCCCCTTTCTGTCCTCATTCGAGGGGAAACGGGGACCGGCAAAGAGGTCGCCGCCCGGGCACTTCACAAGGCATCTGGACGGGACGGTCCCTTCATCGCCGTGGACTGCGCCGCTATCGCGCCCACCTTGGTCGAAGCTGAGTTGTTCGGCCACGAACGTGGGGCCTTCACCGGCGCATCCACGCGTCGTGAGGGCTTGGTGGCAGCCGCGCGCGGCGGCACGTTTTTCTTGGACGAAGTTGGCGAGCTCCCGATGGAAGCGCAGACCCGCCTGCTTCGGCTGCTCGAGTCCGGAACGTACCGGCCGGTCGGGGGGACGACCGAACGCACAGCAGACCTTCGCATCGTCGCGGCTACGTGGCGAGACCTCAGGACCCGCGTGCAGGAGGGGCGTTTTCGTCGCGACCTGCTTCACCGTCTTGGCGTCGTCGAAATCGAACTTCCGCCCCTTCGTGACCGCCCTGGCGACGTCGAATTGTTACTCGACGAATTTCTTGCGGCCGGTGTCGACGGCACGAAGCGCAGCCTTCCCGCGTTGTCCCAGCCCGCACGGCGCCACCTTTTGACGTGGCCCTGGCCCGGGAACGTTCGCGAGTTGCGGCACGTCGCCGCCTACCTCGTGGCTATCGCCACCGACGTCCCGCTGGAGTTGTCCGACCTTCCGCCGCTTTTGCTCGGCCCGCCGCCTCGCCCGCCAGGCCCCTGGTCCCCGGATTTACGGCTGGATTTGGACTACATGGAGGCCAGAAGGCTCTTCCTAGACGAGTTCCAAATCCGCTACGTTTTGGCCCAGATGGAGGCCCATACAGGCAACGTCAGCGCGGCAGCACGGGCCGGTGGCATGGACCGCAGATCGATCCAGCGAATTCTGACGCGAGCACGAGCGCGCTGGGTAGCTGCCGAGCAAGGTTAGCGGAAACCTCAGAGGCGAGTGGATGGGCGTCGAGATCACTTCGGTCATTCCCGATGGGCCGATGACCACCCAGATCCACCTTCGTCGCGTCGCACTGAAAGTCGTGTCGGGGCCGGACATCGGTTCCAAGGGTGAGTACGATTCTGATGTCGTGCGGATCGGCGCGAGCGAATCCAACCACCTCGTCCTGACAGACAACACTGTGAGCCGCGTTCACGCCGAGGTTGTGCGAACGGCCGATGGCATCGTGCTCCGGGACTGCGCGTCAACCAATGGGAGCTTCGTCGGCGAAGTGCGGGTTCGCGAAGTGTTCCTTCCCACCGACCGCGTGTTTCGGGTCGGGAAGACGGAGATCTTATTCAGCGTACTCGACGAGGTCGTGGTCATTACACCGGCCGTCGAGCCTCGGTTCGAATCGCTCGTCGGCGGCAGCGTCGCGATGCGCCAAGTCTTTTCGGTCCTGGAGCGGGTTGCACCGACCGGCCTCACCGTCTTGATCACCGGTGAGACGGGAACCGGGAAAGAACTTGTCAGCCGCGCGATCCACGCTCGTTCCCCTCGCGCACAGGGTCCCTTCGTCGTGTTCGACTGCGGTGCTGTGGCACGCAGCCTCGTCGAAGCGGAGTTGTTCGGCCACGAGAAGGGTGCGTTCACGGGGGCCATCGCAGCACGGCCCGGTGTGTTTGAGCAGGCCCACGGCGGCACGATCTTCATCGACGAACTCGGTGAGCTGCCCCTCGAGATCCAACCCACGCTCTTGCGGGTCCTGGAGCAGCGCGAGGTCCGCCGGATCGGCGATCGCCGTGTGCGGCCCGTCGATGTGCGCGTCGTCGCTGCCACCAACCGCGATCTGCAGCGTCAGGTCGCTGAAGGGCGTTTCCGCGAGGATCTTTTCTATCGGCTCGGCGTCGTTGAAGTGAGGCTTCCCCCGCTCCGGGATCGCCTGGAAGACCTACAGATGTTGGTCGACCGCCTGCTGCAGTCCGCAAACTTTCCACACCGCATTCGTGGTGTGGACCCGGAAGTCGAACGGATCTTTCGCGCCTGGCGCTGGCCCGGAAACGTCCGCGAATTGCGAAATGTGATCCTCGGCGCGATCCCGTTTGCAGACGGGCCGCTGATCGGCTTGTCTGCGCTGCCAGACGCCCTCCGGGTTGTACCGCCGCCTGAGAGAGATCCCGCCGCGGAGCGCGATCTTCCAGTCGGACAGGGCTCTTTCCACGAGGAGCGCGATCGCCTGTTGGCGGGCTTCGAACGCCGATACGTCGAGGACTTGTTGGAGAGATGTGGAGGGAACTTGTCACGCGCCTCGCGAGACGCCGGAGTCGACCGAAAAACACTCGGTCGGATGCTTCGCAGGCACGGCTTGGGCGATGGCCTGACCTGACGGTTCGCACTCCCCTGACAACCCGTCTGCCGTTAGGCGTTTGACGGTGCAATCCTCTCGATGGTAGCGTGGAGCGCGCGACGGAGGCGATGGGAATGGCCGACAACGAACTCGATGCCCTGCAGGCGGAACTTGATCGCGTGCTCGAGCATCGGATTGCCGACCTGCTCAGCTACGTCAAAGCCGCGAAGGAGCTGGTCCGGGGCATCTCGACCGCCGACGGCGAGCTGCGTCGTCTTGCGTCCCAACGGGACGGCCTCGACGACCGCGCGCGCCGCGGCGACCGCGAAGCGCGTGCGCGTCTCGACGCCGTCGATCGTTCGGTGGACCGAATCGCCGAAGGCCGCGAGAAACTGCTGGGTGACCTCAATGCGGTGCTCGCGCACCTGGGGCAGTGATCCGTGGGCACGCATGAACTAGCGGCGTCGCTCGAAGCGACCGAGACTTTCCTTCGGGTGCTCGCCTCGAATACCCTCCCGTTCAGGTCGGTCTTGGCCGTTGAGCGCCTTTCGCTTGAGGGCGCGCGACGACTGTTGACTCCAGGTTGGGCAAGGGCGGGACAACCGCTGCACGACGAAGACGACGCCGAGGCGGATTCACAGGGCGAAGAAGTTTCTTACGTCGAAGAAGACGAGCAGCCCGAACCGCAAGAGGACCAAGACCTCAATTCGGAGCATCCGCCCGAACCTGACGATCTCGGCAGGTACTTCCGGTACGCGACGCCGGCCCCAGCGCCAGTCGCTGCGGCCCCAACTGCCTCAAGGTCGGCAGGACCGTCGTTCGTGGACTTCGATGGCCCCGTTGCACTTAACGCCGAAGACGAGTCCGAGGCGGATCCAGGCAGCGCCGAGGGCGAGGGCAGCGCCGAGGACGACCGCGAGGCCTCGGGCTTCAGCGGCGACGAGTCCGACGATTCAATGCACGCGTTCGACGACGAAGAAGTCATCTTCGTCGCTGACGCCTCAGAAATCGCTCGGCTCCGTGAAGCAGCCGCGCCAACGCCGGTCCGCGCCGCTCGGACCCGCATGCCCCTGCCTCCTCGGCTGGATGAACAAGCCACGCCGGTTCCGCCAGTTCCGCCAGTTCCGACCTCGGGGCAGCCCACACGGTCGGTCAGTCCCCCACCTGGGCGGTCCACGCTGCCTCCCATCGCCCCCGTGTCGCGCTCGGTACCGCCGACCACGGCGCGAGTCATGATCGGTGCTCCGCCCGCGATCGTTGACGTCGATGATGCCGGCGACGAGGACTTGTTCGCTGAAGAGACCTACGTCGAACCGAGCCCGCCGCCGGTCATTCGGTTGGGTACGCCTCGACCGGCCATTGAGCGTACGCCGGCGCCATCCGCGGCTCGGCTTCCCGTCGCCGCCACGTTGAGAACGCCGGCAGCGACGCCCCTTCGTGCAGGCGGGCCGTCTGCACGCGTCACGGCCGGGCTGTACGGTGACCCCTCTGTCCCTCGAATTCGAGACGCGGCGGATCAACGCCCCCGCGCCGCGGCCATTCAAATCAACGCGGATCAAGGCACCGGCCGCGTTCTCGGCCAGGAAGAGGAAGAGGAGGCCATCGAGATCGGCGACCTGGGTGACTACGGTGAGGAAGAGGTGGAGGACGCAGGCTCCGGCGAGTTCCGGCTCGATGTCCAGCAATACGACGATGCGCCTGACGAAGAGCCCGAGGAGGAAATGAACGAAGATACCGACGAAACTGGAGAACCGCTCAGCGACGACTCGTCGGCGAATCGCATGGCAGCCAACGAAGTGTACGCAGCTCTAATGCGAGCTCGTGAATCGGTGGAGGCCGGCGATTTGGCGCGGGGCGCCGAGTTGTACTCGGACCTCATCGACTTGGATCCTGGAAACGTGGACGCCCAAATCGGTCGCGGTCGCCTGTTCCTCGACCTGGGAGACTTTTCGCGAAGCATGAGCGACTTCATGACCGCCGAAGACCTCGCGCCGGACAGCCCCGAGCCGCAAATCGCCGTGGGCGACCTGTATTTCGCACGAAAAGACTACAGAAAGGCCATTTCGTTCTTCGACTCCGCGTTGGAGAAAGAACCCAATCACGCGATGGCCCTCTGTCGCCGGGGAATCAGCCACTATTACCGGAAGAATCATCCGGTCGCGTTGCAGGATCTCAGCCGGGCGTACCAACTCGACCCCGAGATCCCCAACATCCAGACCTACCTATCGATGGCGAAGAAACGCTCCGGTCGCTAGAGATGGGGGTTCGCTGACTCCGTGGGCCAGGCGCGCAGCGGAGCCGCAAGGTGACAACCGAGTCGCTGAATACCGGCTAGGCCCTCCAATCCGACCTCGGGGAGCGGCCACACCGGCAAACCCGACACCGCCGCCATCCGACGTACACCACGCTCGCAACGCTCTCCACGGGCGTCGGCCAGCCGAAGGTGACCTCGGACGGCACTACACCACGGACCCCACGTTTCCGCGCTGATTCCCCTCGGCGGTGGCGGATCCGAGGCCAATACCTCCGAATGTGCAGGCCGGCTTTCGGTCCGATTCGCCACGACGGCGCCCGCACGCACGCCAAGCGGCACCAAAGCAGCGCGGAAAGCGTCGAGCGCAACAAGATCCTCAGAATCCGGACGCGCCACCCACAACGCGCGGGTGGCGTCGCTCCGAAGAAGCCTTGCCGCACCAGCGCCACGCGTTCTCAGAACGGGAGCCAAGGCGCCAGCGAGTGAGAAAAAGCCTCCGATTTCGGAAAACAACTCAGAGCCAGCGACGCGCGCAACCACGCCCAAGCCCCGACGAGCGAAGGAGGTGGAGGCGCGAAGGGCACCCATCACGGCCGGGTCGAAGGCGCGCCGCAGCCGAGCCGGCCCCCGCAGCAGCTCGAGCGCATGGCTCGCCGGCGGCGTATCCACCACAATGTCCTGCCAAGTCCCTGCGCTTGCCGTGCGTTCCAAGCGCTCCAAGGCAAGGTACTCGTGACTTCCGCCCAACCGCGTCCCCACAGCTTGCGCTATCGGGTGGGCAAGCAAGCCTTCTGCTTCGTCGCCTAGCTCCCGTCGCACGAGGTCCTCCCAAGCACTGCGCCGGTCCAGCATCGCGGCATCTACCCGGCCGGGACAAAGCAACGGCAGTGTCGTCCACCCATTGGCAAGCGGCAGCCCCAACGCATCCGCCAGACGCTGCGCCGGGTCCACCGTCAGCAGCGCAACGGTTCTTCCGAGTCCGGCCAGCGCCACAGCAAGGGCCGCGGCGACCGTCGTTTTCCCGACACCGCCCGAGCCGCAAATCACCCAGATTCGACTCATAGGGACGACTCCAACTGGCCAGCACTGTCCAACGACCACACGCTCGTTTCGCCCAACTGTGCGCACAGCGCGCGGACGCGACCCAATTCTGCCTCCCGTCGACGAATCAGGCGATCCACCTCGGCAATTGCGAGAACCCCTCCCGGGTCGCGGGACCAAGCTCGTTCGAGCACCTTGCGCGTCGAAGACCACTCGGGAGGGCCTGGGACAGCCGGAGGCGTCAGGCGATGAACGACGAGCACATCCGCGGGGCGACCAGCCTCGGAAAGCTCGCGGGCTAGCAGTTCCGTCTCCGAGACTGGCAGCGCCTCGGGGGTGGTGACGAGCACGATGCCGGTCAGAGCTCGGTCCTCAACCAGATCAGCGATACGTCGCGCGAGCGTCGCAAACGGGCTGCTTTTTCCTAGACGAACCAAACTAGACGCCGCATCCAGCAGGCTCAGGCCGTGCCCCGTTGCCGGCGCATCGACCACACAGAGGTCCCACGCAGGGTCTCCAACATCAGGCTGTCGAAGCATGTTCTCCACTTTCCCGAGCTGAACGGCGTCGGCGAGGCCCGGAAGTGTTTCGAGGAACGCAGCGGTCCAGCGGCTACCCAACGCCCGCGCCGCGAGGCCTCCGACCTGACGCCGCGCAAAGTCGTCGATCGATTCCGCAGCCGTCAGCGAGCAAACGTCTACTCCGGTTGCGGTCGACCGAGGTGCGTACGACCGTCCCGCTAGCCCCATCCGCCGTGACAGGTCCGACTCGCCGTTGAGCTCTACACACACGACTCGTTTTCCTTGCGTCGCAGCGAGTTTCGCAAACCGACTGGCCACGGTGGTCCGCCCCGTTCCGCCCTTGCCCATCACCACCAGTAGACGACGCTCGAACAAGGTCACGCGGCGTCCAAGACCGCCGAAATGGCCCGATACACGCGCCCTGACAAGAGAAGTTCATGGTGGCCTCCCCCATGCACCGCACACGTCACGGTGCCATCTGCCGCAGCCGACGTGGCGGGGACGACGATGGGGTCGTCGTCGCCCCACAACGTGGTTGTGGGTACGCCAGGCGCGACCAAGTCGTCGAGGATCGATGCGCCGTACCGAATTTCATAGGGAATGTGCGGAACATCGAAGACGGCGAGACGTGTTCCCCTCCAAGGGGTCGCGATCGTGACAAAACGTCGAACCAAAGCTGTGTTCTCGCCGTGCCGAATCGCCCAGGCGGCCGCAAGTCCACCCATTGAAAAACCAACCACATCCACCACCGGCGCGCCGGTCGACCGAACGAGTTCGGCGATACGGCCCGCGACCTCCGCGCCCCGCGCCGCCAACGGCATGCGCGTCCCGCCGCAGTCCACGGCCCAGACACGCGCATGCCCGTGCAGGCGAAGCCACGTGACCAGAAACACGAGGTGAGCGCGCGCCCCGGGCTCTCCGACAACCAGCACAGGCACATCGTCGTCGCCACGTCCTGGGGGCATCGGGAAGAAGTAGCCAAGGGGAGTGAGCGTCCGAAGCAAGGCTCGCCCCACCACCTCGCGCGCAAATGTCGCAATCCGCGCCGCCGTCAATTCAAAGGGAACGCCCCTGTCCACGGCGGCGACCGCCATGCCGCCAAACCGCCCAGCCGCGACCCACAACAGAAAGAGCACGGGCACGAACAGCACGAGGTCGCGAAGCGCGATTGGGACCTCCAGGTCGCCGCTGTACCCACGACACACCGTGCACGCCACGCACCGGGCGCACGACGCGTTAGCCCCGCCCGGCGAATGGGGTCCCTACAGTGCCGATCTACGAGTATCGGTGCGGTAGCTGCGGCGCTGAGCTCGAACGGCTCGTGCCTCGAACCGCACCACCACCGCCTTGCCCACAGTGCGCTGAAACCATGACCAAAAAGGTGAGCGCTTCGTCGTTCATCCTGCAAGGCGGCGGATGGTACAAGGACCACTACGGCCTTAAGAAAGAGTCCGCAGGCGAGTCGAAAGGCGAGCCAAAGGCGGAAGCCAAGGGGGACTCATCAACCGCTCCGGCAGCGTCTTCGGGCGACGGCGCCTCCACCCCGGCCAAGGCTGACAGCGCTACGCCAGCGCCGGCCGCGCAACCGGCGTCGGCACCGAAGGCCTCCGCTACGCCTTCGTCCTCTCCAGCCACATGACAGCGCTACGGCTCGACGGCAACGCGCTTGCCAAGCGTCTCAACCAAGCCCTGCTCCCGAGAATTGCGGCCCTTGTGCGGCCACCGTGCCTTGCTGTCGTCCTGGTCGGGGAGAACCCGGCGAGTCAAGTCTATGTGCGACGCAAGGGCGAGGTCGCCCATCGCCTTGGCATGCGCCATCGCCAAATCACCCTAGATGCCACAGTTTCCCAGGCTGCCCTGATGGCCGCCGTGCGGGACTTGGTCGACGACGACTCCGTGGACGGAATCCTGGTTCAGTTGCCGTTGCCGGCCGGCCTCGACGCCAACGCAGTCGTAGAGTCTATCGACCCGAACAAAGACGTGGACGGCTTGGGTTCGCGCAACGCCGGTCTGCTCGCCATGGGACGGGCGGTGTTCAAGCCCTGCACCCCAGCCGGCGTGATGGAATTGCTCCGCGAAGGAGGCGTGTCGCTCCCCGGCGTGCGCGCCGTCGTGCTCGGCAGGAGCACCATCGTCGGGCGTCCAGTCGCGCAGTTGCTCGAGCAGGCGAACGCCACGGTCACCGTCTGCCATAGCCACACCCGCGATCTCGCCGGTGAAATCAGCCGCGCCGACGTGGTGGTCGCGGCAATCGGCCGCCCGATATTTGTCCAGGGTGCGTGGATTCGTGACGGCGCGGTGGTCATCGACGTCGGCATCAATCGACGTGAAGACGGCACCCTTTGCGGGGACGTGGACACAGAAGCAGCGGCACTACGCGCCCGAGCCATCACGCCAGTGCCCGGCGGCGTCGGTCCCATGACCATCGCCATGCTGATGCACAACACCGTAACGGCAGCCACACGCCGCCTGGCCCGTTGACAAGCGCGACGGACCCGGTGAAGAGCCCCGCCGCCCGGGCAGTCAGCATGGACCTACTCCGCACGCCCTTTCACGCCGCCCACGTCGCACACGGCGCCCGAATGGTCCCTTTCGCCGGATTCGACATGCCGGTTCAATACCGGGGTCTGACGCCCGAACACATTCAGGTCCGGACCCGCGTTGGCCTCTTCGACGTGTCCCATATGGGCGAGATTCGCGTGCGCGGCCCCAACGCTGCGGAGGCCCTTTCTTGGCTGCTGACCAACGCGGTTCGTCGGCTTGAAGTCTCAAACGCCCAATACAACGCCGTGTGCAACCACGGCGGAGGCGTGGTGGACGACGTGTACGCCTACCGGATGGCGGCCGACGACTTCCTGGTCTGCGTCAACGCGTCCAACCGCGCGAAGGACTGGGAATGGCTGACCGGCAACGACAGGTTTGGGGCTGAGTGGGAAGACCAAGGCGATCAGTGGGCGCAAGTCGCCATTCAGGGCCCCAACGGCGTGGACGTGGTCGCGGCGCTCGCGGGAGAGGGGGTACGGACGTTGAAGCGTCCGCAATTCGTCACGGGCCGGTTTGCCGACGTTCACGGCTGCATCATTGCACGGACCGGGTACACCGGCGAAGACGGATTCGAGGTCTTCATCCCGGCCGAAAAGGCTGGACCGACCTGGCAGCGCATTCTGGACGCAGGCGCACCTTGGGGCATTGAACCCGTCGGCCTAGGCGCGCGCGACACCCTCCGCCTGGAGGCAGGGAATTGCCTGTACGGGCACGAGCTCGACGACAACAGCAACCCGCTGGCGGCCGGGTTGGGGTGGATCGTCAAAACCGGTAAACCCGGCGGCTTCCTCGGCGGCGAAGCGGTGGCAAGCCGAGTCGAAGCCCGGCGGCTGGTGGGGCTGGTGTCCGACGGCAGAATCGCACGCGATGGGATGGATATTCGCGCGGCAGGTCAGGTCGTCGGAAAGGTGACGTCGGGAACCCTTGGCCCCTTCGTCGGCAAGAACGTCGCGCTGGCGTACGTCGATGAGGCCTTCACGGCGATCGGCACCCCACTCATCGTTGATGTCCGCGGACGTGAAACGCCAGCCACTGTCGTACAGACCCCCTTTCACCGGCGCTCCCGGGAGGCCTCATGAGCATACCGAGCCAGCTTCTCTACACTTCCCATGACGAGTGGATAGCGCGCGACGGCGATCTCCTGTCGGTGGGCATTACCGACCACGCTCAGGACGCGCTCGGCGAGCTTGTACACATCGAATTGCCGGAGGTCGGCAAACGAGTCGCGTTGGGCGACATCGTGTGCGAGGTCGAGTCCGTCAAGGCGGTGGCTGAGGTGTACGCGCCCGCGGCCGGTGTGGTCGTCGAGGTCAACGAAGCGCTTGGCGACGACGCCCAACGCATCAACGCCGATCCCTATGGGTGCTGGATTTACAAGCTCAAACTCGACGGCCCGTTGAGCGGCCTGCTCGACGCAACCGAATATGCGGCGAAAATCAGCCACTGACAGCGGGCACACGAGGTTTCCATGTTCTTGGCTGAGCGCTTTGTGGACCGGCACCTCGGTCCGAACGAACACGATCGAGCGACCATGCTGGCGGCACTCGGATTCTCGTCACTCGACGAGATGACACGAGCTGCCGTGCCTTCCGCGATTCTGACCGATGGACCGCCTGCACTTCCGCCCGCATTGAGTGAGCGAGAGGCACTGGCCGCCCTCACCGCACGTGCCGCAGAGAACGAGCTGTGGCGCAGCTATATCGGCCTCGGCTATTTCGGCACCGTGACGCCCCCGGTCGTGTTGCGCAATGTGCTCGAGAACCCAAGTTGGTACACGGCGTACACGCCCTACCAAGCCGAGATTAGCCAAGGACGGCTCGAAGCCTTGCTCGTGTTCCAGACACTTGTTCAAGAGCTGACTGGCCTCGAAATTGCCAACGCAAGCCTGCTCGACGAGGCGACCGCGGCGGCCGAAGCCATGGCGATGAGCCATCGCGTGTCCAAGCTGCAGATCGACCGCTACGTGGTGGACCGAGGCGTGCTCCCCCAGACCCTTTCCGTGCTTCAAACGCGAGCGGAGCCTCTCGGCATAGAGATCGTCGTCGCCGACCTCACAGAGTGGGACCCGGGCACCACGCCCGCCTTTGGCGTGTTGCTACAAAATCCCGCCGCAGACGGCCGCGTCCGAGATTTGACAACGACGAGCGCACGCGCCCATGCCGCTGGCGCAATCGTCACCTGCGCGACGGACCTCCTCGCGTGCGTGTGGATGCAGCCGCCGGGCGCTCAAGGCGTAGACATCGCCGTGGGCTCGGCGCAACGTTTTGGTGTGCCGATGGGCTACGGCGGACCGCATGCCGGCTTCATGGCGACCCGTTTCGCGTACCAGCGACAAATGCCGGGACGGTTGATCGGCGTGTCCGTAGACGCAGACGGAAACCCAGCGCTCCGCATGGCCCTTCAGACCCGTGAACAACATATTCGGCGCGAAAAAGCGACCAGCAACGTGTGCACAGCACAGGTGCTGCTGTCGATCATGGCCGCCATGTACGGCGTCTGGCATGGGCCCACCGGCCTGAGCGCCATTGCCCAGCGCATCCATTCGGGGGCTCAAGCGCTGGCCGACGCCGCGCGCAAGGCCGGTTTCTTAACGTCTGACGTTTTCTTCGACACCGTTCGAATCGACGTGGGAACTCAAGAACCCGCCATTCTGGCCCGCGCCGCCCGTCACAAGATCAACTTGCGCCAAGAGGGGCGAGGCGTCCTGTGTGTGGCCTTCGATGAGACGATGACCGAAGGCGACCTGCACGACCTGTTCGACATCTTCGGCGTCGCGCCTGTCGCTGTGGGCGACGGTGCTGCGCCGGCGTCCGTTGCGCGGTCGGGGACCTTGCTTCAACAGCCTGTCTTTCACAGCCACCATTCCGAGACCGCGATGTTGCGGTACCTCCATCACCTCGCTCGGAAAGACTACGCGCTCGATTCCGGGATGATTCCCCTCGGTTCCTGCACGATGAAGCTCAACGCCACGACCGAGATGATTCCGGTCACATTTCCCGGATTCGGCAATCTGCACCCCTTCGTTCCTCGCGAACAAGCGAAGGGCTACACCCGCCTGTTCGGCGAGTTGGAGACGTGGCTCGCGGCCATCACGGGCTTCGATGTCGTCGCACTGCAACCCAACGCAGGTTCACAGGGCGAGTACGCAGGCCTCCTCGCTATTCGCGGCTACCATCGCTCACGGGGCGACGCGTTTCGCGACATCTGCCTCATTCCCGTGTCCGCCCATGGCACGAATCCGGCGTCGGCCGTCATGGCGGGACTGCAAGTTGTGGTCGTCGCCTGTGATGCCCAAGGCAACGTAGACCTCGCGGATTTGGGAGCCAAGGTGGACAGCCACCGCGACCGCCTCGCCGCCCTGATGGTGACCTATCCGTCCACCCACGGCGTGTATGAGGAGGGAATCGTCGAGGCGCTGCGCATCGTGCACGCGGCGGGCGGTCAAGTGTATATGGACGGCGCGAACCTCAACGCCCAAGTGGGCTTGGTTCTGCCCGCCCAGGTTGGCGCAGACGTCCTGCACATCAACCTGCACAAGACGTTTTGCATCCCTCACGGCGGCGGTGGACCTGGAATGGGCCCAATCTGTGCTCGCGCCCACCTCGGTCCGTTCCTTCCGGGTCATCCGGTTGTGGGAATTCGTGGCGATCAATCCGACCACAACGGTGCGGTTTCTGCGGCCCCCTGGGGGTCGTCCAGCATCTTGCCGATTTCCTGGGCCTACATCGCCATGTGTGGTCCCGACGGTGTCCGACTCGCCACACAGGTGGCGTTGCTCGCGGCCAACTACGTCGCGAAGCGCCTGGAAGGCCACTACGAGGTCCTGTACCGTGGCAACAATGGCCTCGTCGCCCACGAATGTATTCTCGACCTTCGGCCGTTCAAATCGACCGGCGTATCCGCCGAAGACGTTGCGAAGCGCCTGATGGACTACGGTTTCCATGCGCCCACGCTTTCTTTTCCCGTGGTCGGTACGCTGATGGTCGAGCCGACAGAAAGCGAGCCACTCGCGGAACTCGATCGTTTCGTCGAGGCGATGATCGCCATTCGCGACGAAATCCGCGCCATCGAACGCGGCGAGATCGCCTACGCGAACTGCGCGCTCAAACACGCGCCTCACACCGCGATGGCCGTCACCGCCACTACTTGGGACCGCGCGTACTCACGTCAAGACGCCGCATTTCCGACCGCCGCGACCCGCGCGGGCAAATATTGGCCCACGGTCGCTCGGGTCGACAACGCGGCAGGCGACCGAACGCTGATCTGCTCCTGCGACGGTTGGCCCACCGGTTGAGCCCGCTACGGTGAAGAGCCGAATCTCGCCTCGATGACTGCTCGCGCAAGAACCTTGACGAGCATGTCGTAGGCCGGCGTTTCGGACAGCAGCAATAGTTGCGCGCACAACAACCCCAGCACGCCCACCATGACAACGCCCGAGAACCACAGCGTATTGGACACGCTCGGTCCGTACGCCAGCGCGAGGTAGCCACTCTCCACCCGGTCCGAGTCCTTCCAGGCCAGGTACCAGCCGACCAGCACCAAAGCCGTTCCGGGCAATGCCGTACATCCCAATCCAAAGATCGCGAGCACCAGGCCTGAAATAACGAAGGTCCACACCCAAGCGCCCCGCGGGCGGGGTGCTTGCCCGCCGTCAAACAACTCATCCGCTTCCGACATCAGGCCACCATCGGGCTGAGTCTCGTCAGCGCCTCAGCGATACGCTCTTCGGTGCCCGGCGCCGCCGCACTGTCACGACCGGGCAATACCCCGACCTTGCCCCACGCTTTTGTCAGGTTGGCGACCACAGGCGCCACCAACGCTTCCGGTCGCGTCACGTGCCCGGCAGCCAACAAGGTTTCCCCGTCTGCTTGCAACTCACGGGCAAACCGATCCGCATCTCGGCCGGACTCTACGTACCGTTGGGCAAGAATCAATGGCAACCGCAACCCCTCCAGCAGCCCCCGAACCAGGGACCAGATCTCGCCGACGCGCTCCCGATCCTGCACGACCCATGCGTCACCGACGCTGCTGATCACGGCACCGTGTGCGCCCAGATCCGCCAGCGCTCGGCGCACCGCCTGTTCGTCAGACACACTCGGGTCCGCCACCAATTCGGTCACCAACACGGTGCGCAGCCAAACGAAATCGTTCACAAGCGCCGCGGTCGTCACGGGTCCACTGTGCCGACGGAGCGCCGCCGCCACGAGGCCCGCGTCCGAAAAATGGTGAAGCAGTTGGTTTTTGGCGAAGTCCGCCCGCACCCGCCGATCGGGTCGTACTGACCACACACGGTCGTCCGCCGTGCCCGTCGCTTCGATCGTACCCGCACGCACCAATCGGTCTACGGCCAGCCGGATAGCTTCGTCAAAGGTGGACAACGCGCTAGACGAGGCCGCACCGCGCCGTTGAAGCCAGGAATGAAGTCGGTGGCAACGGGCAACGAGTTCGGTATGACGAACCCCTCGCCGATGGTGTGCGAGAAGCGCCAACGCCGCAAGGCCTGACGCTGTCACCACCATCGCTTCGCCGATGCGCCAGACGAGTTGTTCGCCAACGAAACGAATCGCATCGCGCCGGGACTGCGCAGTGCGGTTTCCCCAGTCGGGTTGGCCGCCACGCTTGTCTACGACATCGGAGATGTACACGGGTTTCCCAGTTCGCAGATAGGCACGTCCGAAGCGGCGTTCGAGCACTGACCGAGCTCGCAACAGCGCACCGAAAGACTCCGGCTCCTTGCGCACACCCGACAGTTCTCGCTCGTAGGTCGCCTCCTCCGCCACTTCCTCGTACGCAAACGCCAACGGAAGCAGGGTCACCTCCGTGTGGGCCGGGTCCTTCCGGAGTTCGGCTGCGTCCATCACCGTGCCCAACACGCCGAATCGAGGTTGCAGAAGACGCCCGGTTCGGCTGCGACCCCCCTCGATGAAAAATTCGATCGGCACGCCGTTCCTTACGATCTCCCGCACGTACCGGGCGAAAACGGCGGAGTAGACTCTGTCGTCAGAGAATTTGCGGCGAATGAAAAACGCGCCGCAGCGACGCATGAAGGCCGAAATCGGCCAAAGGGCCAGATTGTCGCCGGCAACGATGTGCGGAAGCATGATGTCGTTCTCGTAGAACACCCAGCTGAGCAGGAGGTAGTCCATATGAGACTTGTGACACGGCACGAGTACGACCGTTCCACGCCGCATCGCCGCGCGAATCGCGTCCAAGTCTTCCGTCCGAATGTCCACGCCGCTGAACACACGTGTCCAAACCGGTCCAAGCACCCGTGCCGCCACCGCAATGGTCCACCAGCGGAAGTCCGCAGCAATGGCTGCGAAGTCGCGACGCATGCGGTGCACGATCACGTCAACTGCGACACCTTCTGTCGCGGCTTCCCGACGAGCCAGATCACGCATCGGCGGATTGTCGACGACGAGATGGCGAAGGGTGCCCCAAGGCACCAACTCCGTCCCGCGTACCACCGCGACTTCTCGCCGCACCAGACGATGCAGAACCGAACGGGCGGCCCGCACCGGATGATCAGGGAAACGCTGGGTCACCGACGCAAATGACAGCGGTTCCCCGATCCGCACGAGGCCACCCCGGCGGCCGGTCCACACGCGAAACACCTCACGCAGAAACCCAGGTGGCGGTTCTGCGCCTCGCAACATCCTGCGGAGCGGATTGTCGTCTTTGGGCGCTCGGTCCCAGATGACGGCCACAGGCAGAAACTGTACTGGCCGATCCCCTGGCGTGGTGATGGCGCTCAATACGGGTTCGCCGTCCTCCTCCACCCAGAACGTGACGGCGTCGCCCCGCAGCACGGTCGCAGCGAGCCAACCCGACGCCACGGGATCCTCCACCGCAACCCGACTGAACCGACGGCGCAACCCAGCCCACAGCGCCCCCCACACCGGGCCCGGGCCATGAAAGAAAAACGTCGACGCCTCCGAGGCCCACACGGAGAGCGGGAGCCGCCAGGCGTTCAGCACACTGTTGAGTGCAAGATGGTCAAGCGTGGAACGCCTCCGCAACACGTACACGACCGGTCCGGCATCATGTGCCAGACGCACATGCTCCGCGCTTGCGCCGTCCAAGCGCATTTGACGCAAGGTGCGGTGCAACCCAAGCACGTAGAAAAGCCACCCAAACCGCCTCGACATTCCAGAAGCGGAAGACGCGGAATCCGCCCCCGGTGTGGTCATCTTGTGCCGGTATCGCCGGTGTCAGCACTGTCGCCCGAATCCGCAGTGTCGGCGCCGGTGTCGTCGCCAGCCGGCGGGACCTGCACCCATCCCTCCGGCACGTCACAGCCCACATAGACCGCCGTCGCATCACCGACACCGTCGCCGTCTTCGTCGGGCCATGCGGCCGTTCTGTCCTCGCAGTTCGGCTCAGGCGGCAATTCGACGAGCCCGCAACCCACAAGCAAGAGCAACAGCAGGGAGGCGTTTTTCATCGGCCAGCCAGACCTCGGTCAGCGCAACAGGAACGCCGCAAGGGCAACCGCCAACGCGAGCAGGACCCCCGCGACGGCCATCAGTCGTCTTGGCGCATGGGATCGTCGCGGAACCGGCACCTGGGCGGTCTCCCGGGTCCAGTCTGGAAAGCCAAATGGCTTGGCGGGTGCCGGCGTCGGGAAGTCCGCCGTGGCCACGGTCGGGTCCATCACGCCCGGCTTCATTGCCCCAGGCGCGGGGAGTCTTGAGGTCGGTGGGGGCGTTCCGAGGGGGCCCGGCGTGGCTTTTCGCGTCTCCTCGCCGCCCGTGGCCCTGGCCAACAAATCCGCGCGCGCTGCTTCCCACAACGCGTCGGTGTCCATCACCGGCAGCGTTGCTCCAGGGTCCAGAAGCGTCCGTGGATCCTTCGGCACGCAGCTCTCTACCACGCTACCGCCGCTCGCGTCAGCCCGCGGGCAACACCACAGTAAACGTCGTCCCCTCCCCTTCGACGGAGCGAACGTCAATCTCACCGCCATGGGCCCGGACGATGCGCTGCGCAATCGGCAATCCGAGACCCGTACCCCCAATTCGTGTCGTCACGAAGGGCGTGAATAGGCGGCTTCGTACATCCGGTGGCAAGCCGGGGCCCGTGTCCGAAACTGCGATCGTGACGGACTCTGCGTTCAGGGCCGTGCGCACCGCAACGCGACCCGCAGAGCCTGCCGCCTGAACTGCGTTGCGGACCAAGTTCCACAGCACCTGCTCCACGAGAGGCCCGTCACAAGGGATCCGCGCCTCGCCGAGCCCGGCGTGTTGTTCGAGTAAAACGTCCGGCGGAAGCCCCTGCGCTCGCTGAAGCGTGAGTACCCGGCTCACCATGCCATCGAGGTCCTCCGGCGCCATCCGTGGCGTGAAAGGCCTCGCGTAGTCAAGAAACCGCGAAACGACGTCGTCGAGCCGATCCGTCTCGGCCACGATGACCTCCAGCATCTCCCGGGCTCGTTTCGGATCAGGTTCCACAAGCAGATACTGAGCCGCCCCTTTCATGCCGGCCAACGGGTTGCGAATCTCATGGGCCAGGCCGGCGGCCATGGTTCCCAACGCCGCCAGCCGCACAGCCTCGCCGTGGGCCTGGAACTCCCGGATGTTGGACAGTGCCACGCTCGCGGCACTGCCTAAATCGGCGAGTCGGTTGAGTTCATCCTGGCTCCAGCCGTCCGTCGTCGCTTCGTGTCGCAAGGCAAGCCAGCCAAACGTAATCCCGCCACGTCGCAGCGCCGTAGCCACCGATGCGCGCATCGCGATCAACACGTCCCGGCGAGGGTCGTTTGGGCGCAACGTGTCCAACAACAACCAAGGATCTTCCGCGGCGGACAGCACGTTGGGCGCAAGCGTTGGAATAGGCGCCGTACCGTCTACGGACCGCCACCCCGCGAGTTGGAAAGCCTCCCGATCCGCCTCCCACAACCACATCGCTACCGACGGCGCCCGGCCCGTTCCATGCAACCCGTCTAACAACGCCTCGCAAAGCGCTGTGCGATCCACGATGGCGGGGGCCGTTTGACTCAACTGGTCGAGTGTGTCCAACAGCGCCCGGCCACCGGGGTGCACCAACTGCTGAACGCCCCAGGAAATGCGGTCTCTGAGCAGCGGGTCGTACACCGCCAGGAACACGAGCGAGGCCAAAAACACTTGGTAGAACGAATGAAGTGGCCAGGCGGCAAACGTGTCGATCCACAAGAAGGTGAGGCCATCTACCACCATCAACAAGCCCGCTGAGGCGAGCAGCGCCACCGCTCGCCCAAGAAGCTCATGCAGGTCCAACAGTCTCGCTGCCGTCACCACATGGTTGATCAGGTACAGCGTGACGGCCGCGAGCAACGGCGACACGGGAGGCACAATCCCCTGAAGCGCCAAGTCGCGCTGACCGAGCGACAAGCCGACAAGCGAGCCCGGATCGACCGTCAGGCGTCCGAGGTGCTCCGCAAGCGTGGAAAGCACCGCGCCCAACGCGAACGCGAACAGCCAAGTGAGCCGCGTCCGCACGACGCGCAGCGACGCCTCCGCTCTGGCCCGCCACACCCGCCGTAGCGGCAGCACCAACCCACCGAAACCAAAAATACTCGCCGCCAGTTCAGGCGGCGAGATGCCCGGCGTTTCCCAATACAACGCGAGGTGAAGGGCAGTCAGTAACGGCGCCGACACCGCCGTCGTCATCGCGAGCAAGGCCACTTCGCGGCCCCGAGGCTCTTCCGGGCGGGCGAGTGCGGCATCGACCGACCACAAGGCCACCGCGGGCACGCATTGGCCCGCCAACATGTACAACCCGCGCGCCCACCCCAGACCCGGCAGCAGGCTGATTGCGAACGCCGTGTAGGCAATAGCGATGGTCCAACCTAAGCAGAGCAGCGCAGTGCGTGACCGCTCCGAACGATTGGCCGCCCACGTCCGCGTGGCGAGCACGCCGGAGAATACGGCCACGACAAAGGCGAGAAGGGCGGTCACCGGTAGCGTCGGGATAACGCTGCGGCCCCAGGAGGCGATGGGTGGACGCTCGACGACGTGTACCTCGAATGGATCGATTGCTTGCCGATCGCCGCGTAGCTGCACTTCCGCTGGGCCTCGCACGGGCCGCCGCGACGGAAATTCTCGCGGAGATTCGGACCGCATTCGCGAGCGGTCAGGAGGCTGGCGAAGAAGACGCTGCGGAAAGGGTCGTTCAAAGAGTGGCTGCGTGGCTTGAGCCCTCGATCACGCCCGTGTGGAATGCGACCGGCGTGGTGATTCATACGAACCTTGGGCGGGCCCCATGGCACCCAGACGCGGTCGCTGCGGTCGCAGCGGTGGCCGGCTACGCCGCGGTGGAAATGGACCTCCCCTCCGGGGCGCGCGGAGGTCGAGCCGAAGGAATCGTCCGCTGGTTGAAGTTGCTGACGGGCGCTGAGGATGCGCTTGTCGTCAACAACAACGCTGCCGCCGTCCTGCTGGCGCTCACCGCACTCGCGCGTGGACGAGAGGTGGTCGTGAGCCGCGGTGAACTCGTGGAAATCGGCGGCGCGTTCCGCGTGCCGGATGTGGTCGCGGCGGGCGGCGCCTTGTTGCGCGAGGTCGGCACAACGAATCGCACCCGCGTGTCGGACTACGCGGCGGCGACCACCCCAGAAACCGCGGTGTGGTTGCGGGTGCATCGCTCCAACTTCCGGATCGAGGGGTTCACGGAAACACCGCCTCGGCGCGCCCTCGCCGAAGCCGCCCACGCGCATGGCCTGTTGTGCGTGGACGACCTGGGCTCGGGCCTGTTGTTGGGGGACGGCGAGGACGTCGTCCGCGTGGCGGTCGAAGACGGCGCAGACCTCGTCTGTTTCTCCGGCGACAAACTGCTCGGAGGCCCACAAGCGGGAATCGTCGTCGGGCGCACCGAGATCGTCGCAAGACTTCGCGCCCATCCGTTGATGCGCGCCCTTCGCGTCGACAAGGTGACGCTCGCCGCGTTGGAGGCCACGCTCGCGGTGTGGGGAAGGGGCGAGTTCCCTCCGGTCGCCACCATGCTCGACACCCCGGCGGAGGTCTTGCGGGCCCGGTCAGAACGCTTCGTCACGCGCCTTGCCGCCGTGGGCGTCGTGGGGACGGTGGTTGTCGTCGCTGGGCGTGCCGGAGGCGGAGCGATGCCGGAAATGCCCCTGGACGGATTCGGCGTTCGGCTCGTGTGCGACAAGGTCGATGCCGTCACGCGACGCTTGCGGGTGGGCCGGCCTGCCGTCGTCGCACGGGTCGCAGATCAAGCCCTCATTTTCGACGTTCGAACCCTCCCTGACCACGCGCTGGACGCGGTCGCCGCACGGGTCGCGGACGCGCTGGCCGGATGATCTGGCCCCGTCGCGATGGAGACGCTACCCGGCCCCATGACTTCCGGGTTTTATGAACAACTCGGCGTGGAAGCGGGCGCGACCCAGCAACAACTGCGGGCGGCCTACGCTTCTTCCGTCGCGCGCCACCAGAAACGTCGGCGTGCGACGTCCGACGCCGGCGGCGACACTGGCCCGCTTGACGTTGGACGCGGCCAGTTAGACGAAGCCTGGGCCGTGCTTTCCGACCCGGTTCGGCGCCGTCGGTACGACGCGATGGTCCTGTGGTCCGCAGGCGAACGGAATTCCAAACAACTCTGGGAGCAGGTCTCCCCGGTGTTGGTGCTGCCGGGCGTCGCTACGGCCGTGCGCCTCGTGCGGGCGCTGACACGGTTGACGGAAGTGGGCGACCTCGTCGCGGTACCCGGGCCCCGCGGAGAAGAGCCGCCCACGTTGATCCCCGCGGACGAAGACCTCACGTCTCCCAGGGTCCCACACGCGCGATTGTCGGCGGGGACGCCCGTCCCCATGGCCCAGGTCGTGGAGATTCCCTCTTCGCCCGGCCTGTCCACAGCGACGCCAGTGTCGGGGCTACGTTTCGTAGACGGCTCGACGTCCACGCCCTCCCTGTTGGCTTTACACGCAGAAATGAAGCGGAAAGGCCCCTCTCCAGACGAGGTAACGCACTGGGTCGACGAGCACGGCTGGGGCGGTACCCTCATGCGCACCGTTCGCGAATCGCGAGGTATTTCCCTGCAGGATCTCGCTGACACCACGCGCATTTCGATCAAGTACCTGGAAGCCTTGGAGGGGGATGACTTCAGCAGCCTCCCGTCCACGACGTTTGTTCGCGGATATTTGCGAGAAGTGGCTCGTACGCTGGGTCTGGACGAGGAGGCGTTGGTGGCCGGAACGCTTCGGCGCATGGAAACGTGATTCTAGCCCCGGAAGCCGGACGGCTCGATTCCGTCCTGGCCGCCTGCTTAGACGACGTGTCGCGAACCCGAGTTGCCGCGTGGATTCGACAGGGTCGTGTTCAACTCAGCGGTCGTGTCGTTGTGCGTCCAGCCACATCTGTCACCGTGGGGGCGGAGCTTGAGGTCGACGTCCCGCCTCCGGAGCCCATCGACGCGATACCCCAGGATCTTCCTCTACAGATCGTGTACCAGGATTCCGATCTAGTCATCGTCAACAAAGCGCCGGGGATGGTCGTTCATCCTTCTCCGGGGCATGCAGACGGCACCCTGGTCAACGCGCTGCTCCACCACGTGCGCGATTTGTCCGGCGTCGGTGGCGCCCTACGTCCCGGCATTGTCCACCGGCTCGACAAAGGAACGTCCGGCCTGTTGGTCGTCGCCAAGAACGACCTCGCACACCTCGGTTTGGCGGGCCAATTCGCCGCGCACACGGCCGGTCGGACCTACTTGGCGATTTGTCTCAGCGGGCCTGAAGCCGACGCCGGTACCGTTCGAAGCGAGCTGGGTCGGCACCCGACGGACCGAATTCGGCAGGCCTCGGTCCCGGGGGGGCGCCCATCGGTGACGCACTGGAAAGTGCTCGCCCGACAAGACAACATCACCTTGATTCAATGCAACCTGGAGACCGGGCGGACCCACCAAGTTCGGGTGCACATGACGGAAAGCGGGTGGCCGCTCGCGGGCGACGGCACCTACCAACGGCGGGACAAAAAGGTGCCCCCCGTTCTGGCGCCCGTGGTGGACCCCTCAGGGGAACGGCCGATGTTGCACGCATGGCGACTTCAGCTCGTTCATCCTCGGTCCGGGGAGGCGATGTCGTGGGAGGCTGCCCCACCTCTCGACTTCCAGTGCGCGCTCGACGCATTGGGATTCCAACTCCCGGCCTGATCTCCTTGCAGCGGCGCTCACGTGCGTTGAGTGCAAGGAGCGCGGCCGAGCACCGCAGGGAGTGGGCTTCAAACGCCCATGACCGAGGAGCGCAGGCAAGCGACACCGCAATCAACGTGCGTGGGCGCCGCTGTATCAGGGCCTACTCCGTGCCGGTCATCGTTCCGAGTGTATGAGGTGGGCTGTCTGTGAGCCCCAGAAAGTGGCTGTCGGGCGTCATGTCCACGTGGAAATGATTGTCGTGGGCGTCGTTGTATTCAGGCGTCAGGATGATGTTCCACAACCACGCATCGTACCAGCGATGAACGGCGTCGTACAGGAACGCCCCGTCCTCGGTGGCTGGAGCGTCCGTTCCGTGCTCCCAGTCTTCGTACACGCTGGCGGTGTGACCGTCGGCCAGCGTGAAGTAGGACAGGTCGATCGCGTTGCCGAGCCCATGTTGCGAAAGCGTCTCCGTGCCCGCAATCGTCCGACAATTGTACGTGCCAAGGTGCACGATTTCGATCGCTCCGAAGGCGCCAACATCTTCGGCGCTATCGACGAGCGCGTGAGCGCCTTCGCATCCGAGCAACACGTCGCCGGGTTCTGCGTCGTAATAATACCGGAGGTCGAGACCAGCGACGGGCGAATCCAGCCACACCGGATCCTCGACATGGCAGGTCAACGCTGGGACATCCGCCGGGTGGTCGTCCTCACGAACCGTTGGGCGAAACGCCACCCCCCTCGCGGCGAGGTCGGTCAGGCAGGTAGAAAACGCCGTGGCGACATTCGGCAGGCAGGTCCAAGCTTGGTCGTCGATAGTTGCCCGGTCTGCAACCACACACCCGTAGCCTTCCCGACAGCCTACGAACGGGTGCGCGCCGAAGTCACAGCGGGACGTACATGCGCCGTCCCCAAGCGCGGCCGCTGCGCTCGGGAGCTGGTCCACGGCTGGACAGAAGGTCTCGACAAACCCGGTTGCGTCCGGGCAATAGTCCGGGCAGCTCAACGAACAATGGCCCTCCGGAAAGCCATCGGCTTCGGTGAGGCAGACGGCACCGTCGTAGGTGCAGTCCTCCGCCGTCACGCACGGATCACCGATCCACGTGTCGCCCAGCGGCACGACCGGCGTGGTCGGCGGATCGATGTACGGGCTCTCCGTGGTCCCGGCTTGCGATTCCGTTCCTTCGAGCGGCCCCCGAGTTTGCGCCTCCCGGTCAGGCGAGCAGCCCGTTGACCCTGCCCACAAGCATACGCCGAGAGCGGTGATCGAACGCACGGAGACGGGCCTAGACCCCGCACTCGCCAGCGATATCTACAGGTTGCAGCGTAAGCGTTCCGGCCGACGCCTTCGCATCCATGCACTCCTCCACGCCGTCCGCGCAAGGAACACAAGTGCCGCCCGCAAATATAGCCAGGAGCGCGCAATTTCCGTAGCCCAACGGGCGCATGTCCAGCTTGCCACTCAAGAACACGTCGTTGAGCTCAGTGCCGTCGGCTGCAAACTTGGCGAACAGGGTGTAGTCCTCGATGACGACGGAAAGGGCGCCGAACGGAAGGTCTAAGTCCACCGGGCCCACGAAGAAGAACGGGTTCGACGAGAAATCCCCCGTACCGGCGTTCACCGCGGCCGCACATTCCAGTGACACGGCACCGTAGGCATCGACGTAGGCGCCAGCCGCCGCAGATGACAGGGTCATCGCGACGAGATCTACGTCAGTCACCTGCGCGACCAACATCTGGATGTCGGGTTCAATGAAGTCGGCGTTGGTCGGCGTGATCCACACCAGGTCGGCGTAAAGAACGCCGTAACTATTGCCGATCAGCGTCGAGGCGTCGAGAGGCGGGGGTACCGTGGTAAATGTGCTGTTGAACGGCGCCCCACCGCAGACCGACGACGTCGTCGTGTAGGTCGTCTCGTAGGTCAACGGGGCATCGGGCGTGAACGTGGCTGACAGGCCGTCGGCCGCGAGCGAAGCCGATCCAGTCACACCGTCAATGGACACCGAAAATGCATCGGTCGGCGTTATCGCAGACGAAAACGTTGCGGTGAATGCACCCGCCAAAGGGGCAGTCACCGAGCCGTCCGTTGGATCGCCGGACACGAGCGTCGCGGTACACGTGGGCGTACTGCCACCCGAGCCACCCGAGCCACCCGTTCCCCCGGAACCACCGCCCTCCCCACCCAAGCCGGTGGCCCCGCCGGACCCCACGTCGGTATCCACAGGTGCAGTGTCAGTCCCCACTTTGGGGGACGTCGTACAACCGACCGCGAACGCAGCCAGCAAGGTCAGGCGGGTCATCGTCACTCCAAGGCGATCAGGGGGTCGTAACGGTCACGCACGCAGGATCCGCCGCTACGTCTTCGGACGAGAGCTCCTCCAGCGTCACACCCGGCACTTCGTTGGCCACCATGTTGTCGACGCTGATGGTGAGGCAGTACGGCCCCGGCGGGTCCGAGCACTCTACACATTCCACCAGGAAGGTAGCGACGAGGTCACAAACGGCGCTGTCGCCCGTGAACCCGAGGGGTTCGACGAGGGCGCGTGTATCGATCGAGCCCTGAAGCACAGCACCGACGATGGCGTCGCCCGACGGGGTGAACGCGCCCGACAACAGAAGGTCGTTGATCACCGCCGTAAAGCCCTCAATCTCGATCGGGAGCGCGCTACTCGCGACCTCGAAATACGGGTTCGCCGTGAAATCCGCGGTCTGCGGGAACAGAATCGACTCGGTGCACATATCCTGCGCGCCAGAGTCATCCGACAGCGCACCCAAGAACTGGATGGCTGCGGCATCTGCCGCGGTCACGCCGAGCAGCAGGTCGAAGGTCAGGAAGGTGGCCAACAGGTCGCCCACACCTTCCGGCTCGAGGAAGCGGCCCGCAGCGAGGTCGAGCGCGTAGGTGCGGCCGACGAGGCTTGCCGGATCGCCCAGCGAAGCGCCGGCTTCGCCCACCGAGAACCAAGAACTGGCCGTGCCGCAGGTCCACGTCAACGTCGCCGTGTAGCCGGCCCCGGGCGTGAGGCTGGCATCGGGCGTGAACACCACGCGGTTGCCCACCACCGCACTGACGCCCGCGACGGAGCCACCAGCGTCCGCGGCGAGGGCGATAACGGCGGTGGGGTCGGAGGCACCCAAGGTGAATTCTACCGTCGTGCGGTAGTAAGCGTCCGTGTCGCCGTCGATGGGGAACTGGTCATTGAGGTCGAAGTCGCAAGTGTCCGTCACCGTGGTCGTGTCGGTTTCGTCCGTGCCATCATTGCCGTCTTCACCACCGCAGGCCGTGATCGCGCCAAGACTCATCAACAGAACGTATTTCATGGGGGTCTCCTCAGACCCCCACGACTAGCCGAGGGTAGGCTGCGGCGTCAAGCGCCTGGAATGACCGGCAATCGCACCCGGTACGGGCGAATGAACACAGGTTCTTCCGGCTGGGTGCCTGCCGGCCGCGCCAACAGTCGTCCGAGCTTGCGTGTTGCAGCGTCGTCCGGCCATTTGGTCGTCAGATGTTCCAAAACCGAAACCGCAGCCGCGGACTCGCCCCATTTGTGAAGTGCTTTCCCCAACAAGACGGAGGCGACCGGGGCGATTTCCGTGTCGGAGTAGCGATCCAGCACGCCTTCCGCACGGCCACGAACCGCGCCCCATGCACCACGCCGCGCATAGAACTCAGCGATGTACACCTCCTTCACCGCAAGGCGATCTCGCCCACGTTGAAGGAGCTCCTCCACGTCCGCCCGGTATTCGGAGTCCGGATACCGCGTCGAAAAACCCGTCCACGCGTTGACGGCGGACCGAGTCTTCGTCTGATCTCGACCCGCGAAATGAGGCGCGTCTTTCCAGATGCATTGCCCAATTCGCCACGTGACGAAATCCATGTCCGGGTGCCGCGGGTGGTACGAAGCGAACTCTTCGTATTCCTGGCGCCCTTGTTCGAAGTCCCCTTTCCGGAAGTAGGTGTCCGCAATCGCCAATTGCGCCTTGAGCGAGATCGGATCGTCCCGGTAATAATTCCGTACGCGGTTGAATTCCTCCAAGGCCCGCTCGGTGTACCCGTTCTTGAGCAACCGCAACCCGCGCTCATACGACGACTCCGCCGACGCCTTCTCAGTCTGCTTCTTCGCCAAGCCGACGGTCGAGAACAGCACAAAACAGAGAGAGATGAGGGTGTGCACGGCGCCCCGCTAACGCTGCACTTGCCGGATCGCTGCGCCGTCCCTATGTGATGGACTCGGAGCTCCCATGGACCTGCATTTGAGCTTTTCTTCCTTCGTCGTCTCCCTCGCGACGTCCGCGATGCAAGCCCTAGGCGAAGGCCCTGGCGGCACCGTAGACTTGCCCATCGCTCAGCAGAGCATCGACTTGCTGACGCTTTTGCAGACGAAGACCAAAGGCAACCTCGATGAACAGGAGCAAAAGCTGCTGGAAGCCGTGTTGTATGAGACCCGGATCAAGTATGTGGAGAAGACGAGCGGCGCTACGACCTAGCCAGCGCCTCGGTGACGAGCCGTTGCGCCTCCGCAATCGCGGAAGGGAGCGCTTGGGTGTCCGGGCCCCCTGCTTGTGCAAGGTCCGGTCGGCCACCACCCCGGCCACCGAGCAACGTCGCCAAGGCTTGAACGAGGTTGCCCGCGTGCACGCGCGCCACAACGTCTTTGGAAACGGTTGCCACGACTCGCACGCTTCCATCGGCCGTGCCGAATAGCACCACTACGCCGCTAGCGAGCAGGTCCAACAGTCTCTCGGCCTGCTCGCGTACGTCGCCGTCGACTTGGGTGATGAGCACGCGCGTTCCCCCCAGCGGCACCGCCTGATCGATCAGACCACGGGCAGCAATCCCTGCGAGTTGGCCCCGCAACGCCAACAGGTCCTTTTCGAGCGCCTTGCGGTCGTCCAGCAACTTCGCTACCGCCTCGGCCAATCGGTCCGGCGACGCCTTGAGCCGTTCCGAAGCGTCCACGACTCGTTGCGTTTGTTCCCGAATCCCCCGCAGCGCGCCGGAACCCGTTTGGGCCTCAATGCGGCGGACGCCGGCCGCGATCCCGCCCTCCGAAACGATGCGCAAAAGCCCGATGTCCCCGGTGCTGGCCACATGGGTACCGCCGCACAACTCCGTACTGAAGTCCGCCACCCGCACGACCCTCACCTCGGCCTCGTACTTTTCGCCAAAGAGCGCCATCGCCCCCAACGAAACAGCTGATTCCAAGTCCTCCACCGCAGTTTGTACGACGTTGTTGCCAAGAATCTGGTCGTTGACGATGTCCTCCACCCGATCGAGTTCCGTGCGGGTGGGCGCCAGATGATGCGAAAAGTCGAAACGGAGCCGCTCCGGCCCCACGAGAGAGCCTTTCTGCGCCACGTGCGTGCCGAGTACCGCACGCAGCGCCGCATGAAGCAGGTGGGTACCCGTATGGTTGCGCCGCGTGCGGTTTCTGCGCTGCGAATCCACCACAGCCGCAACAACATCGCCCACAAACACCGGCTCGGAGGCCACGCCGCGGTGCTGCACCAGTTTCATCGCCACCGTGGTGTCGTGAACCGCAAATCCACCCAGCGTTCCGACGTCGCCGACCTGACCGCCGGATTCTGCGTAAAAAGGCGTGCGATCTACCAAGACAATTCCGGCTTCGCCCGATTCGAGGCGATCGACGGTTTGCGCAGTTCCGTCCGGCGAGGTTTTCACCAAGGCGACGACCGTTCCGACGTCCTCCGTCCGGTCGTAGCCCGTGAACGTTGTCGTCCCATGCTCGGAGACAAGTCGGTTCCACAACTCACCCACGGCCACCTCGCCGCTGCCTTTCCACGCAGCACGTCCGCGGGCGCGCTGCAGGCCAAGGGCTGCGTGGTAGCCCGCTTCATCCACGGTCACGCCGCGTTCCGCCGCGATGAGCTGCGTGAGGTCCAACGGGAATCCATACGTGTCTGACAGCGTAAACGCAACGTCGCCGGCCAGCGTCCCACCCGCCTTCGCCACCGAATCGAGCTCACCGTCGAGCAAGCGGGTGCCGCGTTCCAGCGTGCGCCGAAATCGTTCCTCTTCGCCAAACACGACTTCGCGAACAAAACCCGACCGCGTCTTGAGGTCCGGCCAGGAGGGTGCGAACGCTTCCAGCACACGTTCCGTGGCATTGTGGAAGAACGGCTTGTCCAGGCCGATTTGAACGCCGAAACGGATGGCACGCCGCATGATTCGACGCAGCACGTAGCCGCGGCCTTCGTTGGAAGGCATGACCCCGTCCGCGATGAGCAGCGCCGTCGCACGACTGTGGTCGGCAATGACCCGAAGCGCCGTGTCCGCGCCATCCGCATCGCCGTACCGAATACCCGCGTCTCGGGCCGCGCCTTCAACGAGGGGCCGAAACAGGTCGGTATCGTAGTTCGATGTCACGCCTTGGAGCACGGCAGCAACGCGCTCTAGCCCTGCACCGGTGTCGATCGAAGGGCGCGGCAGAGCGACTCGGGTTCCGTCCGCCCGTTGTTCAAATTGCATGAAAACGAGATTCCAGATTTCGACGTACCGCGGACTCTCAGACGCCGGGCCCAGGTCGTTCGGGTCGAGTTGGGCTCCGTGATCGTAGTGAATCTCCGAGCAAGGGCCGCACGGGCCGGTGTCGCCCATCGACCAGAAATTCTCCTTGGCTCCCAGGCGCTGAATGCGACGGGCAGGAACACCGACCACGTCCCGCCACAGGGCCTCCGCTTCGTCGTCCTCTTCGTAGACGGTGACCCAAAGGCGGTCGGGGTCAATACCGAGGCGTTGGGTGAGCAGTTCCCACGCGAACGGGATGGCGTCGGCCTTAAAATAGTCGCCGAAGCTGAAGTTCCCGAGCATCTCGAACATCGTATGGTGCCGGGGCGTGCGACCTACATTGTCCAAATCATTGTGCTTGCCGGAGACCCGGAGACACCGCTGCGATGTCGTGGCGCGGGAGTACGGGCGGCGTTCCACCCCGGTGAACACGTCCTTGAACTGCACCATGCCGGCGTTGGTGAAGTACAACGTCGGGTCATTGTGGGGGACCAAGGAAGACGACGGGACGACGGCATGGCCGCGCTCCGCGAAGAAGTCCAAAAACGTTCGGCGGATGTCGCTGCCCAGCACGTGTGCCCCTGACAAGGCGCGCGCCTAACGCGGCGGGTACGTGCAGCCGGGGTGGTGGCCGTGGTGTGCATCTGGCGGGGGCTCGGACCGACGGACGGATGGTTGGCGCACCACTGGCTCGGCGCCGCCGGAATCCGTTCGGAGTTGCGGGGGGCGCAGTTGGTTTCCGTGATCGGCGAGATCCCTGCGATGGATTCCTGGCCGTCGGTGTGGGTAGACAGCGCCGACGAGGCGAAGGGCCGTGCGGCGCTGGCAGAACGCGACGGTCCACGGCTGGTTTCCCCTCCGTGGGCATGCGTGTGCGGGGAGACCAACGAACCGCCGTTCGACTTGTGCTGGAGCTGCGGGCGGGAGCATTAAAAAACCACTACCGATTGGAATGCGCTACACCCCAGTCCGTCAATACCCAGGGAGGATCCGATGTCTCTGATACCCGCATTGTTCACGATCGCTCTTGCCGACCCTTCGGTCACTGTCACCGGCACCTGTCCGGGTCCACAGTCGGTGGAAATTTCGGCCGCCACGGGCCTCGGCACCGCCTAGGTGCTCACCGGGCGCGGTCCGGGCGCAGATACCATCGCCGCAGGGGCCTGTTTCGTCGTGACGGACATGAAGAAGCCGAAGGTCGCCACCAGCCTAATCATCGACATCACAGGCGCTGGCGTCATCAATATCAATACGACCGCAGCGAATTGCCCGGGCACGGTGGAAATCGTGGACGAGGCTACCTGCACGACGTCGGACATAGGCCTCGTGGATACCGACAAGGCGGAATGGTTCTTCGCCAACTACGGCGGCATCTATGACAAGAATACACAATACAACGGGACCGTCAGCTGTGCCACCACCTGCGCGAGCGTCGGGTTGACCGCGCACGGCGCCCGGTTCTTCTGCAACCTCGATGGCGCAGGCGACACGGAAGGTTGCACCAAGGCGCTGGACTACTACTACGGGAAAGCCAACTGCGGTGAGCTCGTCCGAGACGACGTCAAGAAGTCTGAGAACGGCAACACTGAAGATTGCGCGGGTGGGAACATCACAGGCTGCGTCACGGCGAGCTGTTCAGAATTCGTGACGTTCCACGCCCTACAATGCCAGTGCTACTAGCCGGGTGACGCTCTACGCGTCGACCTCAATGGGCGCCGCGGCTCCAGTGCGGGTCAACACACCCGCGTGGTTCGCCATCACATGGGCTCGGATGCGTTCCGCGAGGTCCGGGCGGCTTCGGATGAGGTCGCGCGCATTGTCCTTGCCCTGACCGAGTCGTTCGTCGTCCATCGCGAACCACGAGCCTGACTTACGCACGATGCCGGTCGTGACCCCGAGGTCAATCAACTCCGCCTCGCGATCGACGCCGCGCCCGTAGTAGATCTCGAAGTCCACCTCGCGGAACGGGGGCGCGACCTTGTTCTTCACGACCTTGACGCGCGTCTGATTGCCGACGGTCTCCTCCCCTTTCTTGATCGATCCAACCCGCGAGACCTCCAAACGCACGGAGGCGTAGAACTTCAACGCATTGCCGCCGCTCGTGGTCTTCGGGCTACCGAACATCACCCCGATCTTCATGCGAATCTGGTTGATGAAGATGGTGATGCACTCGGATTTATGGATGGCGCCCGTCAGCTTACGCAGTGCTTGGCTCATGAGACGCGCCTGCGAACCCGGCAACTGATCGCCCATATCCCCCTCCAGCTCGGCCTTGGGGACCAGAGCGGCGACGGAGTCGATCACGATGATGCTGATCGCCCCCGACCGCACCAGCGTCTCCGCGATCTCCAAGGCCTGCTCGCCGTGATCGGGCTGGCTGATGAGCAACTCGTCGATGCGCACACCCAGCTGGCGCGCATAGTTGGGGTCGAGCGCATGTTCCGCGTCGATGAACGCACACACACCACCGGCACGCTGCGCCTCAGCGATGGCCTGAAGTGCGAGCGTCGTCTTGCCCGAAGACTCCGACCCGAAGATCTCGACGATTCGGCCTTTTGGTAGACCGCCGACGCCGAGCGCAATGTCCAGACCGAGCGACCCCGTCGAAATGACCTGAATGGGGGGAATATCCGAGTCGCCGTAGCGCATGATGGCGCCCTTACCGAACTGGCGTTCGATGCTGGCGATAGCGGTGTCGACGGCGGCGTTGCGTTCCTTGCTCATGCGGGCTCCACAGGTGGGACGTTAGGGAATGAATTGGTAAGTAGGGTGCGCCGAAGCAGGTCAAGCGCGGTGGCGACCGTCAACGACTGCACTCGGTCACGGTCGCCCGGAAGGCGAAACGAGCGGCAAAGGGTGCCGACGGGTCCCGCCAACGCGATGAACACCGTGCCGACAGGTTTGGTTTCGGTTCCACCGCCAGGACCCGCGACGCCGGTGACCGCCAGCGCCCACGTCGTTTGGGCCCCCTTCCGGCAGCCCTCCGCCATGGCCCGCGCCACCGGTTCCGACACAGCGCCGTGTTCGGCGAGCAAAGACGGGGCAACCTCAAGAAGCCTCGATTTCGCAGCATTGGCGTAGGAGACAATCCCCTCGGAGAACCAGCCCGACGCCCCGGGGACCGATGTGAACGCGGCTGCGAGCCGGCCTCCGGTACACGATTCGGCCACCGCCACGGTTTGCCCGCGCGCAGCGAGAAGGCGGCTCACCACCTCCACCAAGGGGCCCCCTTGGGTGTCCACCTCTGGCGTGCCTGGCAAGCCCTCGACGGCAAACACATGCGCCCCGACACGACGGCGAACCTCTGCGACCAGCGCGCCGATCACATCAGCCGTGACGGTCGGAGTACAGCGCAACTTGACGTGGTTTTCGGGCAACTGCGTACGGGTGCCAAACACGATTCCATCGGGCCAGACAAGGCCGGCAAGCCGCTGTTGGATGTCGGATTCCCCAAGTCCGACCACGCGAAGAGTCACGAGCCGACCTGGCTGAAGCCTGAAGCGCGAAAGTAGGTCCGGAGCCACAAGCGAATCGAACATCGACTTCATTTCGCGCGGCACACCCGGCAAAAAAACGAAGCGGGTGCCCTTCTCGGCCACGGCAAAGCCGGGCGCCGTGCCCCAGGCGTTGTCGATCCGCTCTGCGCCCGCTGGGAACCACGCCTGCTTCCGATTCGTTTCCGCCATCACGCGCCCGGCAGAAGCGTAGCGCGCTTCAATCTGCGCCATCGCTTCAGGATCGAAAAGAAGTGGACGATCGAAGGCGACTGCGATGGCCTCAGCGGTCAGGTCATCCGAGGTGGGGCCGAGCCCGCCCGTACACACACACAGCGCTCCCCGGCCGGCGATTTCTTTCGCCACCGCAACGATGTCCGCAAGCCGATCCCCCACCACCGTGTGCCGACCGACCTCGAACCCAAGCTCCACAAAACGCGAAGCCAGCCAAGCCGCGTTGGTATCGACCACCTGGCCGGTCACCACCTCGTCCCCCTGCGACAACGTTTCGGCCAACGGCACCCTGACACTCCCTGAACGTGTGTGCAGGATAGCACCCCTATCGCCGCGGTGCACGCCCAGATTGGACAGATTCTGTCCGCATTGTAAATCTTAGCGCCGCGGACAGCAGGTGACCCGGTTCACAACGGTCACCGACCATTCGGTTTAGGCACATTCATGCGCGAACGGGTACTGGGTCTGGATGTGGGGACAAAAACCATCGGCGTCGCCGTGACGGATGCGCTGGGAATCGCAGCGCACCCGGTCACCACCCTACGCCGAAGCGGCGTCAACGCCGACGTCGCCGCCGTCGCGCAGATCGCCACCCAACAGACCATCCGCACCATCGTCGTCGGCCTGCCCTACGAGTTGGACGGCACCGAGGAACGCTCCGCCCGTCTGGCCCGTCAGATTGGCGACGGCCTCGTCGGACTCGGTCTTAGCGTTCACTACATCGACGAGCGGTTCACCTCGGTGGACGCCCACCGAAGGCTCATCGACGCAGGTGCGTCTCGGGCGAAGCGCAAACTCGTCGTAGACCAGGCCGCCGCCATGCTCATCCTGGAGTCCTGGCTCAACCAAAGCGGCTGACCGCTGACGGCCGCCCTGGGTGGCACCGGCGTATGGATCACACCCTCTACCAACCCGCCGGAGACGCCCGAATCAGAGAACTAAACAAAAACCCACCACAATCGGGTTCGAACGTCCACAACAGCGTGCCGTCCCTGCCAAATTCATAGACTGTCTGCGATGTCGCACAGGTCGCGAGCAGGTTTCCGCTCGGCAACTCGTACACGCCCCCCTGCACCACACACCATTCACCCGTGTCATACTCTTGAATCAGGTCGGCGATCCCAGCCGCCGGGTCGAGCCGCCACTCGACCACCCGCGAGTTGACCGTGGGATTCTCGCGATTGTCGAGAAAAATGAGCGTTCCGTCTTGCGTGATGGACGCGTGATGTTGCACAGAAAAGTCCACCGGCATCAGGTGGGCGAGTGACGTCGGCGTATAGGTCGATTCGATGGGCACACCGTCGGTCGGTTGGCCTACCACCGACCAATGAACCTCCCCAAAGGCTGGGCTCTCCGAGCCCTCGATTTCCATCACGGTGTGCAGGTGCCGGAGGGAAAGGACGATGCTTCCATCCTCGTTGACCATGATTCCGTTGGCGTGGCTGATGTCGACACCCAAGTCGAACTCAAGACCCCAATACCCAGCCCCCGGTGGTGTCCAGTCAGAAAAATCGGCCACCCCGAACAGGCTCCACTCCGCAATCAACGCCTCGCCTTCAAACACGTACACGCCGTCCAGAATCCACGTTTCTCCACCGAAGGTGTATTCGTCGGCAAACAACGCGTGAATCTTGCCATTGTATTTCGTGACGTCGTGGTGGACTGCGCCACCAAAATGCACATCCCGTATCAGCGATACCAACAGCTCGCCCTGCGCCGAGACTTCGACGATTCGATCGTGCCCGAGCACGGCAACAACGCTGTTGCTCTCAGCGATGTATTGACTGCCGTTCGCTGGCAACGCGACC
>CAMASI010000021.1 GCA_945861065.1 Klebsiella pneumoniae | reverse complement strand
GCGCAGTCAACCGCTCAACGACGCCGTCGGCGAGTACCAGGAAGTCCAAGGCGACGGCGTACACATCGAGCTTCTCATGGTCGAACGGCATCGCTGCCTCGGGTCGGGAGGGGGATCGGGATCGGGATCGGGTGCGGGCAGGAGTATCGAGGAGCGGCTTTCGATCATCGCGCCCACGAGTAGAGCGGCGTCCGAGCCGGTTGAGGGGCGCTAGATCTTTTCGATCGACCAGGGCTTGCCGTCGTCGGCGCAGGTGCCGCTTGCCGCGGTTGGGCCTGAGGCGGTGCCGGTGCACGACCCCCAATACGAATCGCTGCCGTCGAGCGTGACTTCGTCGCCAACGACCGTTCCTGAACTCGGCGTGTTCATCGCCATGTTCCAGTTCTTCATGGAGAACCGGCACGCGGCGTCGTCGAACTCCAGCGTGAATTCCATGGGCATTCCGAAAGCGTCGCCCTCAGCGAGCCACCGTCCCCCTTCTAGAACCGTGCACACAAGCGGGTCCGTGTCAGCGTCGGAGTCGGCGTCTGCGTCTGAATCTGCGTCGGCGTCGGAATCGGCGTCAGCGTCGGAATCCGCATCCGCATCGGCATCCGCGTCCGAATCTGCATCTGCGTCCGGGGTCGTGTCGGTCTCAACGACGCCAGTGTCGCCCGGGTCTTTTTCGCCACAGGCAAGCAAGAACGAAAGAATTGAATACGACATTTGGACGCCCCTTCGCGGCCAGTGCTACCGTGGCGGCTCCGTAAGTGCCAGCGGGCGCGTAGCCCTGTGTTGGGATAGACGGCCGGGTCGTTGCGAGTGGCTTCCGGTCAGAGCCGGGGCGCTTAAGTGCCGGAGGGTGGATGGATCGCGAGTACTGGGCGGCGGAGTGGCGCGAGGGCCGGGTGCCGTGGCATGGCCCTTCCGTCCATCGTGACCTCGTCGATTTTGGCCCGAATTTCTTACAAGGTGGGGCGCATCGGGTGCTTCTGCCCCTTTGTGGCAAGACCTTGGACCTCGCCTGGTTGGCGGCCCGCGGTCACGATGTGTTCGGGATCGAGTACGTCACGCAGGCGGTGCATTCGGTGTTCGAAGAGGCCGGCTTGGATCCGGTCGACGAGGTGGTGGGTCCGCATGCGGCGCGGAGATCCGGGACCCTGACCGTTGTTGACTCGGACTTCTTTGCGTTGGACCTTGAGGCCATCGGGCAGATGGACCGGGTGTGGGACCGGGACGCCCTGGTCGCCCTCGATGTGTCCGAGCGCGTGGACTACGTGAATCGAATTCTTGCCATGACGCGACCCGGCGGCCAGATCATGGTGAATGTGTTTACGTACGATACGACCAAATTCGATGGACCCCCGTACTCGATCAGCGATGTGGAACTGAAAGCGCTGTTCGCCGGCACGAGGTCGGTGAAACTGCTCCGTCGCGACAAGACGAAGATTCGGCAACCCATCGTCCTCCAACACATCGAGGGTACGAGCACCGACACTTGGCTCGTCGAACTCTAGGCGTCGTGTTTCGCGGCTGGCTGATTGCCTTGGCCGCTGCGGCGTCCTTCAGCGTCGCCATCATGAGTATTGGGGCCGGCCCTTTGGCGGTGTACGACAGTGCGTTGCCGTCTACGCTCAATCCTCTGTACGCCCGCAGCATGGTCGATCGGCGCGTTCATGAACTGATCTTCGACAGGTTGTACTGGCGATCTGCTATTACGAGTGAGGTTCGGTCTCGACTGGTGGCAAAGGGTACTGCGCTGAGCGATGGGCTGCAGTGGAAGATGAATCTGGTGCCGGGGCTCACCTGGAGCGACGGCGAGTCGCTGGGTCCTGAAGACGTTTGCTTCACGGTCCGGACGCTATTGGACGTTCGGAACGGCAGCCCCGTCGCCGCTGGGTTTCGCGATGTGCTGGCGAGCTGCAGCGTCGAGAAAAAGGACAACAGCGCGACGGTGACCTTTACTCGCCCGCTGTACAATCCGGCAGACAGGCTCTCATTTCACGTGCTTCCGGCGCACGTCTTCGACGAAGAACTCATTGCGCCTGACCACGCGTTCAGCACGCGGCCCACTGGCTCTGGGGCGATGCAGGGCAATCTGGGTCGACGGGAAATCAAGTTGACCGCGCGACGGAGCGTGCAACACCCCAGCGCGCTGGCGGAGATGATCGTCTCAGAAGGGGGCGATCCGCTTGTCCAGGTGCGTACCCTTCTCAATGGCGGGGTCCACGGGCTCATCAGTGTAGCGCCGCCGTTGCGGACGGAGGTCGCGGCCTCCGATGAGGTGGCGCTCAAGGGCTACGACCTCCAATCGTGGTGGTTCGCCGCCCTCAATCCACGTACCCTGACCAAGGATATGCGTGCCGCGTTGGACCTCTCGTTGGACCGTTGGCAGCTGAGGGAGCTGACCATGGGCTTTGACCCGGAGGAGCCATCGCCAGCCTGTGTGCTCATTTCGGGTCCGTTTGTACCTTCGTCGCCGTTTTACAATCGGGCCATACGTGTCGCGGAACGAAGCGACATGGCGGGCGTTCGCCGGCAGATGACCGCAGCTGGCGCAACAATGGAGGTCGGGCGGTGGGTCCGTAACGGACGCCCGGTGGACCTTCGTATTGGCATGATGTCCTCGCTGGACGTCGAGGCGCGGGACCTACTCAACCAAGTTGGCAACCAACTTCAGGCAGCTGGATTTGGTCGCAACGTATTTCGTGTGTCTACTGACGACTGGAATACGCGTGTTTTGACTGGGCAAATGGCGGACGAAGCCGACGTGTTGATTGGGAAATGGTCTTTCGGCGCTGCGGAAAACGTCAACGCGCTGTTTGAAACGCGGCATGGCGGGCTGGGGAGCCTGAATATCTTCGGCTTTAGCGACCCAACCGTGGACAAACTCGTCGGCAACTACAATGCGGCCCGGACGGATACCGAGGCCGCGAACGCGTACCACGAGCTCCACCGGTCGCTCGCCGATTCCCACCCTTATTTGTTTCTTTGGAAACTCGACACGCGGAGCGCGTGGCGAAATGAAGTGCAGAACAATGTGATCAGCCCATATTGGTACTTCACCGAGTTCGACGGCTGGACCCTGCGGTAGGAAGTTGCGTTTCGTCCCCTGGATACTCTTTGCGGCGTGGTGCGTCCTCAGGGCGGCGATTGCGTCCAGCCTGGACCCGTTGGCAGACGAAGCGTTGTATTGGACTTGGTCGTTGAGTCCTTCCTGGGGCTACTATGACCAACCCCCGGGTGTGGTCGCCGCGATCCGCGTGGGCACGTGGCTGTTGGGTGCGACGCCATTGGCGCTTCGTGCGGTCGGCTTGGTGGCTTGCGCCGTTGCCCTGGCGGACCTGAGTCGCTGCGCGCCAGAGGGTAAGCGTTTGCTCGGATTGTGGAGCCTGTTGCCCGTGTTGTTTGGGCTGACGTTGCTGGCGGTGCCAGACGCGCTGCGGATCGCGGCGTGGGCTGCGGGGCTCGCGGCCGCATTGCGAGGCCGATGGGTCCTGTTGGGGCTGTTCACGGCGGCGGCCACATTGGCGCGACACGACGGAATCGTGCTCCTTCCCCTCGTCGCGCTCGCCCTTCGGCCCCGGCCGTTGGACCTTGCGAGGGCATCCGCGGTTTGCAGTTTGGCGCTCGCGCCTCACCTGTGTTGGTTGGCCGATCATGGCTTCGTCACGGTCGCCTTTCAGGCTTCGGAGGGCCTATGGAAAGAGGGGCGTTCTTGGTGGGGCCCCCTGTGGATGGGCCTGGATCAACTCTCCGTGGCAACGCCCTTAGGTGTGCTCGCGGCCCTCGTCGTCGCTGCGCAGGGCCCGGGCGAAGACCCCGTTCGTCGGCTGGGTTGGTGGACTTCGGTTCCCTTGTTCGCTTTTTTTCTCGCGGCGTCGTTGGGAGCACCGCCGGAAGCGCACTGGCCTGCGTCGGCGTGGCTAGGCGTGGGTCTGGTGACGAGCACGTGGACGGGGGCCCGCCTCCGATTGTTGTGGATGTGGATGGGGCTATCGGGCCTGGTGACGTTCGCGGCCGTCTGGCACGTGTTCACGCCCTTGGTGCCCTTGCCTGCCGACCCGGCAGACCAGTTTCGGCAGGGTAAGGTGCTTGCAGAGGCCGCGCGCCCGTGGCTTCTACCGGAAGGCGCGTTGGCGCACGATTCTGAAGCGCGGGCGATTCGGGTCGACACGGAGCGCTACCAGGAAGCTGCTTGGCTTCAGTGGTTTCTTGGGGTCGATTCCGGGGTCGCGCCGGGTTGCGGCCGGCACGGCCAGAACGACTTGTCGTCCCCACGCTCGCCATCGCCTTGGTTCGTTCGTCCCGCAACCGGCGGTCCTCCGAGTTGCGTTTCCGTAGGCGCGCGGCACGTCCTACGCGGGGTGCAACCTGCAACGGGACGACTTGTCGGTCGGTGGGATCTGTTTGAGCGTTCGCCGTGAAACGCCTTCTGGCGCTTGTGGGTCGCCATCGGCGGCATGCGGCAGCCGGCGCGATTCTGCTGCTGCTGCAAGCGGTTGCGCCAGCGGCGACGGCGCTGGGCGTAGCGCTCTCGGTCCGTGACCTTAGTGCGCAAATGGGAGGGTCGAGCGGGTCGCTGGTGGCTCTTGGTGCGCTGATCGTTGCCGATTCGCTCGTAACGATCGTGCGGACCCGGATCACCAGGGGCATCGCGCTGGCCGTGAGCGCGGATCTGCGCCTAGAGCTGGTCTCCGCATCTTTACGCGCAGGGGGCGGCTTCGGACCGCTCGGGAAACGGATCAACCGGCTTCTGGCGGACGCAGACGACGTCGCGGTCGCGGTCTCCGGCCTCACGACGCTGCTACGCAATCCCGTGGCTTTGCTCCTTCTACTCGGCTCGGCGTCGGCGTTATCGGTGGGTTGGACATGGTTGTTCGTGACCGTAGCGCCCCTGGTGTTGCTGGCCGCGATCCTGGCTTCTCGACGCATTCGGGTCGCAGCGGACAGGGCCGCCGTCGTGCGGGCCGACCTCGCGGCAGAGTTCGCCGACGTCTTGGCGGCGGCCCCGATGTTGGCTGCATTTGGAATGACGGAGGCGGAGTCTGTGCGTCTTGCTCGTGCCGTAAAGTCCGATGCTGCGGCCCGCCTTTCTGTGGACTTGGCGCGTTTGGGTCCCGCAACCGCAGGTCGTTTTGTCGCGGTCGGGGCGTTGTTGGCGGCGGGATTGTACGGCGCGAGCCGGGGAAACCCGATCGACATGGGTGCGTTGGCCGGCGTGGTCACTGCGGGTGCCCTTGCTTTGCGTCCCCTGTCGGCGTTGGGCGAGGGTTGGGGCATGATGCAGCGTGGGTTGGCAGCGCTGCGCCGTATTGATGAGGCGATTGCGGAATTGCCGCCGCAAACAACGGGAATGGCGCAGTTGCCACCTGGACCCTTGGGCGTCTCCGTCGAGCGCGCCATCGTTAATTTGGGTTCGGCCCTGATTCTTGATTCCGTCACGGTGGAGGCCCGACCGGGCGCACGTGTGGCCGTCGTAGGTCGTGTAGGCGCAGGCAAGAGCACGCTTCTGGGGTTGTTGGCGGGGGAAATCACCGCGGCGAGCGGGCAGGTTCGTATTGCTGGGATTCCGTTAGGCGACTTCGCGGGACGGTCCGCTGCGGTCGCGTTTGTACGCCAACATGAGCGTGTGCTCGACCGGACCGTGTACGAAAACGTTGCGCTGGGTCGCGTCAACGTCGATGAGCTTGCCGTGCGAGTGGCACTCGATCGCGTAGGCGGCTGTGCGCTTTTGCTGCACGACCGTGTCGGTGAAGGCGCACAACGCCTCTCCGGTGGTGAACGTCAACGGTTGGCACTGGCGCGGGCACTGGTCGGAAACCCTGCGCTGTTGCTCGTCGACGAGGCTACGCAGGCATTCGACGCGATGACAGCGATGGAATGGCGCGCGGTCGTCGGCTCCGTGGCGAATTGCACCGTCATTGCGGTGACTCATGACCTCGGTTGGGCCAGGGACGCCGACGAAATCTGGGTCCTTGAGGGAGGTCGACTCGTGGAAAGCGGGGCCCATGACAGGTTGTTGGCTCTCGGCGGTTTGTACGCCCGGCTGTGGCAGGCTCGGTGATTGCGCGTTGGTTGTTGCATTGGCGTGAGCGGGTTGGGCTCGTTGTTCCGCCTGTGCAGCCGGGATCTGTTTGGGTCCACGCGTCGAGTGTGGGCGAGGTCGCGGCCGTCGCGTCCTTGGTGGCACGACTGCCGCCCCCGGTACTGTTGACGACAGACACGGACACGGGGCTTGAGGCCGCGACGAGGCTCGTTCGCACGGTGCCGGCGTTGTCGGTCGGAATCCGTCCGTTGGACCTCCTATGGACGCTCGCACCCCTGCTGTCGGAACTGCGGCCGCGCGCGCTCCTTCTGGCGGAATCCGTGTCGCCGCCCGTGTTGTCGCGGACCTTGCGTGCGGCGGGCGTCCCAGTGATTCGGGTGTCTGGCAGGGTTGGTCCTCGAAGTCGCCGATTCGGGCGATGGTGGGCTGCCCTTGCACGTGTTGATTTGGTGCTCGCTCGAGATGCGCACGAAGCGGCTTTCTTCGGCCAGTTCGGGCCGGTTCTGTTGGCTGGCGACGGGAAACTGGCCGGGCCGGCGCCGGTGAACCCGCTGAACTTCGGCCGCCCCTATGTGGTCGGCGTGAGCACGCGGGAGGGCGACGAAGCGAGGATTCTCGACGCAACAACAGGCCTTGTTGTATTGGCACCTCGGGATTTAGCTCGCGTGCCGGAAGTCGAGGCTGTGGTGTGCGCTCGGGGTCTGCAATGCGTGCGGCGAAGCGCGTTGTTGGGGTCGGTGGTGCCGGTGGAAGCGGACGTCCTGCTCGTGGACACGTTCGGCGACCTCGCAGGGATCTTGAATGGCGCACGTGTGGCGGTGATCGGTGGCAGTTTTGCCGCATCGCCGGGGGCTCATTCGCCTGCGGAGGCCATTCGAGCGGGCACGCCAGTGATTGCCGGGCCCTTTGGCGGACGAAACGAGGTGCAGCTCCGAAGCGCCGTCCGTGTCGACCCCGGTGGTCTTCGAACAGCGCTTGCAGGACCCTTGCCCCCACCGGTGCGCCTGACGGATGGTGTGGACGTCACGCTACAGGCTGTGTTGGCACGTCTGGGCGGGCCCATTGCGGAGCGCACACCGCGTCCGTGGGCCGCTCCGTTGGCCCCGGTCCTGCGCCTGCTTGCTGGGTTTCGGCGCGCTCCGTTCTGGTCCGCGACGGTACCGGTACTTGCGGTCGGGAGCGCCAACGCGCGCGGTCCAGGCAGAACGTCGTTTGCGCGCTGGTTGGCCGAGGAGTTGCGGCGCCGAGGCTTCGACGTGGGGGTTTCGGTGCGTGGGTACCGTCGGGTCGACCCCGGGTCCGACGTTCGGGATGACACGCAGTCACCACGTGCGGCCGACCTCGGGGACGAAGGCGCCCTGTTCGCGGCGGATGGCCATCGTGTTGCGGCGGGACCGGACCGACGTGCGACCGTGGAGCGGCTGCTCGCAAATGGCGCCACCGTCATCGTTCTCGACGACGGATTGGGTTCCCATCCCGTTCGAAGCCTCGTCGACATCGAGATCGTGGACGCACGATTCCCAACCGCGCGGGGCCCGCTTCCGGCAGGGGAACGTCGCCCCAATGCACGTCCAGGACAGGTCGTTGTGTGGACCCATGTGTCGGCCCTGTTTCCTGCGCCGGCGGGGGCTGTCGTCGCGACCGCGAGGCCTGGACCGTGGGTTGCTGAGCCGCCGTCGGGTTCCGTGGCCGCATTTGCCGGCCTTGGGCGCTCGGCCGACATTGCTCAGTTTGGCGACCTGGCCATCGCTCGTTTTCGCGCGCTCAGGGACCACCAAGGGATTTCAGACGCCAGCTTGGACGGGCTGATTACCTGGGCCGACGGCCTGCCCTTGGTGACGACGGCGAAAGACGCGGTGCGGCTCCCTCTACACCGTCGGCATGAGGTGAACTGGCGAGATGTGACCGTGGACGTGGAGAATTTCCCGGAGGCTGTGTGGGCCACACTCGCAGCGGCGGTCAGCCGGCCTGGCGAACCACGTCCATGACTTCTGCGTCGGTCAGCAGCCGGTTGTGCGCCTTGGCGTGGTCGAAAATGGCCTGAGCGAGGCGGTCGTCTACGGCAAGGCCCCGTCGCGCCATCCAATAGCGGACGTTGGACAAGCCGCTCTGGTGACCGATCTCGATCACCTGTTTGCGGCCAAACCAACCCGCCGGGACGCCGGAGTAGATCCGGTCGGCGAGCCAGCTCTGGCCTCGCTGTTCTGCCTTGATCACGGCCGCTGCGTGAACGCCCGTTCCGGTACGAAACGCATCGGTACCAAACACCGGGTAGGTGACGGGAATCGGCACATGGGTGGCGGCGGATACGAGGTCTACGAGGTCACCGAGGGTGACCAGATCCGCGTCCCACACGCCCAACAAACGTAGATTGACCAGCAACTGATCTAGGGCGGTGTTGCCGACGCGCTCGCCCACGCCAAGCACGGTCCCATGCAAACGGTTCGCCCCTGCGCGTCCCGCCTGCAACGCGTTGATGAGCGAAAGTCCCCGGTCCTGGTGCCCATGCCAGTCGATCTGTACGCGGTCCCGCACGCCGAGACGTCGCAACAGCGAATCGGTCCAGCGCACGAGCGCGGTAGTTCCTTCGGGCGTAGCGTGACCCACGGTGTCGCACAGAACGAGCCGGGTTGCGCCCTCCTCCACGGCGGCGTTGAACAGCCGTTCCAGCGTCGCGGGGCGGGCCCGAATGGTGTCTTCGGTCACAAAGGACACGGGGCAACCACCGGCAACGCCGAGGCGAATGGCGTCGCGCGTCAGGGCCTCCAGCTTGGCATCATCCCAACCTTCCGCGTACATGCGAATGGGAGACGACCCCAGAAAGGTCATGACCTCGACGGGAACGCCTGTTCGTTGGGTGATGTCCACGATGGGTCGGATGTCGTTGGCGTGGGTGCGCGCTGCACAGCCGACACCGATGGCGAGAGCCTCGTCTCGGACCATACGAACCAGTCGTTCGCTGTCTTCCACGGCACGCGGGCCAGCGCCCGGCAAACCCACGTTGACCGTGGTGACACCGAGCTGCGCGAGGCTCCGAACGACGGCGGCCTTTTCGTCAGGCGTCGGATCCTGCACGGACGGGGATTGGATTCCGTCGCGAAGCGTTTCATCGTGCACGTCGACGCGCGGGTAGGGCGCCGCGTCCGTCAGATTCCAGTCGTGGATGACGTCGGATTCCAGCATTGTGGCCTCCTTTGAATTCACAGGGCCTCAAGGATGATGGCGATTCCTTGTCCGCCGCCGATGCACGCCGAACCCAGTCCGTACCGCCCTCCGCGACGGCGCAACTCGTGGACCAACGTCGCTGTGATGCGCGCGCCTGAGGCGCCAAGCGGGTGGCCGAGGGCGATGGCGCCGCCGTTTACGTTGGTGACATCGCGATTCAATTCCAGTGAACGTTCGACGGCGATGTATTGGGGCGAGAACGCCTCATTGACCTCCACCAACGACATGTCGGCCACGCCCAGACCCGCGATCGCGAGCGCCTTGCGTGAGGCGGGCACCGGACCGATGCCCATGATCGTGGGGTCGCAGCCGGCGACACCCCAGCTCACGAGGCGCGCAAGCGGCTTGAGGCCACGCTCGGCGGCCCAGGCCCCGTCTGCGATGACGAGGCTCGCTGCGCCGTCACAAATGCCGGACGCATTGCCCGCTGTGATCACGCCGTCTTTCTTGAACACAGGCTTGAGCAAACCCAACGTTTCGAGCGTGGTGGCGCGCGGGTGCTCGTCGGTAGCGAACGTGATGGGTCCCTTCCGGCTCGGAAGTTCGAGTGGGACGATTTCTTCGGCGAAACGACCTGCCGCTTGGGCCGCTGTCCACCGTTGTTGCGAGAGCAACGCGTAAGTGTCGGTGTCTGCTCGTGAAATGTCGTGTTTCACCGCCAGGTTTTCTGCCGTCATCGCCATAGGCAAGCCCGTGTACGAATCGGTCAAGCATTCCCACAGCAGATCCTTCAGCGGTGGGGCTTTGCCGAAACGGGCGGGTTCGCGAAGCCCGACCACAACGTGGGGCGCACGACTCATGCTTTCGGAGCCACCGACCAGCACCGCGTTGGCTTGCCCGGTCAGGATCTGCTCGGCGCCGGTCACCACGGCCTGAAAGCCCGAACCACACAAGCGATTGAGCGTGAGCGCTGGGACGTGCACGGGCACACCGGCTTTGAGGCCCACATGGCGCGCCAAGTAGATTGCGTCGAAATCGGTCTGCAACACGTTGCCGTACACCACGTGATCGATGTCGTCGGGCGAGACACCGGCTTTGGCCATCGCAGCTTTGGCAGTGGGGACCGCGAGGTCGGTAGCAGAGAGCTCTTTGAGGGCGCCGCTCAACGTACCAAATGCGGTGCGCACGCCGGAGAGGATGACGATGTCGCGTGTTCGGATGTCGAGCATGGGCTTTCCTGGTTTGGGGGCTCAGGGCTAACCGGGCAAGCGCGCGAGCACGGCGTCCGTGACTTCACGTGTCGTCAACGTGCCGCCTAATTCGCGGGTGGTTTGTTGGTCGTCGAGGCAGCCGCGCACGGCGTTGACGACGTCGTTCTCGAGGCCGGGCCAGCCGAGGTGCGTGAGCATCATGCCACAACTCAAGATCGTAGCCAGAGGATTGGCGACCCCAAGGCCAGCAATGTCGGGCGCGGATCCGTGCACCGGTTCGAACACGCTGACTCTGCCCGGGTGGATGTTGCCGCTCGCAGCGAGGCCGATTCCGCCTGAGATGGCGGCGCCCAGATCCGTGATGATGTCGCCGAACAGGTTGTTGGTGACGATGACGGAGAACCGCTCGGGCGCCCGCACCATTTCCATCGCCAGCACGTCTACGTACAGGTGGAAGGCCCGAATCGCCGGGTATTCGCTGGCGACGAGTTTGAACACCCGCTGCCACAGGTCGTGCCCGTGACGCATGGCATTGGCTTTGTCGGCCATGCACACGCTGGGCCGCCCGTGCAACGCGGCGTAGGCGAATGCCGCTCGAATGATTCGTTCGACGCCTTTGCGGGTGTTCATCTCCGCTTCGATCGCCACTTCGTCGGGCGTGTCCCGCTTGAATTGCCCACCGATGCCGGTGTACAGCCCCTCGGTGTTCTCGCGGAACACGACCATGTCGATGGCATCGGGGCCGGAGTTCGTAAGCACGCCGTAGCGGCTGTGGAGCAGTTTGATCGGCCTGAGGTTGATGTACAGGTCGAGTTGGAACCGCATGCCAAGTAGGATGTCCTTGGCGTGCACATTCGACGGCACGCGCGGGTCTCCGAGGGCACCGAGTAGGACAGCGTCGTAGCTGTCACGAAGCTGTTGCATCGTCTCGGCAGGCATCGTGGTGCCGTCTCGCAGGTACCGGTCTGCGCCAAGGTCCAACGGGGTGAAGTCGAGGCCCAGTCCGTGGATCGCGTCGAAATGTTGTAGGACTCGAACCCCTTGTGGCACGACTTCTTGGCCAATGCCATCCCCAGCGATCAGCGCGATTCGTTTCATGCGGTCCTCGGCGCGCCCCTTAGCCCGACGTTCCCCGGCGGAAGGCGTCCAGTCGGTCAGCCAAAGGTGAGCCTGCGACTACCCAACGTTGCAGGGTGGGCCCGACGTGCACGGCGGCGGCACGAAGCGCGTTGAGGTTGCGACACCCCGTGAGCAGGAGGACGGTCCGGATTTCGTCCACGATCTGCAAGGCGAGCGAGTTGGCTTCGGCGTGTCCGCCACGTGTGTGCGCCTGCAAGAACGGGCGAGCGATGCCAGCGGCTGTGGCGCCCAGAGCGATGGCCTTCGCCGCGTCCAAGCCGTGTCGGACGCCTCCGGTCGCCACGACATCGAGCGGCAGCCCCGACAAGCGGCACAAGGACGCAGCAGTTGGGATTCCCCAGTCCCAGAAACGTTCGCCGAGCTCGCGGGTGCGTGCGCGGGCACGCAGCGTTTCTACGCCGACCCACGACGTTCCCCCGGCGCCGGAGATGTCCACGGTGCGGACGCCGATTCCGGCGATTCGGGACGCCACGGACCGGGAGATTCCGCAGCCGGTCTCTTTCACGATCACAGGGACGGGGAGGGCTTCGGACACTGCGGCGAGGGTGTCGAGCCCGCCGCGAAAGTCGTCGTCGCCACCGGCCTGAATCAGTTCCATCGCCGGATTGAGGTGGATGCACAAGGCGTTGACGCCGGTGCGGCCGACGAGGTCGACGAGTTGCCCGATCGACGCTGCACCCGCCTGAACGACGCCGAGATTCCCGAGCAACAATGCCGTTGGGGCGACGTCCCGAACGAGGTACCCGGCGGTGATTCCGTGTTCGAGCAGCGGGCGCATGGAGCCAAAACCGAAGGCAAGGCCCAAGCTCTCGGCGATCGCAGCGAGGTCACGGTTCACCGAATCGGCGCGCTGAACACCGCCTGTCATGGCGGCGATGACGAGTGGGGCCTTGAGCGACCGGCCCACGAGCACCGTCGACGTGTCGATTCCGCTCACGGCGAGTTCTGGGAGCGCGTCGTGAACGAGTCCGATTTCATCGAAGAGGGTTGTGGTCTCGCGGAACGCGACGGCGTCGGTGGCGCACAGGTCGAGATGTTCCGCCTTTCGTTCGGCGTGGTCGGGCATGGGCTGTCCTAGCCGGGTTCCCATCGCTGCGTGGGCGCTCCGCTGAGCGTTGCATTCAACACCGGAAACCCGAGAGCCTGCATCCGCCTGCGGAAATGCGCTTCTCGATCCGCGTCTGGGAACAAGGCCACAGCGATGTCGCCGCCACCTGCGCCCGACGGTTTCGCGGCGCCCCCACAAGCGGCAGCTTCTGCAGCGATTTGGTCGTGAGCGGGGGTCGCCCAATCGACGCCGGAATCGCGTGCCATTTCGGCCAACGCGGCTCGGGCGGCACACAGACTTGAAACCGGGTCCGCATCAAAAACAGCGACGGCTCCAGCCATTTGTGCAAGGAACCTGCGTCGATCCTTCCAGGCCAGGAATTGCGCCACCCTCGGACCGGTTGACGCAGAAGATCCTGACCACACGATCACCGGCGCTACGGGTTGGAGGGCCCGGACGTCGGTTCCGTTGAACGACAGCACACCGCCGAAACAGCTCGCGGCGACGTCGATGCCCGAGCCAGAACCTTGTACACGACGATGGATCTGAGCCGCTAGGGGCCATGGTTTGGCCACGCCGGCAGCGATCAAGGCGGCGACGACGGTGGCGGCGGAGGCCCCGAGACCCGCTTTCCCTTGGAGCTTAGGCGCGTTGAAATCCGAGAACGTGTAGATACCCGCAGGCGCATTCACGGCGTCGAGCGCGGCAGCAGCGAATCGGTCGTCGCCAGGCGTGTGGTGGCGGCGGGTGTTCGCGGGCGTGACAATACAGGAAACCCCAATGTTGACGGCAGCGACGACCGCCGTGCCCCCGTCCAACACCGCGTACTCTCCGACGAGCACGACCTTTCCGGGCACGTCTACCGTTGAGTACACTTCGGCATCATCGGACACTGGGTGCCGGTCCGGGTTCGCAGAGCACCACGCGTTCTACAACAGGCGTGAGCGCGTCGATGACACGTAGGACGTCTGAACGAGCGCAAAGGACCTTGACTTGGGGCCCCGCATCCATCGTTGCCCAGGCCGCGATGCCCTCTGCTCGCAACCCAGCGACCGCGAGCCAAGCAGCAAGTGTATTGGGCTGCCAATAGACCACCGGCGGGACGGAGGTCCACGCGGTGGCGTGCATGAGCAGGGTGCTTCGCTCCATCAACTCACCGAGCGTGGGCAAATCGCGCGCCCGAATGGCGGCGATCCCGGCCTGGACGAGCGGTTCGCTGGTGTCCAGCCACGCCGGCCACGCTGGACTTGTACGTCGAGCCCGTTCCATCGCTTCGGTGGAGCCGACGGCTTTGCGTTTTGTGGAGACGACGCCCACAACCATGACGACGTCCCACGGGCCAGGATCCAGCGGCATGCCGTGGCTGTCTGCGCCCGCCGGGTCGGTGCCCTTCTGCCACGCGACCCATCCGCCCCAGAAACTGCGGCAGGCAGACCCAGACCCTTGACGTGCCCAGCGGGACAACGAGATGGGGTCTGGGTCGAGCCCGGCGGCCCGCGCGAAAACAGCCACCAGCGCTGCGAAGCCTGAGGCGCTCGACGCCAAGCCCGAGCCAGTAGGAAACGAGTTGTGGCTGTCGATCTCAACCGATGGGCGGCCGGGTGCCATCCGGTCGAGCAGTTGGAATACCTTTTGCGCTTCGCCGGGAAGGGCGGGCGCTCCGTCGAGCTGAAACCGGTCGGCGCGGCTGCCCCAGGTCAGCGTCGTCTCGGTTAAGAAGGGACTGAGCGTGAGCGATACGCTCGAAACTGCGGGAAGGTTGCGCGGAATGTCCCGCTTTCCCCAGTATTTAATGACGGCGATGTTGGGATGAGCGACGGCGTGAAACTCGCTCATGTGAGCTCGGGACGGACCACGAACGCGCTCAATCCCGCCGCCGTCGCCGCTGCCAGGATCTCGTCGCCGGCCGCGTCCGTGAGCGCAATCACAACGCCTCCGCCACCCGCGCCCGACAGTTTGGCGCCGAGCGCACCGGCCTCCAAGGCCAAGCTCACGATACTGTCCAATCGCGGCGACGAAACCCCGATCCGGGCTAGTAGACGGTGGTTTTCGGTGAGCAAGGGGCCCAGCTGATCGGGCTGGTGCAGGGCCTTTTCGGCGGCGACCACGAGCGCGCCGATGTCGGCCAGAATGGGATCGACGTCGGGTCGTTGGGCGGCGACGCTCGCGACAAGGGAGCGCGTGTCGCCGCTGTCTGCGCTGTCGATGACGACGAGCTGCCACGAAGGCGGTGGGAGAGGGGTCACTTCCCGAGGCGGGCCACGGCGGAACCGGACGACGCCGCCGTGGATGGCCATCCAAACGTCGAGGCCGGACGGGTTTCCATGAAAGACACACTCGATTTCCAGCGCGGCTCGGTACAATTCTTCGGGCGGTAGGCTGCCGCCGCGTGCGCGCACCAGCGCAACCGCGAGCGCTGCGGACGAACCCATTCCGCGGCCGATGGGCAGGTCAGACTCCACGCGGACGTCGAAGCCCAACGCTGGGAGTGCGCGCCGAAGGGCGTCGAGCAGCCGAGCGTCAGTTGCGCCTTGAATAGCGGTCAGCCCCTCGGAGGGGCTCAACGTCACTGTCGTTTTGCGATCGACCCCAAGCGCCAAGGCCGGATGGCCGTAGACGACGGCGTGTTCGCCGACGAGAATCAGTTTCCCGCGTCCGACGCCGGTCACGGCCGCCGCAGGGTCAGGAGGACGGCCGTTGCGGCCTCGACGGAGAAATCGCCCCGCAACACCAACGCATCGACGACGAACGGCCTTTCGTCGGGCGTAGCGCCCACGCCGGCAGCGACGGTGCGGGCGTGCATTCGCATATGGCCCTGCTGGATTCCCTCGCTCGCAAGCGCCCGAAGCGCGCCGAGGTTCTGGGCGAGCCCGACGGCGGCGCTAATGCCCGACAACTCGGCCGAAGTCGTGACGCCCATGAGCTCGAGGTTGCTCCTGACGGTCGGATGGACACGCACGGGGGAGCCCACAGTCCCGAGTTGGAGGGGCACCTCGATCGACCCGGTCAGGGCGCCGGAGTTGTCGGTGCGCCAGCGCGTCAGTGGGCGGTAGTGGCCGTCACGCGCCGCGTAGGCGTGCGCGCCCGCTTCGATGGCCCGCCAATCGTTCCCGGTTGCAATGGCGACTGCATCGATGCCGTTCATGACGCCTTTGTTGTGGGTGGCGGCGCGGTAGGGGTCGGCCCAGGCGAACCGCCAGGCCGCGGCGATGCGTCGAGCAACTTCGGCGCCGTCCATGTCCCGAGTTCCGAGGTGTTCGGGCCGCAACACGACCCGAGCGCGGCTCAGGCGCTGATCCGCGAGGTTGGACAGGATTCTCAGCCCGATCGGTTCACCGGTGGCCTCCTCGACGTACGGCGCGAGTCGCTCCGCGACGGTGTTGACGAGGTTGGCGCCCATGGCGTCCACGCAGTCGAGAACGAAGTGGAGCACAACCATGTCTTCGACAGGCTCTCCGGCCTCTTCGTATCGAACGTGCCGAAGGTCGATGCTCCGGATTCCGCCCCCCCGCTCGACAAGACGCGGATGCACGGCTTGCGCGATTTCGGTGAGTCTTGGAATGGCCGCGCGAAGGGCGGCGAGCGTCGCCGGTACGTTCCGAACATCTGCCAATTGGATCTGGCCGATCATCCGACCCGGGTCGCTGTCGACGAGGAAACCACCTGCGGCACGGGTCAGTTGCGCCATATTGCTGACGGCCGCGACCACTGACGGCTCCTCAACCACCATCGGTACGACACGTTCGACGCCGTTGATGAGGAAGTTGACCGCTGCGGCGTTGGGCAGCGCAAAGGTGCCGATGACGTTTTCGACCATGCCGTCGGCCGCGTCCAGCGACAACCCGCTGCCTTTCCACGCGGCCATCACGGCGTCGGTCAGTTGCCCGGTTCGCTGCAACGCGTCCAGCCGTTCGTCGGGACGAAGGCGATAAAAGCCCGGAATTCGGGAGGTGGGTGGTGGCGTTTCTTTGGACATCAAGCCGTTGGTGGCGGTAGCGTCTGCACCGCGCGGGCCGCAGCCAACGCAGCAGCGCCTCGGGTGGCCACATAGGATTCCGGAGGGCACCAGGCTCTCACCCGCAACACGGGTCCTGTGTTTGGTAGGGCCTCCAACAGCACCGTCGGTGCCGGTTCCTTCAGGACTTCGGCCACAGCCGCCACGGCCTCGCGGGCGCGCAGCGTCGCAGCGTCGAGTTCGGACGCCCAGCCGATGTGGACGTCGATCTCAAAGCGCCGTTTTCCTGTCCGTGTGTGGTTGACGATGGGCGCCAGCAGCACGAGGTCGTTGCGCAGAGTGACCTCGGCACCGTCCAGTCGACGAAGCACCGTCTCGAACAGGCCGATGCCCTCGACGCGCCCCTCGCTGGTGCCCACGGTGACGAGGTCACCGATGCCGTAGGGGCGAAGCGTCAACAGGATTGCCCCCGATGCGACGTTGGAGAGGTGGTCGCGGAGCGCCAAGCCCACGGACAGGCTTGCGCCGGCAAGCACTGTAAGAATGGACTCCGGCCCGATCCCGATGAAGGGCAGCGCCATGATGATGGCGATGCACCACACCAGGGGTCGGACGCCCATGACGAGCAGGCGCCGCACGATCGGATCCATTTGGATTCTGGCGGTGCTTCGGTCGACGAGGTTCGCGATCCAGGAGGAAACGAACAGGCCCGCGGCCGCGACTGCAAGTGCGCATAGGACTGAGACTACGACCTGCGGCACGTCGCCCCCTAAGCGGCGTTTACCCCGTTGAGGGGGCGACGTGGCGGGTCTTGTCGCTACTTGGCGAGCGCGACAGCTCCAGGCAGCTTCGCGCGGATGCGCTCGGCCAAGTGGATGTCGGCGCGGATGGCCTCGCGCAAAGCTTCGCGGCCGTTCCCGAGGCGGTCCTCGCCCAGGATGAACCACGAGCCGTTCTTCGTCAACACGCCGGCTTCTTCGGCGCTGTCGATGAGTTCGCCTGCATTGCAGATTCCGCGGCCCCACACGATTTCGACTTCGGCTTCGCGGAACGGGGGCGCCAGTTTGTTCTTCACAACCTTGATGCGCGTCTTCGACCCGATGGCTTCTTCGCCCTTCTTCAAGGCGCCGATTCGCCGGATGTCGAGCCGGATGCTGGCGTAGAACTTCAACGCGTTGCCGCCGGTCGTCGTCTCGCCGTTGCCAAAGGTCACACCGATCTTCTGACGAATCTGGTTGATAAACAACACGATTGTCCCGCTTCGGGCGGTGATGGCGGTGATCTTGCGGAGCGCCTGCGACATGAGGCGCGCTTGTAAGCCCATATGCGAATCACCCATGTCGCCTTCGATTTCTGCTTGAGGGGTGAGGGCGGCCACGGAGTCGATCACGATGATGTCGACCGCCCCGGAGCGCACAAGGGCCTCCGTGATGTCCAACGCCTGCTCGCCGGAATCGGGCTGGCTGACGAGCAATGCGTCGCAGTCCACGCCCAAGGCGCGCGCGTAGTTGACGTCCAACGCGTGTTCGGCGTCGATCATGGCTGCCGTGCCACCCTTTCGCTGAATCTCCGCAATCGCGTGCAGGGCGAGCGTGGTCTTTCCGCTGGATTCTGGGCCGAAGACCTCGATGACGCGCCCGCGAGGGTAGCCGCCGATTCCGATCGCCGCATCCAGGCGGGACGAGCCCGTCGACACGATGGGTACCTCAGAAATAGGGCGTTGGCCCAGTCGCATCAGCGCGCCTTGGCCGAAGCGCTTCGAAATGGCGTCGAGGGTGGTGGAGAGGGCTTCCGCCCGGTGGTCGATGGTCATGGAACAACTCCAGTGTTGTGCTTTGTCAGACAAACGCGGGCATCTTGCCCGGTCTTCCGTGGCTTGAGCGCCGCGGTAGGTGTGGGCCGGCGGTCGATGCGGAAAACCAGTTGGTCCCCTTCGCGAACGTCCGGCGGCAAAAGGTCGAGGGAAACGAAGGCGGTCGATCGGCCGTCGACCTCGACGGAAGCGATGTCGCCGTCCATCTGATCGACGATGACGACGAAAACGAGGGCGGCGATCATGCGGCCTCCGCCACACGAAGGGCCAGCGCTTCGGCGACGTCGCTTTCGGAAATGTCTGCCCGTTCTGCGAGGTCCGCCACGGTGCGGGCAACCTTGAGCAAGCGCGTGGTGGCACGACCCGACAACTGGAAGCGGTCGGCACCCTCTTCGAGAAGGTTGCGCGCGACGTCGGACAAGGGGGCCACTGTGCGAATGCCCGCGGCGTCGAGATGAGCGTTGGGTTGCAGTTGACCCCGCGCGGCTTGGCGTTCGCGGGCGCAAACGACACGGGCGCGCACGTCCGCGCTGGACTCTCCCGGCGGGCCGCTGACCAACTCGCGGCTGGTGAGAGGGCGCAGTTCGACGCGAAGGTCTACGCGATCGAGTACCGGACCGGACAACCGGCGGGTGTACCGAGCGACGTCGGAATCTGTGCAACTGCAGGGTCGCCCACTGCCTCGGTGCCCGCACGGACAGGGGTTGGTCGCGAGCACGAGCGTCAACCGTGCCGGGTACTCCACGGTGCCTGCGGCTCGCGAGATCCTCACAACGCCGTCCTCGAGCGGCTGGCGAAGCACTTCGAGTACGGCCCGTGGAAACTCGGCGGCCTCGTCGAGGAAGAGCACACCGTGGTGCGCGAGGCTGACCTCGCCAGGACGGAGGGACCGATCCCCGACCATGCCGGCGACGGACACGGTGTGGTGGGGCGCACGAAACGGTCGTCGGCTGAGCAGGCCAAGGCCGCCGTCCAACAACCCAGCGGCGGAGTGGATTCGACTGGTATCGAGCGCCTCCTCGAAACTCGCTTGAGGCAGGATGGTCGGCAGCCGTTGGGCGAGCATCGACTTGCCGCAGCCCGGTGGTCCGACAAGGAGCAGGTGATGGGCGCCGGCCGCGGCGATCTCGAGCGCCCGTCGCGCCACGGCCTGACCGCGCACGTCGGAAAGGTCGGGGCCGTGGTCGCGCGTCGGGTCGCGCGGCGCGGGTATGGCCTCGGGGACGAACTCACCCCGTAGATACGCGATGGCCTCTGTGAGCGTGTCCACCCCGACCACCCGCGCGCCTGGCACGATGCCGGCTTGCCATGCGGAAGCCCGTGGAAGCAGGAGTGTGCGGTCTAGACTGCGGGCCAACGACGCGAGGGAAAGGGCGCCGCGCACCGGACGAAGGTCGCCAGACAAGGCCAACTCCCCCACGGCCAGCACGGAGTCAAGAGACTCCGCCGGAACGTCTCCGGCGGACGCGAGAATTCCGAGCGCGACGGGCAGATCGAGGGCGGTGCCCTCCTTTTTCACGTCTGCAGGAGCCAGGTTGACGACGATGCGTTGTCGCGGGAACTCACATCCGGAGTTTCCAACCGCCGATCGAACCCGTTCAGCGGCCTCTTTCACTGCGTTCGCAGCGAGGCCCACGATGACGAGTCGAGGCAACCGTCGAAGCAGATCGACCTCGACTTGAATGGGGACAGCGTGCACGCCTTGGAGGGCGCCGGACCAGACCGTGACGGCCATGTGATTGCCTTGGCAGGGACGGCCGAAGAGCAGTTGTCGTGCCGACGGTTGGCACGGACGAATGCCGCCTTTCACGACGCGTTCGTCGGTCGCCTCGCGCCCCGGATTGCCGGGTGTCGAGCCATCGTGGCGCGCCGATCCGATTCGAAGGGGTGTCGGACGTTCGTCAGGCCGTTTGGCTTCGCTCCGGAGTTGGCGCGTTAGCGCCGAGGCCGTCGGAAGGAGACGCGTGGAAAATCGATTTCCCGTCGATGTATACTACGAGGACACTGATTTTAGCGGGCTCGTGTACCACGCGAACTACCTGAAGTACTTCGAACGTGCGCGCGAACACCTGCTGGGGCGCGACCGCCTGGTGCATCTCTTCAAGAACGAAGGACTCGGCTTTGTCGTTTACAAAATCGAACTTGAGTTCAAGGAAGGGGCGGTTTTTGGCGACACGTTGGAAATACGGACGTCGGTGACTCTCCCAAGCGAGTTTCGCGCTGTCTTCCACCAAGAAGTCTGGCGGCCTGCGGGCAAGGCCCCAGCCGTGAAAGGCGACCTTCAGTTGGTGTGCATTCACAATGCCGAGCGGAGAATTGTTCGCTTGCCGCAATACGTTATCGACGCCGTTCGATCGAAATAGGAGCCACCATGTCTCTTCAAGGTCGTACGTTGTTCATTACCGGTGCCAGCCGTGGCATTGGCAAGGCGATTGGCCTTCGCGCCGCCGCAGACGGCGCCAACATCGTGATTGTCTCGAAGACGGACACGCCCCATCCAAAGTTGCCCGGCACGATTCACACGGCGGCTGCAGAGATGGTGGCGGCCGGCGGTCAGGCGATCGCCGTGGCCACGGACATCCGGGACCCCGACGCCATCGCGTTTGCCGTCTCGCGTGCAGCCGAAGCCTTTGGCGGCATCGACATCGTAGTCAACAACGCCTCAGCGATTTTCCTTGCGGGTACGGTCGAGACGACGATGAAACGTTTCGACCTGATGTTTGGCGTGAACGTGCGCGGGACCTACGCCACGTCCCAAGCAGCCATGCCGTACCTGTTGCGCTCGAACCACGCACACATCCTCAACATTTCCCCGCCGCTGAGCATGGAAGCGAAATGGTTTGCGCCCAATACGGCCTACACCATGAGCAAATACGGGATGTCGATGTGTGCGTTGGGGATGGCGGCAGAGTTCAAGGGCCGCGTCGGCGTGAACACACTGTGGCCACGGACGACGATTGCAACCTCGGCCGTCGAAATGTTGGGGGGTCCGTCGCTGATGGCTGCGTCGCGAACGACCGACATCGTGGCCGATGCGGCTTGGCACATTCTTACGCAGGACCCACGGACATTTACTGGCCAGCATTTCATTGATGAGGACCTGCTGCGGACCACCGGCGTCACGGACTTTTCCAAGTACAATGCGACACCGGGCGTTGAGCCGACGTTGGATTGGTTCGTGTGAAACCAGGCCCTTCCGTCCCTGCGCCGCCGCCGGACGCCGGGCACGGGCGGGCGCTTTCTGTCGTCGCTTCGGCGGCTGCCGAATCCGCGCCGAAGCGGTCGGCGGCAAACCGGTTCGCGGGACACGCGTTGGAAGAACAGGACCCTGAAGAGGAGGGCCGCGTGGGCGTTCTGGCCGCGGTTGCCGGCCTGGGCTTGCTCACGGGCGGTGGTGGCGCTTTGTGGGTCGCGGTCCTCCTCGTCGGATGGTGGATGGACAGGAACAATACCGCGGTCTCGGCAGCTATCGCCGGGCCCGGCCACGATGTCGGCGACCACAACACCGATGAACTTCAGCGACGGGTGCGTCCTTCAGGCCTCGCGGTGGAAGCTGTTGTTCCGCTAGGGCCGCAGCCAGCTCCGGTGACGGTAGAACTACCGTCAGACCGGTATTTCCACGAGATGGAGGTCGTGTGCGGTGGGACGCCATACCGGGCTCGGGCGCCGGTCCGCAGCGGCGCTGCCACGGTGCGGGATGTGCCGCCGGGTGTGGTTTGCGAGGCGACGTTCAAGGGCTCCGAACCCGTACTCATCGAGGTCCGTGCCGGTGACCACAAACGCTGTACGTTGCAGCCCACCGTCTGCACGCCGGTTCGCTAGTGGCGCCCGATCGGCCGTTGGTGTTGTGCATGGTCGGCTTACCGGCGAGAGGGAAGTCGTACATTGCGCGCAAGATCGTCCAGTACCTTCAATGGATGGGCGTGCAGGCGACCGTGTTCAACGTGGGTTCGTACCGTCGGGAACGCCTAGGAAGTGGGCAGTCTGCGGACTTCTTTGACCCGGGCAACCCCTCCGGCGCGTCGGCACGCGGCGACATGGCCGAGGCCGCGCTCCGAGACCTTCTTTCGTGGTTGGGTCCGGGTCGGGTGGCTGTGTATGACGCGACGAACGTTGGGCGCGGGCGTCGCGATCGACTTCGAGCGCGTTGTGCCGACGCGGCTGCCGACGTCGTGTTTATCGAGTCGGTTTGTAATGACGAAGAACTCGTAGATGCCAACATCCGTCAGACGAAGTTGCGCTCTCCCGACTATGCAGGCGTGGCCGAGTCTGAGGCGATCGCTGACTTTCGGGCCCGAATTGCCCATTACGAACGGGCGTGGGAGCCTGTCGATGCCGCAGACGGGAGCTTTGTTCGGTTGACCGACGTGGGGCGGCGGGTGGAAGTCCACGAGGTGTCCGGGTGGCTGCCGTCTCGCCTGGTCTTTCTGCTGATGAATCTACATGTGACGCCGCGTTCGATTTGGCTGACGCGGCACGGCGAATCCGAATGGAATGCGGCGGGTCGAATTGGGGGCGACTCCGGGCTCACGGCTTCGGGTTTCGCCTACGGCGACCGGCTTGCGCGCTGGTTGCCAGAGGCCGTGGATTGTTCGCCAGAGTTGTGGACGAGCACCCTACTCAGGACGCGGCAGACAGCCGCCGCGTTGCCCGCGCATTGGCCCCGCCGCGCGCTGAGGTCGCTAGACGAAATCGATGCGGGTGCTTGTGACGGCATGACTTATGAGGAGATTGAGACGCATATGCCCCATGTGGCGACTGGAAGATCTGCGGACAAGCTGCGTTTCCGCTATCCGTCGGGGGAATCGTACGAGGATGTGATCGCTCGACTTGAACCCGCCATCGTGGACCTGGAGCGGATGCGTGGACCGGTGGTTGTGGTGGCCCACCAAGCCGTCCTGAGAGCGCTTTACGCGTACTTCACGGGTCGACCGGCTGCGGAGACCCCGCATTTGTCCGTCCCGTTGCACACCGTGATTCGGCTCACCCCGTCGGCGTATGGATGTGATGAGTTGCGCACCGCACCGGGCGACGACTAGAGCGGCGTCAGAGGATGCTCGGTCACCGCTCTAGCTGAGCGCGGCGACGCGGCTTTCGAGCCAGGTGACCAGGGTGCGAACCATCTGGCCGGTTCCGCCCGCGGCGTACATGCCTGACGCGCGGTCGAGGAAGGCCGGTCCCGCAATGTCCAAATGCGCCCAGCGCACTTTCGGCGTCACAAAATGCTGGAGGAACAATGCCGCCGTGGTGGCTCCGGCTTCGCGTCCGCCGACGTTCTTGAGCTGCGCGAAGTCGGACTTCAGCTTCTCGTTGTAGGGGGCGTGCAAGGGCAACCGCCACATGCCCTCGCCGGCCTTGACCGACGCTTGTGACAACTCCGCTGCCAACGCGTCGTCTGCCGTAAACAAGCCGGTGAAGTCAGTGCCCACGGCCACGACGACGGCGCCGGTGAGCGTCGCGAGGTCCACCACGTCGGTGACACCCTGGGTTCCGCAGGCCTGGATCAGGCAATCCGCGAGGACCAATCGGCCCTCGGCGTCGGTGTTGTGAATCTCTACAGTGACGCCATTGGAATAGGCGAGTACGTCTCCGAGCTTGTACGCGTTGCCGCCGGTCATGTTTTCGGCAGCACCGATCCATCCATCGACCCGAATCGGCAGGCCACGCTTCGCAATGGCTTGAATTGCGCCGATGACCGTCGCAGCTCCGGCCATGTCACAGCGCATGGTCTGCATCCCGTCTGGAGGCTTGAGGGACAGGCCACCGGAATCGAAGGTGATGCCTTTGCCTACGAGCGCTACGTGCCCCTTGGCATTCCTCGGAGAATAAGAGATCCGAATGAGTCTCGGAGGACGCGCCGAGCCCTGACCGACGCCGAGGATGCCGACACAGCGTTCCGCTTTGAGTCGCGCGACGTCCCACACGTCCACCGTGACGCCCGGAAGGCTTGCGAGTTGGCCAGCGGCTTCGGCCAACGTCTCCGGGTACACGTCCGCGGCGGTCCCGTTCACAAGGTCGCGGGTCACGTTTTGGGCGTTTGTGGCGTCCATGGCGCGCCGTGCCGCATCGTCCACCACAGGGCCGCTGTTCGACCCCACCAACAAGACTGTAGAGATCGATGGCGTGCGGTCCTTCTCGGGCTTGTGGGTCTCCCACTGGTAGTTGCCGACACGAAGTGACTCGACCAGCAATTCGATTCGACCTGGGTCGTCCGCAGCACACAACGCGAGGGCAACCGTGGCCGCCGACAGCGCCCTTGCTTCACGACCGACTTTTCCCGCCGCTGCACGCAGGGCGCGTGGCGACCCGTCACCTGTACCCACCAACAGGACGTCACGAGCCTTGGAGCGCCCCAATCCGGGCAACACCAAACCAGAACCCTCAGCGCCGGTGAACTTGCGGCTTGTGGCCCAAGCGCCGACGCCGACCCCCAGCAAGGCGTCGAGGGTGGCGAGGTCAACGCCAGTGCTGACCGCTATGGCGAGCAAATCGGCTTCGATGTCGGTCGCGATGGCCAGGGTAGTGAGAACGTTCAACGGGTTCCTCCTAAACTAACAGGCGCGGAAAAGGGTCAGAATGACGAGCACGACGACCAAGGTCCCAAGGACGGCGGCAATGGCGGCCCCTTGGGGCTCGGAACGGTACCAATCGGTGAGTCGATCGAACAGGCCCGGAGGCTTCGGATCATCGTTGCTCCATTCGTCCGGAAGGTCGTCTTGCGGGCCGATTTGTGGCAACCCGGTGCCTTCGTCCCGGTCATGAGCGGGTTCCCACCGTTGATTCGAAAACCAAGGTTCGGGGTTCTGTGTTCCACCCTGAGGGGTGTTTGTGGGTGGGGAAACGACCGGCGGGGACACCGGTGTGCGCGTCAAATCCACCGGCGGGACGGAGTCGATCGGAATCGGGGTCGGTGAAGGTGGTTCGTCCGAGGGCGGTGTGACCGGGCGCGGGTGACTGATTGCTGGATCGTTGGAACCAACGAGGTCACCGCCCCCGAGCGTGCCGCCTGATGGGGGCGAAGGCGGGCGCGGGAGCATCGGAATTGGCGCGGAGCCGGCATCCTCATGCGGGGGAGGCACCCAGCCCGGCGGGGGACGTACTTCAAAAGTGCCTTCGACAACGGTCAGAGGAGAAGCCGAGTCCTTGATTCCGAACGCCGCATGGATTCGGTAGCGCCCTGGGCGAACACCGGGAATTGAAAAGGCGAAACGCAACCGGCCGGTGGCATGGGTCTTGGCATCGAAAGACACGTCATCCAGTGGAATGCGCGTGTCTGGTGCGTCGAGGTCGAAGAGTTGGAGCCCCGTCGTGAGGTCGTCGTGGTCCGTGATTCCGGCGCTCGCAGCGATGTTGACGGAGAACGAGACCGGCCGGCCGCCGGGGAACACACCGCTCGGCGCTTCCGACCCAAGGATGAGTTTGCCGGCGTCTACCACACGGGGCGAAAGCAGGGCGGCGACCTCGTCGATCCGCTGCGCCAGGTCATCTATTCGATGGAAACGATAAGGAGGGCTCGGCTCTACGTTGTCGGACAGGCCGCGATTGACGAGGCTTCCGAGGCGGTCCGCGACACGACCACGAAATCTCGGATTGCTGCCGGAAGCGCCCAAACGGCCGACGACCCGGTTTTTGAAGTCGGCGAGGGCATGGCGGTCGAGAGGCTCGGACGCCGCCGATGTACCAGGCGTTTGGGTCGCCACAAACAGAATCCGGCACAACGCCCAGGTATCCGTCCCCTGGGACTGCAACTGATCTTCGGTCTCGGGCGGCCAAGGGGCACCCGAATCCTGGCGAATGGACTCCAGGCGCCGCGCCCAGGCGGCTTGGGAGGGCGTGGCCGGGTCGCTCAGGAAGGGTTGCCCGGTATCGTCGAGCAGGACGTTGGTTGGCCGCAAGTTTCCATGTACGGCGCCGACTTTCTTCAAGAGGTGGGCCACCCGTGACGCGAGTTCGACCAGTTCTTCGAGGGATGCGCCAGTGCTGATTCGGCGCGCCAAGGTGTCAGGGTACCGGGGAATGACCACGGCGGTCCCGCCGTCGGGGAGCGCGATTTCGCCCTCAAGGACGGGCAAGAATGGCCAGTCGCGACGGCCCAAGAGTTCGCAATGTTCGCGGGCGATGAGGCGGATGGCGCCTGGCAGCCCTTCGGGAACGGCTTGTCCCTTGAGGTCCTCGGTCGTGAAGGGCGCTTTGAGCACCGCCTGGCGACCAGCATCATCCCGAACGAGCCAGCTCGTACCCCACGTTCCACGGCCAAGCGTCGCGCCCAGCGTCCAGCGCCGTTGGCGGGAATCGGTGACGACGTCGCCAGTGTTCACGGAGGGGCCATGGGGGTCGCGGCGCGTATCGCGGGCGGGAGGTGCGCGCTCTGTCAACGTCCCGCTGCGACGAGCCAATCCGCAGCTTCCGCGGTGAGTTCGTGGTCTGCGCCGTCGAGCCAGACGTGGCCGGACCCGACAACGGGTCGTACCCAGGCGCCCGTTTGCCCGGCGAGCCGGTCGATCAGCGCGTCATTCGACCCGACGGGAACGGCCGAATCATCGGCGGAGTAGACGAGCCCGAAGGCTGAGCTGATCGGTGCGTTCCACAACGCGCCCACATCTGTTGCGTCCTCACCTTCGGGGAAGATCCGCAACAAACCGTTGATGGCGTTCCCGTACTCGGCGGGGTCTTCAAACACGACGCGGAGGTTGTCTGCCGGAGAATCGACCAGCGCAGCGGCGGGAAACAAGTCCACGTCGCCATCGCGATCGACGTCGAGCGACAGCACCTCGCCGACTGCGCGGGATCCCTCGCCGAGTCCTACGATGTAGATTCGATCGATGTCGGGGGTGATGGGGAGCGTCACGCCCAGCACGTCGCGGAACAAGGGTTCGGAAGCGAAACGAAAGGCCCACTCGGCGGACGTGCGGCCATTGCGTCGGAAGAAGTCCGCGGTGAACTCGTTTCCAGCCGTACCGCTCGCGTTGTGCCAGAGGTCGCCCCAACAGTTGGGCGCGAGCAACGAGGCGACACCGCGTTGGGCGAGTGCGGCGACGAAGCTGCCGTCATGCACTTCGGTTCCGGTGGCGTCCGGCGTCATGCCGAGCGTTGCAAAGACTTGTCGAACCGCGAAAGTCTGATCGAGCCGCCCGGGTTCGGCGTAGTGGGCCCCGGTCAGCGGTTCGCCGGCTTCTGGCGCCAACACGAAATCAAACGAGCCCGAATGATAGATGACCGCGACGGGCATGGGCGGGTCATCTGGGTCAGCGTCGCTCGGGTGAACGATCGCGAACGACGGCCGGGCGCCGTCGGGACACTCAAGGTCGGCTTCGAACGTACTCACCGACCAGTCAGCCGGACCGCCTGAGGCTGGTACGAAATCGAGTGAATCCGCCGTGAGCACGGCGAACTCGGTCTTCCAGCAGCCCAACAGCGCGAACGGGACGACGGACAGCACCCATCCACCTCTGGGCGCTATATACTCGCCCCACGTGGGCGGCGCGCGGCGTCCCTTTGGTTGAGGATGATGCCCTCGGAGCCGATCCGTCGCTTCCACTTCCTGCGGGAAATCGGGTCCGGAGCATTCGGCGCCGTCTACCAAGCACGCCTCATGCAACCAGACGGATTCTCCCGGATGGTGGCGGTTAAATTGCTGCACGCCAAGTGGTCCGAGCACGATGAGGCGGCCCGTCGCCTGCGTGACGAGGCTCGGTTGTTGGGGCGGCTCCGGCACCGAAATATCGTCGAAGTTGTCGATTTGACCCGGATCGATGGCCGCGCGGCCGTCGTGATGGAGTTGCTTGAGGCGGTTGATCTACGGGTGATCGTTGGGGCAGCGAGTGAGATTGGGGTGCCCGTTCCCGTGCGCGTAGGCTCCGAAACCTGCGCCGCGGCCGCTTCGGCCCTCGATGCCGCCTACAATCGGCCCCCTCTCGGCTCCGACAAGCCGCTCAGGGTCGTACACCGAGACATCAAGCCGTCCAACATCATGCTCACCCGCGAGGGCGTGGTGAAGGTGCTGGACTTTGGTGTTGCGAGAGCCGAGTTCTCCGAGCGCGAATCCAAGACGCAAGAGGTGACCTTCGGTTCGGTAGACTTTATGGCTCCGGAAAGGCTTTTTCGCGAGCCAGATGGGCCGGCTGGCGACGTGTATGCGCTTGGCGCGACGTTCTTCGAGTTGTTGGCTGGCAAACGATTCGGCAAAGCGCGGCTGCGACACACGGAACAAGAGGCCCATGTCGAAGCGCGGTTCGAAGCGCTAGTGGCGGCGCGCCCATTTGCCGACAAAGGTGTTGAGGATCTCGTTCACGACCTGTTGTACGACATGCTTGCCTTTGGCGCCGCCGATCGGCCTTCAGCCAGCGAAGTCGTGACACGGCTGCGGGCGATCTCGAAGAGATTGCCGGAAGAAGAGGGCGTAGAGGGTTGGGCCGAAGTGGTCGTGCCCACGTTGATCGGTTTGACCGCGATGGCGACTGCGGGCCGCCCGGGTGGGTCGCTCGCAGAACGGATGTTTACGGAGGACAGTTTCTCGTCCCGGGGCGGTGCGTCAGAGATTCCCACCTCTGGCCCGGTCTCGGTGTCGGAGGCGCCTCCCGTGCCCAGGAACAACCGGATCGGGGAACGAGGCCATCCGCCGCCGCTGGTGACGCCGTCACGCGCCCCGCCGACGTTGAATGTCGACGCGATGCCGCTGTCCTTTTCCGACTTTCCGGGGCCTGGGGCTGACGATGAGGAGGCCGCGACCGTCGTTCGCCAGTTCCCTTCCTTCGACGAGCCCGAGGAGGCAGTCCCTAGCGGCCCAAGCCTGATGCCGATGGTGATCGGCGCGGTTGTCGTCGTGCTTGTGATGGGCGGCGTCGGGGTGATCGGGCTCGGGTTGGGCGCGATGTTGTGGTTTGGGGTGGGCCAGCAGGTGACCCCGGAGGCGGTCGACGCCGTTGCGGTCGAGGCCGAGGAGGTAGAAAACCCGGTTGAAGGCGTCGCCGCCGTAGAGCCGATGCCCATCGACCCGAGTCCCGGGGATGAGCCCGCGGCCGAGCCTGAGGTCCCGGCTGTGGTGGAAGCGGCCCCGTCGGGACCGACCTTCGTCTCACACTTGCCGGGTACGACGCGTTTTGCGGTACGTTGTGCCGGAGGCAACGCGGTCGGGGACAATTCTGCGACCGTCCCATCGCTCAGCCCTGGGGACTGCACCATCACCGCGGTGGGCGCCGGTCACCAACGGATGGTTACCGTCCTCAAATCGGCAAAGATCGCCACGTATGCGTGTTTCGCCGACGCGAAAGAGGCCTGTGAAATCGTGGAGCACTGACGCGCGCGGGTGCCAGTGCTACAGTCGCCGCCCATAGAGACTAGTTGTGCTGGTTGGCCTTTACATCTTCAACGAGGACGACCTTTCGTCGCCGGTGTACGCGGAACCGACCCAACGGGACTCGGAACCCGACGTTTGGGAGTTCGTCTGTGAGAAGGCGCTCGCTTTGTTTGAGGGCGACGGCGAGGGTACCGGCACCAAACAACATGGCGAGTATCTGCTCGGCTGGCGCACCTTGCCGCGTTTGGACGTGTCGCTGCTAGTTGTCGTGTCGGGCGAGTTGACCAAGCGACATGTCGAGCAGTACCTCAAGGACCTCGCTCGTCGCTACCTAGACGAAGTGGATGATCCGATCAATCCGGATCGTGCCGGTGTTGCTGACGTGGTGGTGGACGTGCCGCTTCCGTGGGAGGAGGAATGATCGCGTCGAGTGATGTTGAAGCGCCAAAACGGGTGTTTTTCCACACCTTTGGCTGCCAGATGAACGAGGTGGATACGGGGTCGATGCGCGCGCGCTTGGTGAACGAGGGGTGGACGCCTGTGGCCACCGCGGATCAGGCCGACCTCATCCTCGTCAACACCTGTTCCGTGCGCGAACTCGCGGTGGAGAAAATGCACTCTGCGTTGGGTGAATACCGCCGCATGAAAAAGGAGCGCGGCGGCGTGATTATCGGAATCGCCGGCTGCGTGGCGCAGGAGCGGGGAGCGGAACTCCTCAAGAAATACCCCGACGTGGACTTGGCCTTTGGCCCTGACGGTGTGCCCCATGTGGAAAAGCTGATCGCGCAGGCGCGGGCTGGCGTTCGGGTGCTCGACACGGATTTTCTCGACCTCGATCATTACCCATTCGCTACCGACCTCGACCCAGCTCATTCCGGTGTCACAGCGTACGTGACGATTCAAAAAGGGTGCGACAACCGTTGCACGTTCTGCATCGTGCCGACAACGCGCGGCGCCGAAGCGAGTCGATCCGCTGACGAGATCGTCGCGGAGGTGCGAGCACTCGTGGCGCGCGGCGTACGGGACGTCACCCTGATCGGCCAGAACGTGAATAGTTATGGCCTTAAGAGGGCAGGGGAAGTCACTTTTTCGCGGCTGCTGTACAGGGTTGCAGAGGTTCCCGGCCTAGCGCGAGTTCGGTACACGACGAGCCACCCGCGTGACATGGGTGAGGACGTCGTCGAGGCGTACCGCGATCTTGAAAAGCTGGCGTCTCACCTCCACTTGCCTGTTCAGTCTGGCAGCGACCGCGTACTCAAGCGGATGAAACGCTACTACACCCGTGACCACTACCTGAAGGTGATCGCCGCAATTCGCGAGGTTCGTCCGGACCTTGTGCTGACGACCGACATCATCGTGGGTTTCCCAGGTGAGACGGACGACGATTTTGAGCAGACGATGACGCTCGTGGAAGACGCCGGATTTGTGGGGGCGTTTTCGTTCAAGTACAGCCCGCGCCCAGGCACGCCCGCGCTCAAGCTGAAGGACGATGTGCCTGCCGAGGTCGCGTCCGCGCGCCTCACACGTTTGCAGCACCGCCTTCGTGAGAAATCTTCGGGCTGGTACCGGGGCCTGGAGGGTCAGGTGGTGGACGTGCTGGTGGAGGGGCCGTCTCGGCACGACGTAGGCGTGATTTGCGGCCGGACATCCGGGTTTGCGATGGTCAATTTCCCCGGTGACGTTTCGCTGGTGGGCCAACGGGTTCGTGTGGCTGTGACGAGGGGATTCACCAACTCTTGCCGCGGTGAGCACGTCGCTTGAGCCGCAACCCGCACGTTGGGGTGTGGGTCCGCCGATGGCAACGAACCGGGACTCCGGCGATTGTGTTGCCGTACGGCGCCGCGACGGCGATCGGCGCGCTGATTCTGTGGCCCATCGTCGACGAACTGGTCGGCGCTCCGGACGCCGCTGAGCGCCTCGGTGCCCTGCTGTTGCGGCTGGGTACGGTGCTCATCGCGGCCGCAGCGTTGGACACGTATACTGCCCTCGTACGGTCCGACGATCGTGAGCTGCTCGGCTTGTTGCCGGTCGATTCTGGACAGGTCGCGTGGGCGGCGTTGGGGCGCGTCGCGGTGGGCCGTCTTTGGCTGGTGCCAGCGGGCCTCGTCTTGTTGTGGCCACTGACGCATCGGGCGCCCGAGACGTGGGTCGCCGCGGGCGTGTTCTTGTTGGGGACGTGGTGGTTGGGCGTGGTGGCCAGCGGAATTGCGCACCTCGGCGCGGTGTCCGTGGCCGAGAGCCCTGCGTGGGCACCCGTTCTCGATTTGCTGCGTGGAAGCAACCTTCGGGCTCAGGCCGCGTTCCTGTATGCGCCGGGGGCGACGTTGGCGGCAACGGGGTTCTTGGTGGCGTTGGCGGGAGACTCCGTGGCTCGTGGCAGTCCACTCGTGCTGTTGCCCGGGGTCGTTGGAATGCTGCTCGTGCCCGCGATCGCACCTATGGCCCGCAAGACGTGGTTTCGGGCGACCGTCGTGCTGTCTGAAATCGATGGGCGCTATGCTGCCGTGGAAGGCGCGGCCGACGTGTCGAATGTCGCCTTCGACTGGCTGGTTCCTTGGTTGCCGGAACTGTGGAGGCCGTGGGCGCTGCGCGATCTCCGCCACGGCTGGCGCGCCCGGAGAACGTGGGTGAGCGGTGCGTGGTTGCTGGGTTTTGCCGCACTGGCGCTGGGCTGGAGCGCGGCGCCCGCGGGGCCGAAGGCGGCGACGGCGGGCGCGGTGAGCGCTGTGCTCGTGCTCGCAGCGGTTGTCATCCGTTTGGCGATGGATGAGCCGCCGTTTCTGCGGGTGTGGTTGCCTCCAGGAGGCCTCAGCAGTCGGTTGGCTCGCGCGGTCGTCGTGGCGGCTTGGCTTCAGCCAGCGGTGTGGGTGCCCGCCTTGGGGACGCTGCTTCGGTCGGGGAGCTTGGCCATCGGTGTCGTCGTGGTGGGGGAGATCGCCGTTGTGGTGGCGGTGTTTGTCGCGTCGGTCGCGGCGATTTGGCCGGAGCGAGGCATGTGGGCCTATGGCCCGTTGGCTGTGGTGGGTTTGGCGGCAGCTTGGGGGCTTTCATGACAGCGATTGAGGTGTGCGGCGTACGCCGGGTGTTCGGCACAGTTGTGGCCGTGGACCGCGTCGACCTGACCGTGGAGGCAGGGACGTTTGTCGGCCTTATCGGCCACAACGGTGCAGGCAAAAGCACGCTGCTGCGGATGCTGATGGGTCTGTTGGCGCCGTCTGAGGGAACGGTTCAGGTCGGTGGCGTGGACGTTGTGGCCGACCCTGTGGCTGCACGCAAGCTGGTGGGCGCCGTTCCGGAAGAGCCCGCCGTGTACGACTTCCTCAGTGCCCGAGAGTTCTTGGAGTTTGTAGCGAGTGTGCGTGGGGGTGGCGACGTGGGTCGGGCGCTCGACCTCGCGGCGCTTGGCCACGACGCGAATCGCCCGGTGCGTGAGTACAGCCAGGGCATGCGTCGGCGCACAGCCCTGGCAGCGGCCATGCACACGGACCCCGCTGTGCTCGTGCTCGACGAGGCGCTCAATGGTCTGGATCCACCGAGTGCCGCTCGGGTCAAGTCGGCCCTTCGCGAGCGTGTAGACGCTGGACGTACGGTGCTGCTCAGCACCCATGTCATTGAGACGGTCGAGAAGGTCGCAGACCGAGTTGTCCTGATGGCGCATGGGCGCGTCGTCGGCGACGAGCGAACCGCTGACCTCGGCGAACTGGGGCTGGAAAAGCTGTTCTTAGAGCGCTTGGCGGCGTCGGTTCGATAACCTCGGCTGGGTGTCTACTCGGGCGCGCCGACTAGGGCGCCTGCGTCGATCCAATCGGCAACGGCGTCGATTTCCATTTCAGTCAGCACCCCCCCAAGGGGCATCGAGGTTCCGGACCCATCGGCGATCGACTGCGTGCCGTTCAACTTGTGCCAGAGGTAGCTATACAAGTGATCGCCGGGCTCGATGTAGTCCATCGCGGTGCTTTGGGTGGACAGCACATTGATCATCGGCTTCGTCAGGTGCCCGGAGAGGTCGAGTTGACACGAACAAACGAGGAGTGAGGTGTCGGCTGGACTGTGGCAAGCCACGCACCGCTGCATGAGCAGGGGTTCAACCGTGGAAACGTAGAGGTACGCTGCGTCGTCCGTGGGCGAACCGTCCGAACAAGCGACCAGGACCAGTGCAATCACGCGAGAAGCAGGTCTGGCAAGACGTCCTGACCGTTGGCACCGAAACCTTCGACAGGGTGCCCAAATGCTTGGGCAAGCGTGACATACAGGTCGTCGATCGACTGGTTGCCCTGCGCAATGTAGACCTCCCCGTCCGCGCTTGGGAAATAGGGCGCGGTGTCCCCGGCCTCGGCGTACCGATGGTGGCTGCCCATCGCCAAGCTGCCTCCCAAGGAGCCGCCCAACAGGACCGGCAACTCGAAGTGGCTGTGGTTGTCCCCGTCGCTGATCTCGGAGGAATACACGACACACGTGTTGTCAAGCAACGTGCTGCCATCGGATTCCACGACGGCGTCCATCGCCAGAAGCAGCGACGCGTACTGTTCGATCATCCACGCGTTGACCTGGTAGAGTTTGTCGAGTTGGGTTTGGATTCCCTGGTGGTGGCTGAGGGCATGCCAAGCGTCTGGGACGCCGATGAAGGAGAAGCTCCGGTTCGACGCGGATTGGCTGGACATGAAGCTGATGACACGGGAAAAATCACACTGCAGGGCGAGTTTGAGCAGGTCGTGCGTGATGGGCAACTGGACGTCAAAGGTTTCTGCGGCGAGCGGCGCGTCGCCTGGGTCGCAGGTGTTGCCGCCGAGGGCGCCAATCAGGAGCTCGAGTTCGCGCACGGCGTTGAGATATTCGTCGAGTTTGAACTGGTCGGACACGCTCACCCGAGCCCTGAGCGATTGGGCTTGCTCGCCCACGTGATCGAGGATGCTCAGGCGGAGGCTGGCACGGCGGGCAATTTCTTCCGGGGTCATCGTCGAAGCGGTCGTTCCGAACAACCGGTCAAATAACACCGCGGGGTCATTGATGGGCGGAAGGGGTGTTGCTGGGCCCGTCCACGAAATGTTTCGCGTATAGGCGCAAGAATACCCTGCGTTGCAATCTCCCGTGTTTCCACCGGGTTCGGTGCCCACCTGCAGCGACGGGTACGGCGTTTCCCCCGCAATTGCGTTTGCGAGAATCTGGTCGATGCTGATACCGTTGAGGATGGGAAGTTCGGGGGCGTTGATAGGCACACAACTGAGGAAGGCCGCGGTACCCCGTGCGTGATCTCCCTCGAACACTTCCACGGCCGCTGGTTGGGAGAGGCCGCTGAGCACAGCCACCTTGTGCCGAATCAACTCCAGCGGGATGAGGGACGGGTTGAGCAGCGGGTCGGCGACCCAGGATGGCCCGGTCAACGCGGGCACGAACTTCTCGGGTTGGATGCCGTTCGGCACGTAGTAGAAAAGAATGCGCTTCGGCGGCTTGGGGTCTGCCGCCCAGGCGGAGCGGGGTTGGGCCGATGCGAGAAAGGGCAGCGTGATGGTTGCGGCAGCGCTGCGCAGGAGATGGCGCCTCGACGGCGGTTGAAGAATTCGGCTCATGGGGCAACCCCCTCTTCGCCTGTCCGGTAGCGGAAGGCGTCCGACTGGATGATCGCGGAGCCGAGGTCGGCGAAGCGGAAGTTCCCCTGTCCGAATTTCGCCCCAATCGTGTCGAGCGCTGCGATGTCTTCGACTCTTGGTTCCCTTCCGAGCGCGTAGGTGAAGACCTGACGGGCCATACAGGCGGGCGTCTTTGGGTCCGCCGCGATGATGTCGGCGAGGTCCGCGCCCCCTGAAAAGGTGGAGCCGTCAGGCAAGGTGCCGTTGCTGTCGACGGGCGCACCGTTGTCGTCAATGGTGCGGGGTTGGCCGACCGCGCTGTACCCTTCGAGGCCGAATCCGATGGGGTCCATCAGGTTGTGGCACGACGAACAGGCCGGGTCGCTGCGGTGCTGGACCATCTGGTCGCGTAGGCTGATAATTCCGGTGTCGGCTGCGTCTTCTACCGGTAGTGACGGCACATTCGGAGGGGGTGGCGCGGGTGCTTCGCACAACAGGTAGGTGAGTACCCATTTCCCACGACGAACAGGGGTGGTTCGTGTCGGGTAGCTCAGCGCCGTGAGCAAGCCGCCCTGGGTGATGATGCCGCGCCGGTCCGTGCCCAGCGTCGATACCTTTTCGAAACCCGCAGTAGTCGGTGCAGGCAGGTCGTACCAAGCCGCCAGACGGGCATCGACCCAGGCTTCAGGCGCGTTGATGAGGTCCAACATCGATCGGTCGGTCAGCAAGACGTCGTTGACGAACAGCCGAGATTCCGTCTTCATCGCGGTGCGAATGCCTTCGTCCCACGCTGGAAACAGGGTGGGATCCGGTGCTGCGGCGTCCACGGCTTCCGTAAACAACCATTCCACCGCCAAACCGTCGCCGAGCGCCGTGGCTTTTGGGTCGACCAACATTCGGCGTGTTTCGGCGTCCAGCACGTCATCCTGCAGCAAGGCGCCGGACTCCGCGAGTGCGTACAAGCGGTCGTCGGGCGTCGAACTCCACAAGAAGTACGACATACGGCTCGCAAGTTCGTAGGCGTTGATTCGGTGGGGAACGTTCGAACTCGGGTCGGGGTCGATTTCTACGCGGAACAGGAACCAGGGTGAGATCAGCGTGGCCTTGAGGCCGGTGCGAACCCCTTCTTCCCAGTCCCCACCGAGGTTTCTGGCCTCGGCGTATAAGCCCATGAGGCCGTCCAACTCGTCCGGCGTGATCGGACGGCGCCAGGCGCGATTCGCAAAGGTGTACAGGACCTCCTCGGCACATGCGGACTCACCCTCCTCTGTGGGGTCGCACACCAGCACGCCGCTTGCGCCTGCGGGCGGTGTCACCGCGACCCCGATGGGTCCTGCCCAACTCACTGAGTCGATGAGCAAATTTCGGTCGGTCCCTTCCTCCGCCGACTTGAATTCGTTGGTGTAGGCAAGTTCGAGGTCGTGATCGCCTGCGTCAAGCACCACGTCAAACGTCCATGTGCCGGGCACGGCTTCGGTAGCCTCTACGTCGACGCCGCCGATGCTTGTTCCATCCACAACAACGTCGAGGTGGGGAAACTGGTCGCCCGCCAACTCGCCAAAACCACGGACCGAAAGGCTATAGGTCCCAGATTCATCGACGGAGACGGGGACGGAGATTGAACTCTCCGTAGCGAGCAACCATGCCCAGCCGAAGAAGTCGTAGCCTACGCTGAGCTCCAGCGTTTCGACCTCGACGGTGGTTTTGGGCGCCGGCAACGTGCCTACCCCGAACAGCTCATCGAGCAGGTCGTCGGCAGCGCCCTCCCACATCTCGAACAGCAGCGGCGAAATCGAAAGGATGTCTGCGATATTGGAGAAACCGTCCCCGAAGTCGTCTTCCGGAAAGTTTACGGAGGGGGTGAGCGTGGTGCCAAACAGGTCGCGAACGGTGTTGTCGTATTCGCGTCGGTTCAGCCGATGAAGCGTGACACGACCACTGTCCAACGCGGGTGCTGCAGCGATTTCTGGGTCCGACTTGCACGCGACGAGTAGAAGCGCAAGTTGGGTCACGGTGTCTCCTATAGGTCGAAAGTGAAAAGCGCTGCGGCGCCGGACCCAGCGGACGTGCCGTCTGCGGCCATCGCCCCGATGAGGATGTCGCCATAACCGTCCCCGTTCGCGTCCTGGCCCCCAATGACCGCGCTCCCGGCGAATGAGAACGCCGCGCCTTGGATACGTGTGAAGGCAGCCTCGTCTAGACTGGCATTCCCGAACGGCCCCGCGATGACGTACACGACGCCGCCGTCGGTGCCGCCGAGATTGGCGAAGTCGGCGCCTACCGCGAGGTCGGTTTGGGATCCTTCGTCCACAAGGCCCGCAACGTGCACCGAGGCGCCGGCGCCGTCGGAATCACCCGATCCGCACAGCGCAACGTCGGCTTCGGTCAGCAGCCCTGCCGAAGGACCGTAGTGAATCGCCACAAGTCCGCCGTCTTCGCCACAGGCGTCCGACAGTGGGGCACCGACCGCCCAATCGCCGAAGCCGTCGGCATTGCTGTCACCGAGCGAAGCAACCGCAGCCCCTGCGGTGTCTGCCGCGTTGCCCGCATACACCGCGTCGGCATCTTGTAGGGGTTTGCTGGTGACGATGGGTCCGTAGACGACGTAGGCTCCGCCTGCCTCCTGGCCACCCAGGTCGTTGTTGGGAGCGCCCACAACTAGGTCGTCTAGGCCGTCAGCGTTGATGTCCGAGCCGGCTGAAACACTGTGGCCTGCATTGTCGTCCGATGTGGCGCCGCTCAGGAGGGGGATGGCAGGGTCGGACAGGTCGATGGACCCCGACAGGGGACCGAATGCGACGTAGACGCCACCCCGGTCCTGGGGCCCGCCGGTGTCGTCTTTGGGCGCGCCGATCGCAATGTCGGGTTGGCCGTCCCCATTCAAATCCGCCGACACAGCCAGCGACCACCCGGCTTCGGTGAAGTCGTTTGCGGGTGCCAGCGAGGCTTCCGCCTGGGCCACCGCGACGTCCCCATTTAGGCTTCCGTGGAAGATGTACACCATGCCCGTGTTGCCGCCTGCAGCGTCATAATAGTGGGCGCCTAGGGCGATGTCAGGTCGTCCATCGCCCGTGAAATCGGCGCCGCCCGCGAGGCCGGACCCCAGTTCGTCGCTGCCCTCTGCGCCGGCGAACCGCCCGGCTGCCAACCCGAGGTCCATGGTGCCGACGACGGGCCCGAGGACCAAGTAGGCAGCGCCTTCGTCTTGCAGCCCTCGGCGGGGTGCGCCAACCAAGAAGTCCATATTCCCGTCGTCGTTGACGTCGCCGGCAAACGCCGCACTGGCGCCAGTTGAGTCACCGCTGGACTGACCCAGCAAGAGCGCGTCGGCGCTGGCCCAATCTCGGTCGCCAAAGCAGGCCTCTCTCGAGGCTGGGGCCCCGTCACAATCGTTGTTGACCTGGTCTCCGCACGACTCCGGGGCACCCGGAAAGGTCTTGCTGTCGAGGTCGTCGCAATCTTCAGCGACCGGCGAGTTGTCGCCATCTTGATCCCCGTCGTCGGTCGCGGCGTTGCAGTCGTTGTCGATGCCGTCGTAGTAGATTTCAGGCGACACCGGATTGACGAGGTCGTCGGCATCGTCGCAGTCGTCGTACCCGAAAGCGGTTGCGAAGTACCCGTCGCCGTCTTGGTCGCAGGTGCCGGTACACGAACTGTCCCAGCAGTCTACGATCAGGTCGCCGTCGTCATCGACCCCGTTGTCACACAACTCGGTACACAAGGCGCTGCAGGAACTGTCCTCGCAGTCCGCGTGCCCGTCGTCGTCGTCGTCTTTGCCGTTGAAACAGTCCTCAAAGCAGCCCGCCGAACACTGGGGATCACTGCAATCTACGAGGCCGTCACCGTCGTCGTCAGCCCCGTTGCCGCACTGTTCTCGGCAGGACGTGTCGCAGTCCTGGTCTTCGCAGTCCGCGAAGCCGTCCGCATCATCGTCCGAGCCGTTGTCGCACACTTCACCGTCTGCCGCTCCTCCGCAGGCGACGAAGGCGAACAGGAGTGTGCCCAGGACCGACATGGTTCCCTTCTATCAGAACCCGGCCTGCATACGCACGAAGATGCCGTGTTCAGGAACCGCGGCGGCGTCTTGGAACTGGACGCGTTCGTATTGTGCAGCGACGCCGATCTTTTCGGCGAAATCGTGGGTCAAACCGCCGATCACCTTCATGCTGCCGTCTTCGTCCACGTTGCCATCGGGGTCGTATTGGTCCAGCCGGGCGAGAATCCCGAGCACGTCTGGGACTTTTGGCATCGCGGTCACGGAGAGGCTGGTCCCGGTGACGTCACCGGTGGTGCGCATGCCGTATTCAGCCAGGGTGACGAAGTTCTCGTGTTTGAACCCTGCGGACGCGGCCCAGGTCAGCGTAGAATCGGTACCCTTGCCGTTGAGCTCTTCTTCGACGAACGCGCTCACGGGCAGGTTTAGCTTCTTTCCTGAGGCAAGGCCATCGACTGTGACACGCGCTTGTACCGCTTTGCCGCCGTTGATTTCCGGCTCTGCGAAGCCCTCGCCGTTGAACACACCTGCGGCCCACGAAATCAGGCCGTCTTTGTGCTCACCACTTCCGGCCACACCAATGTCGGCTGTGGATTGCCATTTCACTTCGTCGAGTGCCATCTTGGACAACCAGCGTGTGCCTAGGAATTGCTCGGTGCCGGGCACGTAGGTGGTGTCGATGACACCGGCCCTCAGTTTCACGTCGCCGCCTTTGTACGCCAACCAAGCATGTTTGACGAACACCCGGAGGCGGGCGTCTTCCGGGACTTCCACCACGATGGGCGCGCCGGTAGCGTCGGTCAGTTCGAGCTCCGCGGCCTTCTGGCGATTGGCATCCAACGTGACGCGCGTGGACCAGTGGTCGTCGAGCTTGCCGTCGGCACGCACGTAGGCGCGGTCGAGATCGAAGGCGCTGGCGAGGTTGGCGCCCTCGGTCAGGTCCAGACCCCAGTGGGCGTACACGATGCCGCTCAAATTGACGGTAGGCTTGGGCTTTTCCGACGGTGCCGAAGCGGCAGCAGCCGCAGCGGCGTCCGGGGCGCTCGGCGCGGCGGGCGGGTCAGCGGCGAAGGCCGAGAGGGACAAGGCGAGGGGCAGCGCAAAGACGGTCACGGACACTCCAAGTGGCGGCCTTGTACGACGTCTCGCCACGGACGCCGCGGCCACGCCAACCTTGGCGCACGGGCGTCACGAACTTGGCATGGTTGTCACTGCGCCGACACAAACACGCCCGCCGTCACGTCAGAAGGGGAAGTCGGCTCGTACAGCGGCGAGCGTACGACCCACGGCGGCGGCGGTTTGGTCGAGTTCATCGTCGGTATGGGTGCTCGACAAGAAGAACCGAAGGCGCGCGGCATCGTCCGCAACCGCCGGGTACACGATGGGCTGCACGTTGATCCCTTGGTCGTTGAGACGATTGGACAGTTGCAACGCGTGCATCGAGTTGCCCGTGACGGCGGGAACGACGGCTGAGCCACCGCGCGACGGCCCTGTGTCTACGCCCGCGGCCACCAGCCCGTCGTGGAAACGGGCCGCATTGGCTTGAAGGCGTGTCACGCGCCAGGGTTCTTCGAGCAGCAGGTCGAGGGATTTCAGTGCGGCGACACCATTCGCCGGCGTCAGACCCGCCGAGTACACAAATCCCGGCGCCGTATAGCGAAGGTACGTCACGAGGGCCTTGCTGGCCGCAATCCACCCGCCGCAACTGGCCAGGCTCTTCGACAACGTGCCCATCCAGATGTCTACGCGACGGCCGTCTACGCCGTGGTGTTCGCCGATTCCGCACCCCCGTGCACCGACGACACCGAAGCTGTGAGCCTCGTCCACCATCAGAAGGGCGCCGTACCGCTCCTTGAGCGTGACGTACTCGGGCAACGAACACAAGTCGCCGTCCATCGAGTACACACCCTCGACCACAACGAGCACGCGACGGTGGTGCGAACGTAAGTCGCGCAACAACTGTTCGAGATGACTTGGGTCTTCGTGCCGAAATCCTCTGCGCCCCGCGCCGGACAGTTTGATGCCCTGCAACACCGAATCGTGGATGAGGGCGTCGTGCAGCACCAGGTCGCCAGGGCCCACGAGGTGGCCGATGGTGGTCACATTGGTGGCATGACCTGCGGTGAACAGCACCGCGTCCTCGGCGCCCTGAGCGCGCGCCAACTTTGCTTCCAACTCGAGGTGAAAGGGGCGCTCCCCCGACGCTACGCGGCTGGCGCTGACCGACGTGCCGTACCGATCGATCGCTTCCTTGACCGCAACGAGCACGCGGGGATCCCCCGAAAGCCCTAGATAGTTGTAGGAGCTGAAGTTGATGAGCGTGCGACCGGCGACGACCGTGGTGTTGCGGGCGGTGCCTTCGTGGACCGCGAAATACGGGTTTCGAATGCCGATGGCCGAAACCATGTCGAGCCGCTGCCTAAGGTCCATGACCTCTTGCCAGCGGGACGGGTCGACGGTCACCGGGTCGAAGGTGGGCGCCTCGTCACGCCGGGACCGGAGCTCGGCGACTGCGCCGTCTACCAGGCCGACCAAAACACCTTGGGCGTCTCTTAGGACCAGGTCGCCTTCGAATCGGTCGCCCTGCTGATCGCCGGCGCGTAGGGCCACGGACAGCGGGCCTTTCCACGGCGCTGCCACCACGAGCCGGCGCAACCCTACGGGCAACCCCGCGCGCTCCCACCGCTGCCACGCGGTGAATGCGGCCAATTGAAAGGCGCTGTCGAGCGCGAGTGGGTCGACGCTAAAGCTGGTACGGTTGGAAAACCCCCACGCCTCGGGTGTCGTGGTGCGGACGGAACCATGCGAGGTCTCGCCAACGTCGTCTACGGCCAGCAGCCCCTGGAGCAGCGGCCCGTGAAAAGTCACACCGCCGTAAAACTTCCGGAGCGAGAGCGTAGGCGCTTCTCCGCGCGGGAGAGGGCCGGGGTCCTCTGGAGCCTCGCAGGGGCGCACACGAGCCCGCCATGCGAGTTGTGCCCGGGGGCCCGTGCGGATCTCTGCGCGTTCTCCGTTCACGTGGATCGACACTTGAAGCGGTTCACGAACCGCCACGCCACCAAATAGTGCCAGATCCTCGATGGCGAAAGGGGCAGTGAGCCCCGCGGTCCACGCAATGAGGTCTGCCGCCGCCGCCATCGGGAGCACGGGGATGCCGTCAACCGCGTGGTCCAACAAGAAGGGTTGAAGCTCGGCATTCAGCCGAAGCCTGTGTTCAACCTGGCGTGTCGTCCACGGCAATGCTCTGCCGCGGGTGATGACACCCTGGCGGTTGAACAAGTCGTCCAACAGGGCAGCCACGCCGGCGCTTGGAGACGCGAAGTCCACGCCATCCGCGCGCATGGCCGCTGCCACGGAACCAGGGATGGCGGCGGCCATCGAACTCGCGGCGAAGGGGCCGTATTCGGCGACGACTCGACGGACTCCGGCACCCTCCGCCAGGGCAGCGAGTTGGGCGTTGGCGGCCGCATAGTGAACCTGGTGGCGGCTTCCCATGCGGCCGGCCCATGAACCCAGGGCGAAGGCCAAACGCAACGAAGGTCCTGCCGCAGCAATGAGGTTGGCGAACCCGGCGACCTTGACCTGACGTGCGAGTCGGCCTGTGACGCGACTTGTGTCGCCCACAGCGCCGTCTGCGAGTACCCCCGCGGCGTGCACGAGGACGGTCGCGCCGGCCACAGCGGACAGAGACCCAGGATCGGTGACGTCAGCGACAATATGTTGTGCGCCGTCGGCAACCAACTTCTTCGCGACGTCGTTGAGGGCGCCGCGACCGAGCAGCTGCACCCGGGCGCCTTTGGCGGCCAGCGCAACCCCGATCTGAGCGCCGAGGCCGCGGGTTCCTCCGGAAATGGCGACGACGTCGCCTGGACCGATGTCGAAGGGGTCTGACTCAGCAAGCGCAAAGCCCGGGACCTGCCGTCGCGAACCGGTCCATCGACTCTCTGGGGTCCGATCTTCGCTGACCCATTCGCGCAGCAACCGATCGGCGGCGTCGGCGTCGGCGGAAACAGCCTTGACGACGTGATCTGGCCACTCGCGGGCCAAGGCACGGACGGCTCCCAGAATGCCCGCGGACCACAAGTCGTCGGGCGTCAGAAGAACCAGCACGTCGCGGGGTGTTCCGCCGAGTGTTTCCAGAAAGTCATCGAGCGGGTCAGGCGGCTGTGCTGCGCCAGAAAACACATCGCCAAGTGACGGGCCACTCGGTTGCGCGACCCACACGAGCAGATCGTTTGGTCCCACGGAGGCGCCGGCTTGCTCCAGGCGCCGTTCGAGGTTCGGTACGGTGCCGACCAAGCGGAATGCGCGGCCACGCAGCTTTTCAAAGGGCGCTGTCGTTTCCGGGAGGTGCGCGTCGACCCAGACGGTTTTGTACGCGAGAAGCGGCAGATCGTCGTCAGCGTGTTGTGTGTCGCCCGCACCGCTGCGCACGTGTTCGGCGAGGTCGTGGACGGTCGGCTTGCGGAGCATCAACTCCTGAGGCAATCCGCCCAGGCCCGGGAATGCATCGGCGAGGCCGGTCGATAGATCGGCGACCATCAGGCTGTCGAAACCGAGGTCGTCGAGAAGTGCTTGGTCGGGGCGCAGGCTGGCGCGTGGATAGGAGGAAACTCGGGCCACCACGCCAGCGACGCGCTCGTAGACGTCGTCGGCTTCCGGTTTGTTTTCGATCACGACCGGTTGCGTCGCCGAAGCGGGGGGCAGCGTCGCCTGCCGTGGCCGATCTCCTGCGACCACGAGCGGGAGTTGTGCTTCGGACTTGATCACCCAGTACGACTCGCGCGGCAGCGGCGTCGGCGGCAACGCGACGACTTGCGCGGGACCGCACAAGGGCAAGGCATCCAAGTCGCATCCGGCGATCCACAACGCTCCGAGCCCGTCAAACAGGGAGCGAACGCCGTCGTTGTCGTCCAGGCCTGTGAGCGTGATCGCCCGAACGTCTGGGGCAACCCGTCGCGCAAAGCTGGCCAGTGGCCCACCTGCACCGACTTGGAGGAAGATGTCCACGCCCACGTCCATGCATTGGTGAAGCGCCCCGACGAAGTCCACGGGGCTCGCTGCGTGACGGCTGAACACAGCGAGGGCCTCAGCGGCGTTGGCGTAAGGTGTGGACGCGATGCCCGATGCCACGGGCAAGGTCGGATCTCGGATCGGCAATTGGGCCAGCATTTCGCTGACGTCCAGCGCGTCGAACACCTCCGAGTGAAATCCGTGCGACACGTCGAGGTTGACGGGGTCGAGTCCCGCTTCGAGTGCGTTCTTAGCGACGTCCGCGACCGCTTGGGTCCACCCTGAGACGACCACCTGAGCGGGATGGTTGATGTTTGCGATGCGTGCACCGGGCACGAGAATCGACGCGACGGTGGCGGCGTCGGACTTCAGCGCCACCATCGACCCGGGATCGCCTGGAATCGTGGCCATGGATCGACCGCGGCGGGTCACGAAACCGAGCGCGTCCTCAGCGGTGAGAACGCCGCCCGCCACCGCGGCGTTGAACTCGCCCAGGCTGTGTCCCGCAGCCACCACCGGGGACACACCCACGGTGTTCAGCAGGCGGCGAAGGGCTTCGCCAACGGCGAACAGGACAGGCTGACACACGTCGGTCGCACGCAGCACGCGACGGGTCTGGTCATCGTCTGAGGTTGGCCACAGCAACGTCAACAATTGGGCAGGCAGATGGCCGTCGAGCTGGCTTTGCATCGCTTCCAAGTCGGCGCTCACCGATGGGAGGCGTTGCGCGATTTTCGCCAACATCCCTGGGCGCTGTGCACCTTGGCCTGGAAACAAAAACGCCACACGAGGTCGGTGGGCCGCGGTGCCCGTGAGTAGGCCCCGGCACGGCCGGCCTACAGACAAGGCGCGCAGCGATTCAATTCCGGAGGCAAGGTCGGTTGCGGTGATGGCCGCTCGCACGGCTAGCGGTGGACGTACTGCGAGGGCTCGCGCAACACCTGCAGAGCTAACGCCTGGTTCGTTCCGCAATGTTTCGGCGATTCGTCCTGCAAATGCACGAAGGGCAGGCTCGTCCGGCGCGGAGAGCAGCCACAGTTCTGCCTCGTCGGCCTTCGGGGTGGAACGTTCCGCCCGTTCGAGGACCGCGTGCACGTTGGTCCCGCCGAATCCGAAACTGCTTACGGCGGTCAACGTACGCGCGCAGGGTTCAGGTGCGGTGGGGATACGAAACGGCGTCTTTTCGAGGCCGAGTTCGGCCTTCGCACTGGCGAAACCAGCCAACGGAACCACGGTTCGGTAATGAAGCACGAAAGCCGCGCGAATGAGTCCCGCGATTCCGGCCGCGGACATCGTATGCCCGACGTTTCCTTTCGCAGACCCGACGGGGGTGCCTTCAGGCGCGGCGAGTGCAGATGCGAGTGCGCGCAATTCGATCGCGTCGCCGACCTCTGTTCCGGTACCGTGCGCTTCGACATAGGCGAGGTCGCTGATTGCTGTGCCTGCATCGGCCCAAGCGTCGGAGATCACTTCGGCCTGACCGGACTGAAGCGGCGCCATCGGTCCGTCGCCGCGTCCGTCGTTATTGGCGGCGATTCCGCGAATAGTGGCATAAATCCGGTCGCCATCCCGAACGGCATCGGAGAGTCGTTTGAGGACGACAATCCCGGCGCCATCGCCTTGTACGAAGCCGTCGGCCCGAGCGTCAAAAGGCCGGCAGACGCCGGACGCACTGATGGCGCCAATTCTCGAGAACGCGATGTGATTTTCGGGCGAAAGGCACAGGTAGACGCCGCCAGCAAGGGCAGCGTCTAAGGAACCTGCGCGCAGCTGCGCTACGGCATCGTACAGGGCGACGAGGCCTGAGGCGCAGGCGGCGTCGGTCGTCCAAGCGGGTCCGTGGAGGTCCAACTCTTGAGCGACGGCGGCCGCAACCATGTTCGCGAGGGCGCCGGGTGCGGTGAAGGGTCGGGACGGGGCGACGTGATCGACAGCGTCTACGAAGGGTCCAGGGTCGGTCGGCGCGGTCCCGAACGCACCAGCCGCCATCAGTTGGGCGACGAGCCGTGACGTCATCAGCGTTCGGTACTCACTCGCGGTCACGCCGATGAAAACGCCTGTTTTCCTTGGCATGCCTCCAGATCGATAGCCCGCATCCGCGAGGGCTTCCCAGGCGATCTCGATGGCGAGCCGCTGTTGCGGGTCCATGACCTCGACGCGGCGAGGCGGAATTCCGAAATGCAGCGCCGGAAATGTTCGCACGTCGGGGAGGAATGCGCCTGTAGGTGCGTAGCTTCGGTCGGTTGCGCGTTTGTTCGCGTCGTAGAAAAGGGATGCATCCCACCGATCCGGCGGCGGCGTGGAAAATGCGTGGCCGCCCTCAAGGCACAGCGACCAGAAGGCGTGGGCGTCCGGAGCACCGGCGAAGCGACAGCCGATGCCGACGATAGCGATTGGAGTCACGGGCTTCTCCGGGCGACAGTGTCGCCAGGCGCGTCAGCGCCGAATGAGTCCGGCGAGGTCGCCCAAAGTCATCACGCGGGCGAGGTCTTCATCCGGAAAAGTGCGCTTCGTCGTCTCTTCAATCTGACCGATCATCTCCATCGTGGCGATGGAATCCAGGTTCAACGATTCGATTGAGGTCGCGAGCGTGACGGAAACGAAGTCGGCGGTCCGCTTGGGTGCGGCGCTAGCAAGCGCTGCTTGGATGATTGAAATGACTTGGGGGTCGGTCATGCGGTTCTCCGAAGGGGGGTGACGCGGCTATCCGAGCGTTGCGGCTTTTGCCCGCGCCCACATGGACGCGGCGACATGGCGCGCCAGCGTGATTCGTTCGCTCGCGGGGCCTGGCGTGCGAGGACCGGGACCCCCTGGCACGCCAAACAAGCCATCGAGGTACATCTGACGCGTTTTGCGTCGCTGGAGTTTGCCGGAGGACGTCTTGGGCAGTGTGCCCGAGGGCACACACACGACGACGGACACGGAGATCGACAACGCCTGGTTGATGGCCCGTTTGACGTCGTCTACGAGGCTTGGCGTGTCGCCCTTGGTTTCGACGACGACGACGACCTCCTCGCTGACTTCCCCGGGGACGGAGAACGCGACGACGTTGCCGCGCCGAACACCGGGAAGCTCGGCAACGACCCACTCGACGGCTTGCGGGTGGACATTCCTGCCGTTGACGATGATGAGGTCTTTGATTCGCCCGGTGACGTACATCTGGCCGTGCTGAACGAAGCCGAGGTCGCCTGTTCGAAGCCAACCGTCACTGCGGAACGCGTCTTGGGTGGCTTCGGAATTTTGGAAGTAGCCGGCGGTCACGGAGGGGCCGCGTAGGCAAAGCTCACCCTCCATCCCGTCGATCAGCCATTCCCCATCTCCACCGAGTACGCCGATCTCGTGACCCGAGAAAGCGGTGCCACACGCGACGTGCTCCACAACCGCGCAGTTCTCTGTCGGAGCGACCGCGCGCCCTTCGTGTTGAAACACGTCTGCATTGAGCAGCAACGTTTTGAAGGTGTCGGGGCGCTGCTTGATTCCGATCGCGAGCGTCGCTTCCGCCATACCATAGGCCGGCAGCACGGCGTTGCGAGGCAGCTTGCAACGCGTTGAAAACAACTCGGTAAACTCCCGCATCGTGGCCGCGTTGATGGGTTCGGCGCCGCAGCCGACCAAATGCAGGCAGGACAGGTCCCAATTGTCGAGGTCTTCGTCGCGAACCCTTTTGGCGGCCAATGCGAACGCGAAATTCGGCGCGAAAGTGACGGTACCGCGGTGCCGGTGGATGGTGTCCAACCAAACGCTGGGCCGTTTGATGAACCGAAGCGTGGGGATGAGCACGGTGGGAATCGTGTACAGGATGGGTGCGATCACAAAGCCGATCAGGCCCATGTCGTGGTACAGCGGCAACCAGGAAACGGCGGTTTCGCCAAGGTCAGGCCGCAGTTGAAGCGACTCGTTGATGATGCCTCGACAGTTGGCGACGAGGCTTGCATGGGTGACCATCACGCCTTTCGGGTCGGCGGTGGAGCCCGACGTGTACTGGAGGAAGCAGAGGTCTGAGGGGTCGACGGTGGGCCACGTCGGCGTTCCTTTGGCTGTGCGAAGCGACTCGGCCGCGACCACGCGCTTGAGCGTGGGAATTTTGTCCACGAGGCCCCACAACACGTTCTGAAGCCGCTCCGACGCCACCAGAACCTGCGCCCCGCTTGACGCCAGGATTCGGCCTGTGCGGTCTGCGTAGGCATCCAACTTGCCGAAGGACATGGGGGGGTACATCGGCACCGGAACCATGCCCGCCCGTACTGCAGCGAGGAAGGTGAGAACGAAGTCCTCGGGCTCGATGATGACCAGGCCGACGCGGTCCCCTTTCTTGAGACCCAACGCCTGTAGCGCCGCCGCCCGGTGGGAAGTGAGTTGTTCCACTTCGGGGAACTTGATGTGTGTCTCTTTGCCGTCGTTGTCCTGAAACACGAAACCGCGGTCGGGGCCGATGGTGCCCGCCTCTGCGACGGCTTGAGCAACGGTGGTGAAGGGGGAGCGCATGAGGACCTCCGAGGATCGCGTGGCCGACTGGGTACCCCGATGCCAAGCGCGTGTCAATACGACCTCGTTGCAACCGATGTTCTACGCGACTCGCAGCTTCCGGCCCGTCGGAATGTTTGGGCCGTCGTGGCGTGGGCGCTGGGTTGAGGCTCAGCCCTCCGCCACGGCCGCGGCGATCGATGCAATTCCAAGGAACATCGGAAGTGGCGCGCCGTGCATCAGCCCCTCCCTGACGTCGACGAGTGGCGTAAATCCGAGTGCTGCGTAGAACGCGACGGCGCCGTCTTTGGCGTCGGTGACGACGCCGACGCAGCCGACCTGATCACGCTGCGCCAATGCCAGCAACAGCACATGCCGGACGAGCGCGGTGCCGACCCCGAGCCCTTGGGCCCGACGGTCGACGCCGAGGCGGGCAAGGCGGAGCACAGGCAGCGGGTACGCTGGTAGGCGTCGACGCAGAGATGCGTCCGGAACGTGCTCCCGGTCGAGACTGCCGCCTGCCAAGGTGGCATAGCCGAGGACTTCCTTGCCCCGAACGGCAACCCGGGTCACCGCGAGGTGCAACTTGAACTGATTCTGGCCGGCATAATGCTGGAAGAAACGGTCGATTGCGGGGTCCCCGCAGTCAAAGTCGGACCGATCGTCAGCCGACGTCAGGCGACGGATCTCAACGTCGCCCACGCATCAACTCCACGAGTCGATTCGTCGGCGGGGTCGGTCGTTCCAAGCGGACGGCGAGTTCGTCGAAGGCGGCGTCGGAGAGCACGAGTCGTGTAGGAATGAAGGCGTCGTCAGGAAGCTCACGCCTCGCCTCCATATAGAACAGCAGAGCTTGCTCCACGACGAAATTCTTCTTGAGGCCCAACTGCTCGGTGAAGCGGTCGAGCCGGTCCTTCGTGGTGGTCGCGATGGTGGCCGACACCTGGGCTTCGTCGCGCATGGCATCCTCCGTCGCCCATGGATAGGCATGGACATCCATGGAAAAGATAGCACACGGATCGTGGGTTGTCTACGGAATGCGTCAGGCGGCGACGGTCTTGCGTTTGCCGACCCCTCCATGTCAATATGGAGGTGACAGTTTCCCAACCCGAGTTTACCAAGTAGTGCGCTCAAAGGAAGTTGACGATGATGGCGCAACCCGGCCCGGCTACGCTGTGAATACTCCGGGTTGAAACAAGGCGTCGTGGTCAAGCAGGGAGCTCAAAGGCGCGAGCGAGGTGATGGCGTGCTCGTTCGCCTTGAGCTCCTCGGCCGCGGCGCCCACGGAAGTACGGCTACCTGCCCACGGCTAGCCACAAGCTGATCGCCTCCGACGGCGGGTTAACGCGCGAGTACATAATCTCGTCCGGCGAACTGGAGCTCCTGACGGAACGGCCCGAGGGCTGGACGGGCTTCGATAACCCAGAGAGCGTCGAAGCTCACGCCGGTCACGACCTCGCCGAGTTCCAGAGTACGACCCTTGAGTTACCGGGTGCCGCCGACATTCGGGTGGGCAAGTATGACCGGGAATACCTGCTTGTGCTCTCAACGAATGGCTGGGTGCTTCACTGGATCACGGCCACATACTTCACTAGCACCGACCATCAGTTCGCTTTGCCGGAGGGAGCGGTGGACGCGGACATCACCGTCATGGACAGCCCTGGCTACGTCGTACTTACCTGGCGCGTAGGATCCGAGGTCGCCTACAGCGTGTACGGAGATCCAGCCTTCTGACGGGGCTGTTCGTCCCGGCGGCGACTTGCTCCGGCGTCGGCTGACACCGGTGCAGGCGCGATCCCCACAAGCCGGGCCCGGCCCGCTCCCGGTCCCGCTCCCGCTCCCGACCCCGCTCCCGGCGTCGCCCCTGGAAGCGTCAGCGATCATTCTGGAGCTTCTTCGCCAAGGCTACGAGCATCGCCACGACGCGATCGAACTGCTCCTTACCGGACCGATGCGTTGCGTCCTCGACGAGGTTGAGGCGACGGCACACG
>CAMASI010000020.1 GCA_945861065.1 Klebsiella pneumoniae | reverse complement strand
ATTGCACGACTGGCTGCGATTGTGCCCCAGCCCAGAAAAAACCTGATTCACTACCATGGCATTTTCGCACCGGCGGCCGCCGGAAGGGCTGCCATTGTCCCCGTCCGGCCACCGCCCGCCGCGCGGCCCACCCTGCTGCCACCGCACGCACTGCTGCCACCACGGGCCAAGAGTCCATCCTGGATACCGTGGGCCACCTTACTGCACCGCGTGTTCGGCGCGAACGCCTTCGCCTGCCCACACTGCGAAACTCGGAGGGTGGTCCACGCCGTCGTGCAGGGTGTGTGGGCGACGTCCCGAGTCCTCGCGAGCCTGGCCAGACCGTCGCGCCAACCACGTCTCGTCCGGGCAAGAGGACCACCTCCTGCCCCCTGACCCGAAGATGGGCCACACCGCGTGCGCCCCGCGCATTCGTGCGCCTGAATAGGTCCGAGACGGCAAAACCGTAGCTCAGCGCGCCTTTGAAGACGTAGCAGTCTCGCGCGAGTCCATCACCGCGGGCCGTCCGACAGTGGATCCGGTACAGACCGGGCGTGCAGAGGGGTCGATGTCGTGGCGCGTGGAGGCCGACGAGGGACGAAAGGCGCTTGTCCAACCTGTCCTCCCGCCCTCGACTTCCCGATGGACAACTGCACCGGCGACTTCCATCCGGGCGCGCCGACGACGATCTTCGCGGCCGCAGAGCGAGGCGAGTTCACCAAGGAGACCATGGCGTCCGCTTTTCGCGAAGGTTGGGGAAACTTCGTCTCAACGGTCGCATGGAACGCGCGCGTGAACGAGGACGACTGCGAGTTCCAGGTCCAGTACAAGGTGCACGACTTCGATTCCGACGGGGTGATCGACAGCGATCGCGGCGGGACGACCCTCGATGGCGCATACGACGGCGAGGGAATCCCGACGATGACGGGCGACGCAGCTCTCGCCTCCTACGTCACGGCGGAGAACTGGCTCCAAGACGTCGAGGACGGCGACGACAACAACGTCGACGGCTTGCAGTGCGTGCGAGACGCAAGCTCGACGATCGAAGAGAACCGGACCACGGTCTTCGACGTGACGCGCATGCTGTGGGACCTCACGACGGAGTGGGACCTCACGCCGGGCAAGTTGTCGAGCCTCTACGTCGACATGTGCCCGCGGGGGTGGTCCCAGGGCGATCCGGCCAGCCCTGACAACTCGCTTCCCTTGGATCGCTTGGACCTCAGCGCTACGGAGAACACGATCACCTCCGAGGTCGATGCGGAGGTGTCCCATGTGGAGCACTAGGCCCGCGCTCGTGCTCGTCGTGGCATGCACGGGCACGGGCACGCCCGACGACAAGTCGGACGGCTCTCACACGGTCACGACCTCGACGACTACCGGGACCACAACCCCCACGACGTCGACGACGACCGGGCCGATCACGATCGACATGTCTGGGACGATGACGGGCCAGGAGTCGGGACGCGCGGGATGGTCGGTCGCATTCCTCGGCGACGGACGGCTCATCGTCGGAGCGCCCTCTGTGCCGTACACGCCTGAGCAGGCGGGTGAGTTCATCGACGACGTCGTCTACGTCACGGAAGGGGGCGATGGCGCGCTACCGGTCGAGGTCCCTGCGATCGTGACCGACGACGCGTGGCCGGACACCGACCCCGATCTGGCGCTCAACAAGAACGGGTTCGGTTTCGCGGTCGTCTCTGTCGGCGACGTGACGGGCGACGGCCAGGACGATGTCGCCGTTGCGGACACTCCGACCGCCGACCGCGGCACCGGACGGTGGTCGATCGCACCCGGTCCCACCTTCGACGTGCCGTTTCTGCTGGCCGACTGGGGCACCGGAGCCGGCGCAGCGGTGGCGTGCGGCGACGTGAACGGCGACGGCGAGCCTGATCTGTGCACGTCCGAAGGGGTCGTGTTCGGCCCGATCACCGGCGGCTCCACGCTCGGCATGTCATGGCCGGCCGAAGAAGGTCGCCGCGTCGGCGCGCTCGACGTGGATGGCGACGGTTCCATGGAACTGGCGGTATCGGACAGCGGCACCGAGTCGGTGTACCTGGTGGAACCCGCGGCCGTCGGCGCGGTGTCGCTGCCCGCTGTCGCAACCGTGACCTGGTCGACGAGCGGCGACAGCGTCACGGCGATCGCTACGGGAGACCTCGACGCCGACGGCCTTCCCGAGCTCGTCATCGGGCTTTTCGATGCGTCCGGTGCCGGGACCGTCTACATCGGCGCTCCCGCCGGTGGCGGCGCCCTCGCTGGTTCGTTTGCGACGGTGCCCGTCCCTGCTGATGCGCTCGCTGTAGGCGACTTCGATGGCGATGGCGACGACGACCTCGCGGTGGGATCGGGTTCCGCCGTCTCAGCGTGGCTGGGGCCCGTCGCTGCAGGCCCGGTCGCGCTCGGCACCGAGGCGGCGACCTACATCGGTCGACAGAACCCGTCGGACGGGTTCGGCTTCAGCCTCGCTTCCGCGGATGCAGACGGGGACGGTCGACACGACCTCGCCATCGGGGCCCCGTACGACAACTTTTTCGATCCTCCGCCCACCGGAGCGTCCGAGGGGTATGGCGAGCAGGGCCGGGTTTCGATCCTCGGCGGCGCGGGACTGCCATAGCCTTCATTCAGGGCAGAAGGAGCCTCATGGGGCCGGCTGTGTACGCGTTCCTGGTGCTCGCCTGCCGCGACGCCCGCGAAGTGGGCATCGCGACCGGAGCCCAGAACCTCCCCTGTCCTTCAGGCACCGTCCTACGAGACGTTGAGTCGCGTAGCGGGCGCGAGCAGTGGTGTGAGTGCGGCACGGACATGGACGGGCCCTACCGGCGCTACGACCCCGAGCGACTGCGCTGGGTGGTTCCGCCATTGCGGCTACTTTCCATCAACCTGAGCGGTCACCGCTCTAGGGTGCGCGCAAAAGGCCTTTGAGGGCATAGCCAAGAACGGCGTCAGTGACCCGATCGACCTCGAACGGGCCATCCCCCTCCACAAGTCTGGCCACCACGACGGCTTGCACCGTGCCCACGACGCAGTCTGCAACTACATCCACATCCATCTGGGCCAGAAATCCGTCTGCAATTCCTAAACGTAATCCATGCCGGACATACGCCCGGATTTCGTCTTGAAACGCCCTCATTCGTTCCCGCACCGCAGCGTCGTGAACAAGGGCCTCCCGAAATAGGATGCGAGCGACAGGACGGTCCGCCTGCAACGTCAACAGCAAGCTGCGGAGAATCTCATGGAGCTGAGAGGCAGCGTCCGGCGCGCTTTCTTCCCGACGCACCGGCAAAACGGCCGCTCGGAGCCGACTCAACAATCCGTCGATCAACTCGCGAAAAAGCGCCTCTTTTCCGTCAAAATACAAATAAAATGTACCTCGAGCGACGCCACCCGCTTCGACGAGATCGTCCACGCTCGTCCCATAGTATCCGTGCGTCGCAAATACCGGGACGGCGGCGGCGAGCAGCGCGTTGCGGCGCGTCTCCCGGGCTTCCGCGGCACGACGTGTGCGACCGTCGATCATGACGCTCGCTCCGCATCAACGCGGGCCGCAATGACATCCCGCACCCGAGCCGCCAACGCGTCCAGATTTGCATCCGTGACGCCCGCCGTCTCGATGGGGGCCTCGACATAAACCGTGACTTTTCCCGGCGTGAGAACCCAACTTCCCTTTCGATTGACTTCGTACATTCCCACCACGGCCACGGGAACGACAGGCAGACCCGCATCTCGCGCGACGCGGAACAACCCCTTGCGGAAACGACCTACCCGTCCATCGAGCGTTCGAGTACCCTCGGGAAATCCAAGTAGACTATGACCCTTCGCCACCTCGATACGAACCGCTTCGATCAGCGCGCGTGCGCCCGAGGCACTTCTTTCAACCGCGATAGTTCCACGCGCCGCCATAAACCACCCGTACACCGGGATTCGGAAATGCTCCCGCAACTCGATGCCCTGTTTGAAATGTGGCGTGGCCGAATACATCGTGACGTGGTCGAGCAGATTGACGTGGTTCTGCGCGAAAAAATAGGAACGATTTCGGTCCACGTCCGGATGAACCACCGCGGTCCACTTGCTGCCCGTCGCGCAAATCTGGCCGCGACAATAAAGTCGGGACAACGCATCGAATCGTCGGGGATGCAGCACCAGGCCAAGGCCCAGCATCACGCACATCATCGGAATGAGCCACAACAGCCCCAAAGCCCACAAGACAAGGGAGCGGGCGGTGTTCACGCGATCATGCTCAGCGCCGCGGGGACCACTGTCACGGTGCGAACGAGCAGCGAATACACCTCGCCATCCACCATGACGTCAACGGGTTGTTCCAGAAAGAAGTCGACGCGCTCCGCGGTCGTCGCCTCGACCTCCGGCATTTGCACGTGGGTTCCTCTGAAAATGCGTGGAAATGCCGACAAGAACCGCAGGCGAGACATCGGACCCACACGAATGACGTCCAACTTGCCGTCGCTCGGGTCCGCTGCCGGCGCCATCTGCATCGTACCGCCCGTGCACCGACTGTTGCACAAGCAAAGCAGCACGACGGGCCGCGCGTCTGCGGGTCGACCGTTTATCGCCGCCGAAATCACGGGTGTTTGTAAGCGGGCAAGTGTACCGAGCACGGCCGCCACGTAGCCAGCCACGCCCAGCGCCTTGAACCGTCGATTCATTAACGATCCGGCCGTCGCTGAAAAGCCAAAACCCACGAGGTTGATCGACCAGGTAGGTCCAAGGGCGTGGTCGATCCGCAACAAGTCCACAGGGCGGGCTTGGCCGCGGACCAAAGCAGCTACCGCGGACTCGGGAATATGCAGTCCGAAGTCCCGGGCGAACGAGTTTCCCGTACCCACGGGAAGGACGGCCAAGGCGGGCGCGGCGGCCCGAGACGCGAGGCCATTGACGACCTCGTGCAACGTCCCGTCACCCCCTGCCGCCACGACCACGTCGGCATCGGCCTCTCGGGCGAGGCGTGTCGCATCGCCTGGCCCGGAAGTCTCGATACACGTGACGACTCCGCCTTGATTTCGCAGCGACGTCACCAGCGGCTCGGCGCGCCTGGCTGCGCGGCCCCCTCCCGCCGCAGGATTGACAATCACCAGCGTGCGTTTTCCGTGTCCGGGAGGAAGCGCCATCCTTAGCCTCTGAGCCGGTCTCGAACGAGACTCCAGCCGGCTTTCGCGACGATGGTCCACGGCCAGACATTGGGCGCAGGCTCCTTCCCATAACCCATGCGATGGAGTTGATGGGTGTACCAGGCGATCTCCATCCAACCGTCCAGCGTGCTAATCCCCGTACGACGGGGCTCGACTCGGCTCTCTTCCACGGCGCCTGCGAGTAACCGCGAGGGAAACTCCGGTTCAAGCGCCATCGGCCGAGCCAAACCTACCACGTCTACGGCCCCCTCGGAAACAGCGGATTCCATGCCGACCCGCGTTCGAAACCCTCCTGTGAGCAGCAACGGCAGTTTCGTCCTTCGACGCACTTTGCGCGCATACTCAAGGAAATAAGCCTCCCGCGCAACCGTACTCGCGCGCAACGCTTGAATCGTCCCGGTCACGGCCGGTTTCTCATACGTGCCACCGCTGATTTCAAGCAAGTCTAGCCCGCCTGCCTCCAGGGCAGCAACCACGTCCATCGATTCCGCCTCGTCGAACCCGCCTCGCTGAAAATCCGCGGAATTGAGCTTCACGCCGATCGGAAACTCCGGACCCGTTTCTGCGCGTATGGCGCGCAGGATTGACAGCAAGAAATGCCGGCGCCGCACCGGATCGCCGCCCCAAACGTCGTCTCGTAGGTTGGTCAGCGGGGAAAGAAACTGCGATACGAGGTACCCGTGTGCACCGTGGATCTGGACGCCCGAAAATCCCGCTCGTTTGCACCTGTCCGCGGCCCTGCCAAACGCACCGACAATGTCTTCGATCTCTGAGGCGAGCAGCGCGCGTGGCGCAGCGAATATTTTTCCAGGTAGGGCCAGCGGTACGGCAGACGGGGCCACGGGCACTGGCGAGAGAAACCGCGGCGACTGCCGTCCAGGATGGTTGAGTTGTGGCCAGAAATGGGCACCTCCGGCACGACCCGCATCCGCCCAACGGGCAAATGAATCCAACCCACTCGCCCCATCCATCACAACGTTGTGGGGCTCACCCAGCGCCGTTCGGTCCACCATCACGTTGCCCGAAAGCAACAGCCCAGCGCCACTCCGCGCCCACCGACTATACAGGCGGCAAAGCCGGTCTCCTGGGGTGTTTCCCAGATCGGCCATGTCTTCGCTCATTGCGGATTTCGCAATTCGATTGGGTAGGGTCGCCCCACAGGGCAGGTCCAAGGGGGCCAGAAGCGGCGACGGTGAGGGCAAAAGCGTCATCCCATTGGCTCTGCGCCCGAGAGCGCGCCGGACGCGCGAAGCTGAGCCAACAACTCGGTGCGTTTTAGCTTCATTGTTGCCGTGCGCGGAAATGTGCCCGACCACCGCACAAGTCGGTCCACACGCTTGTAGTCCGGCAACAGGCGATTGCACGCGACGAGTGCGCCGAGCACGGAATCAACTCCCTTCTCCGCTCGCACAACCAAGATCAGTCGCTCGTCCAACATCGAGCGCCTGGCGGAAAGTGCGTTCTCACTAAATACCGCCACGTCGTCGCAGCCTGAATTCGCGAACGCTCCCTCCACATCCTCGGGCCACACGTTCTTCCCTCCTGCCGTCACAATGAGGTCCTTGAGCCGTCCGCACAAATGGAGATGGCCGCTCGCGTCGAACCAACCCAAATCGCCGGTCCACAACCAACCGTCACGAAGGACCTCGCCCGTGAGTTCCGGGTCATCGAGGTAGCCCTTCATCAGCGTGGGCCCGCGCACGCACACCTCGCCGACCCCGTCAGCGCCCGGCTCGTGAATCCGTACCTCGACACCGCGTACCGGCAGCCCTACAGTGTCGCTTCGCACCGGCGTCGTTCGGCCTACGGTGACCACCGTGCATGCCTCGGTCAAGCCGTAGCCGATGACCACCGGCAAGCCGAAACGGTCGAAGGCCTCGACCAAATGCGCGGGCGTGAAGCTGCCGCCGCAAAACATCACTTGAAGGCGACCGCCAAACGGCGCATGCAGAGGCGCTAGCAGCTTCCGCGACAAGGACGGGCGCGACCCGGACTCTGTGAGGCGACGGTTGACACCGACCGCGACGTCCAGTACCGCGCGTTGCCAACCGGCGACACCGTCCAGGGTTTCTCGCATCGATTTTTCGAGCGCCGTCAACAGCAACGGAACGACCGCCATGTGGGTGGGCGAATACCGTTCCATCGTCGCGCGCAACGTTTCCGGACGCAGCACCCGTTGATGCAATACGGTCGCGCCGCAGGCAAATGGTCCAATAAAACCACAGAGAAAATCGATTGCGTGATTCGTGGGAAGAATGCTGAACCACAGATCACCCGGCACCATCGGGTACAACTCGAGCAGACCCTCGAGCTGCGCCAAATAGGCGCCGTGGGTCAACATACAGCCCTTCGCGCGCCCTCCGGTCCCACTGCTGTACACGATGGTGGCCAGGTCTTCGCGGGTTCGCGGCTCGGGTTCCGTCCCGGTCAGCGGCAGATCCTCCCACCGCAGCAGCCCGGCCTCCTCCTGAGGCGCGTCAGAAAGCACACAAGGGAGCGGCCAGGACGACCCGCGGCGCCACAAGCCGTGTTCCGCGACCAAGAGTTTCGCGCCGCTATGGGCGACGATTGCGGCCGCCTCGTCGGCGGTGAGTTTGCTATCGACCGGGACCAACACGGCACCGCGATAAAAAACCGCGTAGGCCGTGAGCAACCACGCGGATTGGTTCGTCATCCACAGCGCCACACGGTCGTTCGGCCCGATCCCGAGGTCCGCCAGGCGACGGGCCAGCCGAGCGCCTTCCCGCCATACGTCGAGGTAAGACCGGCGTGAAACCTCCCGGCGACGACTCGCCTCGATCAGCGCCACCTCCGTCTTGAAGGTCAACGCCGCTTCCCGGAGCAAACCACCGAGGTCTGTAGCGCCGGCGACAAATAGACTCACCGTGCCCGCCGTTTCACCAAGGCTGCAAGACCAGCGAGCGTGTGAACGCCCTGCATTTCGTAGTCAGGCACTTCCACGCCGAACGCCTCTTCAAGCCGCGACAACAGATCGAGTGCGCCCAAGCTATCGATCCCCAGGCCCTCGAACAGATCGTCATCGTCGCCGAGCCGCGTGGCCGGTTCCCCAAATCGCGCCACCGCCAGAGTGCGCAAACGTGAAAGGATCGGGTCGGTCACCGCGGTCAGCCCTTGACCGTCCACGTCTCGCCACCGTTGAGCAACCGCTGCAAGTCCGTTTTCCCTGTCGCCTTCGCCACGGCGACCTGTTCGTTCGCAAGCGAATCGTAGGTCGGCCGAACCACCCGATGCAGCACGCCCATCGGCACCGGGAACTGCGGGTGGTTCATGCGGGCCAGTGTGGCCGCGAGGAACGGGTCCGTCTCGTCATGAACAAGGCAATCTGACGCCGAGAACGTCGATCCCAACTCGACCACGGTCGGTCGCAAGCCCTCCAGACGGATTCCCTTCTTCCCGCTGTCGAACACCAACGGTTTTCCGTGTTCGAGGAACAAACACCGGGCGTCGCGAAACGCACGGTCCGTCAGTTCATCCCAAGTCCCATCATTAAATATGTTGCAGTTCTGGTAAATCTCGACGAACGAAGTACCGCGGTGTCCCGACGCCGCCCTGAGCACCTCCCGCTGGTCCTTGACAAAGACGTCCACCGTGCGCGCCACGAAAGTCGCGTCCGCCCCAAGCGCCAATGCGGCTGGCTGAAAGGGATGATCGATGCTTCCCATCGGCGTGGATTTCGTCTTCTTGCCAATTTCCGACGTCGGCGAGGTCTGTCCTTTAGTCAGGCCATAAATCCGATTGTTGAACAACAGAATCTGCACGTCCACGTTTCGGCGCATGATGTGCACGAAGTGGTTGCCACCGATGCTCAGCGCGTCTCCGTCGCCAGTGACGACCCACACGGACAGGTCGGGACGAGTCACCTTGAGGCCGGTCGCCACCGCAAAAGCGCGCCCATGAATCGTATGAAAGCCGTAGGCTTCGAGATAATAGGGGAACCGCGATGAGCAGCCGATTCCCGATACGATCGCGAATTGCTCGCGCGGAATTCCGAGTTCGGCAAACACGGTTTGCGCTTGTGCAAGAATGGCGTAGTCGCCACAGCCTGGGCACCACCGAACGGTCTGGTCCGTGGTGAAATCCTTCTTCGTGAGGGTCGGCATTTCGCTCATGATCAGATGGCCTCGGGGACGGGATTGCGGCGGATGGCCTCAAGGACTTCGTCGACCTTGAAGGCTTGCCCCATCACTTTGGGGACGGAAACACAATCGACCAGTGTGACGTCGCGCAAGATATGGACCAGCTGGCCCAGGTTCATTTCAGGCACCAGCACACGGCCGTAACGCCTCAATAGCTGCGTCACGTTCTTGGGCAGCGGATTGAGGTGCCGGAGATGCGCATGGCCCACCCGGACGCCCTCTCGGCGCGCAAGGTCCACGGCCACACGAATGGCACCCCATGTCGAACCCCACCCAACCACGAGGATTCCATCCGGATCCCCGTGAACCTCAAGGTCCGGGACCTTGATTCCGGCGATTTTCGCGGCGCGGGTCTTGACCATATGCTCGTGGTTATCTGGGTCGTAGGAAATATTGCCCGTTATGTCCTGTTTCTCCAGGCCCCCGATTCGATGTTCCATGCCAGGTGTTCCCGGTCGGATCCAGGAACGCGCCAGCGTGTCTGGACTCCGGCCATAGGGCTTGAACTGAACGGGGTCGGTGGGGAAATGCACGGGGATAATCGGAATCGATGCGACGTCGGGTACCGGCCACGGCTCGCTGCCATTCGCCAAGTACCCGTCGGTCAGCAAAATGACTGGCGTCATATAGGTAATCGCGATCCTCACGGCTTCGATCGCGAAGGTAAAACACTCCGCTGGCGTGGCTGGCGCGATGACAGCCAGGGGGCATTCGCCGTTACGGCCGTAGACCGCTTGCAACAGGTCGGACTGTTCTGTCTTCGTGGGCAGGCCGGTGGAAGGGCCTCCCCGCTGAATGTCCACCACAACCAACGGCAACTCGGTCATCACGGCCAAGCCCAAGGCCTCGGTCTTGAGCGCCATGCCGGGGCCCGACGTCGTGGTCACCCCGATGCTTCCGCCAAAGGCGGCACCGATCGCGGCCGTAATCGCCGCGATTTCATCCTCGGCCTGGAATGTGATGACTCCGTAGGATTTCATCGTCGCAAGTGCATGGAGAATATCGGTCGCGGGCGTAATGGGGTAACTGCCCAGAAACAGTGTAAGTCCTGCTTTGTGGGCAGCGACCACCAGCCCGTACGCAGTCGCCTGGTTTCCCATGATGTTGCGGTAGATACCAGGAACCTGGGGCGCAGGCGCTACCTCGTAACGGGACACAAATAGCTCTACTGTTTCGGCGTACGCGTGGCCTGCTCGCAAGGCACGGATATTGGCATCCGCGTAGGGTGCCTTGAATTTCTGATTGACCCAACTTTCTGTGGGGTCGAGTGGCCGACTGTACAACCAATACGTCATTCCGAGCGCAAAGAAGTTCTTTGTACGATCGGTGTCCTTCGCGTTGAGCCCGAGGCCCTCAATGGCGTCTTTCGTGCGCTTGAGGAGGTCGATCTCCACCACCACGAACTCTGCGAGCGAACCGTCGATCAGGGGGTTGCTCGTGATTCCCGCTTTCTCGAACTCCCGCTCCACAAACTTTTCTTTGTTGACGATGACGATGCCGCCCTTCTTGAGGTCGGCGATGTTCGCCTTGAGCGCGGCTGGGTTCATCGCCACAAGCGCCTCGGGGGCGTCGCCTGGCGTCTTGATGTCGTGATCCGCGAAGTGGAGTTGGAAACCCGACACACCGGCCAACGTGCCCGCCGGCGCGCGAATCTCGGCGGGAAAGTCAGGAAGGGTCGCGAGATCGTTGCCAAACAGCGCTGTCGTGGTCGTGAACTGGCTGCCCACAACCTGCATGCCGTCGCCAGAGTCGCCCGCGAAGCGGATGACGACGTGGTCGAGCGTCTGAACACTGCGCACTAGGCACCCCGAGGCCGCGCTGCTAACGGGTCGGGCGCGCGAATTCACCCATACAATACTATACGCGGTCACGGACCCCGCGGCGCCGCCAATGATGAATCGGCAGGCAAGCACGCTCAGGATAGGGGTCCGCATGTCTAGCGGGTACAAGATCTGCGGTCGAACCTCATTGGCGCTCGTCGGTCTCTTTCTATGCCGTGCTCCCTCTTGGGCGGGCGATCCGTGGGACGAGCCCTTCGCGAAAGACACATCCGGGTTTCAAGCGGCCGCGCGCGCGACCAAATCTGAACCAGGCGACGCCTCGGTGATCCTCCTCCAGGAGGGTCGCTACGCGTATGACGCGGGCCACCGACAATCCTCTTGCAACCGGTATGTGGTTCGGCTGTTGACGGCCGAAGGCGCAGCCGGATGGGGCGACGTCACAGCTTCCTGGACACCCTCGCACAACAAGCGTCCCGTGGTTCGCGCTCGGGTGATCGCGCCGGACGGCACCGTCACCGACCTCAACCCTCAAAGCCTCATCGAGAGGCAGCTGCCCGCAGAGGACGGTGTGTACGGCGACCGCCACGTCATGGAGGGTCCTCTCCCGAGCCTCCCGATCGGCGCCCTGTTGGAATCCGAGGTGTGCCACGGTGATTCCAAACCCTTTTTTCCGGCAGGCGTTGCCGGCCTTTGGCACGTCGGAAGCTCCGAGCGAGTCCTCCGTTGGCGATTCCGGTTCGACGCGCCGACGTCTCTGCACGCACGCGTGGAGGCCTTAGGCCCCCAAAACACACCACTAAAACATCAGGTTTTTCAAGGTCGAGACGAATGGCGGCTCGAGGGGGGTGAGATAAAATGGGACCTCGAAGGTTATGTTCCACCGAGCCAGCGCCAAATCCCTGCTTTCGCCTATTCCACAGCGCAGACCTGGAAAGCAGTCGCTGCGGCGTACTCGGCGTCGCTACCCATTGACCCCCTTCCGCCCGAATTGAAAAAGGTCGCCGAGGACCACGTCACGCGCTTTCCCGAGCGGAGAGATCGAGCGGAGGCGCTCTTAGCGTGGGTTCAGGCGCACGTTCGTTACACAGGAATCCAAATTGGACCGCACAACCTGACGCCGGTCTCGTCGGCGACGACAATTTCGCGCGGATTCGGAGACTGCAAAGACCAGAGTTTCTTGCTCGCCCAGTTGCTCGAGGCCTCAGGGATTCGCGCACGGCTCGCTTTGTTGGACTCTGGCGATTGGCTTGACATTCCAGCAGACCACCCAGGCATGGGTCTATTCGACCACGCAATTGTCGTGGCCGAGGGACCCGATCCCTTGTGGATGGACCCGACCGACGCCCACGCCCCAGCCACAGTGCTTCGGGCGGACCTTAGCGGACGCCTGGCGCTGATTATCGACAAAGGAACAAGCGGGTTGGTCACGACGCCCACCTCCGACCCCGCGCAACATGGCTGGACCGAAAGGCGCGAGATCTGGCTCTCCGCAGACGGTCCCAGCCGTTGGCAAGAAGTCACCGAATATTACGGACACGCCGACCAGAAAATCAAGGCCGGCTACCGCGATCGAACGCCCGAGGAGACGCAAGAAACGCTCACAACATATGCCAAAACCGCATGGGGCGAATCAGAGCAGCTTAAGATCTCCGTCACGGACGCGAGGAGCCGCACCACGCCCTTCCAGATTGGAATCTTCGGTGTCGGGACTTTTCTTACCGCAATCGAGGGGCTGGATTCGAGGTCGGCATAGACGCTTCTGGCCTAGTTTCCGACCTGAATAAACTGTGGCTTCCAAACGAAAAAGAAACGCAACCCCGCCGCCATTCCGTGTGGCAAGATCGCAACGAGACGCTCCGTCGGGAGACGCTGGTGCACTTGCCGTCTGGCGTGGAGGTGCTGACTCCCCCCCGTGGGTCTTCATGGACCCTCGGCCCCTTCCAGTTTTCGGAAGAATACAAACAGATCGACGCAACCACGTGGTTGGGCACGGCGCAACTCGTACTGACAGCCGGCGAAGTTGGTATCGAGGATTTTGAGAAAGCGACCGAATTCCTTCGGGCCCTCCACGACGATGGGATGCGTGTGGCAACGTTCGAGCACGCGTCGGCGAGGTTCCTACACGAGGGGCGCTTCGTGGAGGCAATGGCGCAGCACCATGCGGATCGGGTCGCGGACCCGCAGGACCCCCATCCGCACCTGCGTGCGTCAACGCTTCTTCTTGATCTTAATCTCGGTGAAGCCGCCGTTTTGGCCGCCAAACGCGCCGTGGAACTCGATCCCGACTTTGCAGAGGGTTGGCGCACCCTCGGCTGGGCGCAGGAACACGGCCGGCTAGGGATCCGGTGGGGACCCGGGTGGGATCGAAGCGCCGCGTTCGCAAGCTACGAGCACGCTTTGGCGCTCAATCCGAACGAAATTGTCGCGTTGACGTCCATCGCGTTGCTTCATGAGTTCGGTCCCGATGGGTTCAGGTACGGCCCCAAGTCAGACCTGGCCGCCGCCGTGGCAACCCTTGAAAAGATTCCCGAGGACCAAAGGACGGAGTCTTCAGATAAGCTGGGTTTGATCGACCTGTTTTATTTGCGCCGCCCGGAGGAGGTGCTCGAGCGCTGCGGCGCCGGTCCTCCCGAGGCCATGGCGGGCGTGCACGTCGCAGCCACGGTGCTCGTTTCCGGGGTGCGCGATGCGCTGCTCGTGCTCGGACGGTGGGGCTACTCTGACACTGACCGCAAGGCCGTTGGCCAAGCTGTGTACAACTTTCTCCTGGCAATCGGAGAATTCCACCTCGCCCAGGACTGGATAGAACGGGGCGCCATATTCGAACCGCAGCGAACGCGGGAACTGGCGGAGATCCTGGCCAAAGCGCGCAGCGCTCCATCGCTTCGCCCAGAACTGAAGCGCCCCGCGGACGCCGCGCTACAGGCGTCTCTAATTGCCTTCGATGGAAGCCCATTGCTCGTCGGATCTCGGGCGCTGTGGAAGTCGCCACACACGGGTGGGGACGAGTCCCTCGTCAAATTCATTCAGACGCTCATGGCCGATTTGCTTCCGTCCTCTGATAAATATGCTGGCCAGCTTGATGGATATTATGCGGTGTTTGCCGGCATTTCGGTTCCGACCGAGCAGGCTTACGGTCGCCGCGTTGCCATCGTGCTCGCCACCAAGGCCGGACCCGGCGCCGAAGCACTCGGCTCGACCCTTGTGGTCCGGCAAGACCAGGACTGGCAGACCCTAACGACTGGACCCAACCTCACGCGACTTGCGGAAGCCACAACAGCGTGGGTTAAAGAAGGGTCAGACGAGGACACCAAGCACCTGGTCACGGCCTACTTGAGCGCGTTTCCGGCGACGCCCCAATGGATCCACGATCTGTGGTGGAACTTCGCGGCCAAGGACCCCAGCCATCTCAAACCCTTCGTCGGGCTCCTGGGTTGTCTCGCCCAAAGCGACCTGCCCTGCTCCGAAGACATCCTCGGCTCGGATTTCGAACTCACCGAAAAACAACGCATCGCCGCGATGGGGGTTCACGCCGAGTGGAATTCCGCTCGCGGCAATCACCCGAGAGCGGTAGACTTGGCAGAGGCCCTCTTTGCGTTGCAGCCCAACAACGCCGAAGCATTTCGTGGCCTAATTCAGTTATACGGTACGGTTCTCGATTTCGAGTCCATGAAAAAGCACGCAAAAGCCTGCCAGACCTTCGATGCCAAATGGGTCGGCCTAGAGTGCGCCCTCATCCAAGCCGGAAACTGGCAAGACTACACACGTGCCCTGGACGACGTGCCCAAATCCGACCGCGATGCCCATTGGTTCAACCAACGCGCCTGGCACGCCCTGATCGAGCAAAAAGACCTCGACAAGGCCGTAGCCTGGGCGCAAGAGGCGGCCCGTCTAGTATCCGGGAAGAACGCCGCGACGCTGCACACGTTGGCTGCGGCACAAGCCACTGCGGGCGACGTCGCTGACGCCCGCGATAGCCTCGCTGAAATCGTGGTATTGACCGGTGGGAATCCCGACTTCGACGGCTACGTGCACGGCCGAATGGCGGAGGCCTTAGGGGAGTTCGAGGCCGCCAAACTCGCGTACGAACGAACCCTCAGGACCCCCAGAGGCGGCTCGTACTATTCGTCTGTCCAATCCTTGGCGGCCGCGGGACTAGAGCGGCTAAATCATTCGCCTGATAAGGCGCCAGAACCCGGCAAGTAGGGTCTGGTGTCCTTCGATTCGACAAACCTTCGCAACGCCTCCTGTACGCGCGGCTCTCCCACCAACCGCAAGAATAACGCCTTTTCTTGCAGAAGCGTTTCTTTCGGAATTGGTTTGACGAACGCCTTGGCCAATCCGACCACGTCTCGATCGAACCGCGCCATCTGCTGCGCCACCGCCAAGCCCGCGGCGACGGCCTCCCCACGCGGAACCAATTGTGACACCAACCCGAGTGCGTAGGCTCGCTCCGCTCCGAGCGTTCGTCCGGTCAACAAGAGGTCCCGCGCCACGGCATTGCCAACATCTCGAGCGAGACGTGGCAATCCACCAAAACCGGGAATCAAGCCCAGCCGCAACTCCGGAAACCCGAAACGCGCGGACCGATCAGCCACCAACACATCACAACACAGCGCGAGTTCGAATCCACCGCCGAATACCACGCCGTGCAGAGCGCCCACGACTGGGACTGGACTCCCGTCAATCGCGTCAAATGCCGCGTGCACTCGGTCCAGAAACGACGACACCGCGTCGCGCGCCCGCGAAGCGTTTGGCACTGCCAACAAACCGGCGTACAGCGCCCGCAGGTCCGCGCCCGCGCAAAACCCACCCGCGCGCTCACTGGTAATCAGGGCCGCGCACGCGCCCCCGGCACCGGCGTGCAGGTGGTCCGCAAGTGCGAGGAAGGCTGCCACTTGGGCGTCGCCGATTTCGTTGAGCGGCTCGCGGTTCAACGTCACCACGAGCACGTCGCCCTCTCGACGCCAAGCCACGCCTGAGTCAGGCAACGACGTGCTCCAACCGCGACAACAAGCTGGAATCCAAGGGTGGCAAATGCGCCCAGACATCTCCCCCCGTCCCGAGTTCCGGCCGTATTGGCAAATCCGGCAGCTCCCGCCGCAAATACGCGACGACATCCAACCCCATCTTGCCCATCTTCGCCAGGTTTCGGTGGGTCGTTCTCAGGTTCGCCGCGCGAAGTGCATCGCGCTCGTCGTAGGCTCGAACGAGCCCATGAAACAGCCGCTCACCGAGGTCGGGGGCGTCAACCGCAAGGCACAACTCGGGTGTACCTCGGTCGTCGAAAAGATTCCGAAGGCGCTCGTCCATCGTCACCGCCACGCTCGGCACACCAGCGGGCATAGAACACACTGCGGCGTGGTACCGGGATGTGAGTAATAGACTTCCCCGACGCAACAGAGAAAGCATTTCGCGATGAATATGGCGATCGCTCACAAACACCGGTGCACCCCCGACCCGAAGCGCAAAACCCTCGCAAGCCGGCCGGTCCAGCTGCTCCATGCCCAAGACTGCCACGAAATGGTCTTTCACCGCCACGAACCGTCGCACCGCTTGGGAAAGCGCATCCAGATACGCGGCGAACTTGCGATCGACCTCCTCCCCCGCATGATGGAAATAGATCGACTGAAAATGCGAACGCTCTTCGTGCCCCGTCAGCGCCCAGGCGGCCGCCCGAGCCAAGTCTGGTTTGACCGGCCACCAGAAGGGGTGAATCGGGGCGACCCACAGGACCGGCATTTTCCCATCCCAACCGGCCCCTCGCAAGAGGTCCTCCCCGATCGTCGGGTCAGGATCCGGCAACGACCAAGCCGTATCGGTACCCGATGTCGTGTTCGTCACCCCAAGTTGCGCGAGAACCTCCCGGGACGCGTCATTTCGACAAAGGACGAAGGCATCCTTGACGTACCGGCGCACAAGCGACTCCAGGGGCGCATCCATCGCGCCGGCCTCCCCTCCCCAGCCGATCGCGGGTTTGTATTCCGCGCGGGCCGTTCCAAGCGCACCCACCATGAGTGTCGATAAAGCATTGGCGAACTTCGATTTGAACATTGAGCCCTCGCAGGCCACCACACCGTGCGCGCCATGCACAGCATCCACTGTGAACTTGGGAAACACCTGAGGCAGGTGAATCTGCCGCGCCATCGGAAAGTACCCTCGGGTCAACGTCGGATTGATGGTCAGGATCCGGATGGCGACATGCTCGTCGCCGAGTAACCAACGGGTCTGCCGGATCATCTCTTCGACGCGTAAATCCGCACCGGTGTTCCGCGTTCCCGCGTAGCCACAGAACAGCAACTCCAGAGGCACTCCAGGCTGCCACCGCGCCCCCGGATCGACTGGGTAACGGGCCGCAGCCAACTCAATGAATGCCGCCATCGAGGCGATCAGTGCGGCGTCGGCGTCGAAGGCGACTACCCGATCACGCACTGCCTGAAATCGCTGCACCAGATTCATGCCGCCCCGACCGGCAATGGCGAAACGGGAAACTCAAAGTGGTTTGCTTTTGCCCAGGTATATAGGCCTGCACAATACGACGTGAAAGGTGTCGGACGAAGGCCCGTTTCCGCAATAATTCGTTCATTGTCGAAAACGGTGTCGAAGGTGACGTAGGGCCAGAACACGTCCATCAAGTTCGCCACATCACGCGCGAAATTTCCCTTAGGCAGAAACGTGCCGGCACGCACCAGACGTCCGAAGGGTCCATTGAGCCGGGCGCTAAATCGCAGGGGTCGACCTGCGGCGCCCATCGCCTCGCCGATTCCCCGCGCCGTGACCGCGTCCCTCCCCGACGCCAGGTGGTAGCGTTGGTGGCGTGGAGACTCGAGTAAGTGCATGGCAGCCACGGCCGCACCCACGAAGTCAGCCGAAACGATGTCCAGTCGCGTATCGGGACGCAAGGGAACCAAGGGCAAATCCGCAAGGCCGCAAAAGGCTCGCACCATATCGAACTGGCTCGTGCGGGCCTGGTGACTGTCCCCGAGCACAATGCTGGGCCGCAAGAACAACTTGGACACGCCGGGTAGCAGCTCCATAGCCATATGTTCGGCGAATTTCTTTGTTCGAGCATAAGGGTCGTAATCCGACCGATCCCAATCAATGGCGGTGTCTTCCTGGACCACCTCGCCCCGCCGCAAGCCCGCCACGGCCACGGTCGACACGTGCGTGTATCTCCGCAAGCCACGTCGACTGTCCGCCAGTTTCATGGCGAGCCGCACCACAGACAATGTTCCGCGAAGGTTGGTATTGAAGCACACCTTGTCGCTACGCCGATTCAAGCTCGCCGCAACATGAACAATGCTGCGACAATCACGCTGTACGAGTTTCGAATCGGCCTCCGACAACCCAAGGTCGGGTGCATGCAGGTCGCCGCAAACGAAATCGATCCGTGAAAGGGCACCCGCGTAGGAACTGGCGTTCACATTGAGCTGGAGCGTCTTCCATAACTTCTGGACCGCGGCAGTTCTATCGGCGGCTCGAACCAACAATACCAACCGCTCGTCGGACCGCGCCAATAGCTCTGGAACGATGTAACTCCCAACAAAACCCGTGCCCCCGGTGACGAAAATGCTCATTTCGCAGCCTTGGCGAGCACCTGACTGTCCCTGGGCTGGATGCGCAATGCCGGTACGGACCCCGCATCCGCCGGTATCCGATGCCCATACACAAGTGGAATACACCAGGTCCTGAGGCCGGGGTATTCGACGTCGATCCAATACCGACGCCAATCAATGTCGGTCACATCGAATCGCAACGCGGGATCGGTCGTTTCCGCTGACAGGCGTCGTATGGATTCCGTACGAAACACCGGCGCGAAGTCGTGAATAAACGGACGGTAGAGGTCGAGCATGCGCTCCACCCGCTCGAGCTTTTCGTCCGCTTCCGTCACACGATTTTGCCAGCGTTCCACGCTAGACGTGACCCGTTGCACGAGGCTCGGGGGCGCCAAGCCAGGGTCGATCGCGTCTAGCAGCGCGCGCGCGTCGGCCAACCAGCCGCGAATATTTCCCGGAGCGTCCCAGCGATTTTCATCCGCCGCAACCGCAACAGGGTCCAGGTGTCGGTACACGAGTCGGTCGAGCGTGGACCCCGACGATCGGCTCCACTTGCGCATCGCCAAGCCGGTCAGTTCCACCGTGCGACCCAACGTCAGCCGATTGACGTCGGAAGAGGCCAAATGCAATACCGCCGGCGCCGTGCCACGCAGCGCAGCGCTACAGGCCAAAGCCAAGCCAATCGCCACATCGTCTACTGGGACCACATCGAACGGCACGTCGTCGCGCGCGGGGAGGTGGCGGAAGGCTGTAGAAATCAACCAAGCCAGCGGGCCTGAAGTATTCAAGCCTTCGTTCCAACCCGCGAACGGGAACCGACGAGCACACTCGACGATGCTCGGCCTCACGATCACGACGTCCCGCCCACCCCGCAACGCGAGCAGGTGTTCGGCCAGCCCCTTCGTGAGCGTGTACACATTGACCCACCCGAGGTCTTCCGCCTGCTGCTGCGCAATCTCCGTTCGCGCGCTGGCCTCAGTTTCGGCCTTGCAGGCGGCAATCAGAGAACGTACCGTTGCTGCTGGGTCGAAACTCTTCCCGTTCGGGGAGATGGAGGGCGTCACAGCCTCGTCCACCAGGCCATTTCGGGCCCCGCATACAAAGGCCGTAGAAACGTGCACCAGGCGCACTCGCAGCGCACGGGCCACGTCCAACGCATGTACCGCCCCCGCCGTGTTGGCCGCTAAAGCGCGCAGCGGGTCCGGCGCGAAATCCGTCAGGCCGGCACAATGCACCACCAAATCGGTTCCCAACAGCCCATTGAGCGTGTCAGGTGCCAACCCCCAGTGGGGCTTCTCGACATCGCCCGCCACAGAGTCGAGGCGGACGGAGAGCCACCGTCCGAGATCCTGCCCATGCCGCGCTCGAAGCGGCCGGAACACTGGGCTGGTATCGATCATTCGCTCGACGCGGCGAATTGGAGGCTCGACGCGCCCCCGCGGACGCACGAGCAGCGTGATCCGCAAGTCGGGAAACCGCTCCAGCAAATAAGCGACGAAGACCTTTCCCAGGAATCCCGTCGCACCACTTACAAGGATGCGGCGCCCGTTCAACGCGTTCGCGGCATCCACGGTCATACGCCATCCACGATGGGCCACTGGCAGTCACGAGCGACGCGCCTGAGGTCGCGATCCGGAAAGACGGCGCACGGCAAGCCCACCGCTGCGAGCAACACAGCGTCGTCTCCAGATGCGCCATACGCACGACTGTGATCGACGTCATGCCCATTCGTTGCGCACCATGCCCGCGCCCAACGCCCATCCAGGCCGACCACAACCGGATCGATGAGCCTGCCGGTGGTCCGACCGTCGACCATCTCCAACTGGTTGCAAATCAGATGGTCCACGCGAATCCGTTCGGCAAGCCCTTTGGCAACGGGCCCAATCAGGTCGGAAAGGAGTACGATTGAACAGCCCTCGGCCCTCGCCTGCTCGACGAGACTGAGTCCCACCGGCCGCAGATTCGGATCGATGAACCGCTCCCGGTACTCGGCGCCCAGTTCCTCCAAACGGTCCTCGGAAAAGCCTCGAACGCCGCTCCAGGCGAGCCGGCGAGCCGTGGTCGAGTCCCCGAAGCCAGGCATGGAGAACGGCAGCGAAAGAGCGACGGAGGCCAGCCTAGCAAACCGCGTGGGCAGGTCCTGCGCCTGCGCCGCCAGCCAAGCCGCAGCCAATACGGGTGGCCGGGCCAGCAATACGCCCTCGAATCGGAAGAACGCGACAGCAGCCACGGCCGGTCGCTAACTGGAATGGACTGACATGTCAGTCCAATTAACTACCGGCCCTTCCACAGCGGCGGCCGTTTCCCAAAAAAGGCCGCGACGCCCTCAGCTGCGTCTTCGGCGAGAAGGTTCACCGTCAGTTGGCCGTGCATGAAGCGAAGTGCATCGTCGAGAGATTGATCAGCGATGGCGTAAAACGCGCGCTTTCCCATTCCGACGATTGCGGGCGAACGGGCGCCGATGGCCGCCCCCAACACAACCGCCGCATTCACGGCCTCGCCGGCGGGCACGACCCGGTTGACGAGCCCCACCTCGCTGGCTCGAGTTGCGGACACTGGCTCGCCCGTCAGTGCCCATTCTAGCAGAATTTTCCGTGGCACATCGCGCTGCAAAGCGCTCAAAACAATCCAGGGAAATAGACCGAGCTTGATCTCCGGCAGACCGAAGCGCGCGTCGTCTGCGGCAACCACGAGGTCGCAGGCAGCGGCGAGACCGCACCCACCGCCCAACGCAGCACCTTCCACTGCAGCAATCACGGGTATCGGCAGGGTCGGTAACCACCCAATGAAATCCGCTGCGAGCCCGCGGGCAGCGTGCCCAGAAAGGGCACCTGCGGCGGCGAGCCCATCAGACAAGTCACCGCCGGCGCAAAACGTCCCCCCACGTCCGGTCAGCACCACCGCGTGTACCGCGTCGTCCCGCACGGCTCGTTCCAGTTGGGTTCGCAATTCTGTCAGCAGCCCGGCCGACAACGCATTGCGCCGCGCCGGGCGATTCATCCAGAAGACCCGCACGGCGCCCTGATCGTCGACCTCAACCTCGGCCATATACGCTCCAGACGGAGCACCGTATCCGAGCGCGGATCTTCGCAGCAGCGTCAGATTCGGAAGTCGACGTCCACCGAGCCGCGAGGGCACTCGTCAGCGCCCGTCGTAGGCCGCTCCGCTGGACGGTAGGCCATGGGCTCTGGAACCGGAAGCACCAAACAGGGACGTTCGGCCTCTGCCCGCTCCTTCCGAAGGTGTTCGATGATGAACGCGTCGATCATGTGCGCCCCCCTCAAGTCTGCTGACACCTGAAACCACTTTCCTATTCACAACGTAGCACCGATTAGTCGAGCGACAAGCGGTTCCTGGCTTTGTCTTCGGCGCAATTTTCCAAAACTTCAAGGTCCAGGAGCAATGAACGCGCCGTCGCTGCACCGATATCGTAGGCGGCAAGCAGTTCTTTCAGGTGTGCAGCCACCAACCCGTCGCGATGCGCCGTCTCCGTGGCCACGTCATTTCGCGTCGCTGGACCCGTCAGGGCCGAAGCACCGGCGTCGGAAACGTTGGCCAGCGCAGCAGCTACAAGGGGCAACAAGGCCCTGCGAGCCAACGCCTCGTCCACACCGGCCGCCTGCAGCACACGTGCAGCCTGAAGGAAGAGTGCGGGAATGTGGTTTCCGGCGAGCACCGCGGCTGCATGGTACAATCGTGGGTCCCCCGGAACATTCAGCGCGACGAGCCCAAGTTCGGCTGCGAGTGTAAAAGCCACGCGCACCGCCGGCTCGTCCCCATCAATTCTTGCGTAGGCGCCGCGGAAGTCCGGCGGAGTACCAAAAGGAATCGGAAATAATGGGTGCAATCGCGCAACAGGTGACGCGGGTCGCAGCGAGGCGTTTTCGAGCACGCCAGCACTGTGCAGAACCACGGGACCTGCAACGACTCCGCTGCCTACCTCACAAACCGCCGAATCTGGGACCGCGAGCCACACCACGTCCATGTTGTCGGGGATGGGCACGCCTCGCCGAACGGGGTGCAGCTCATGCCGAGCCCCCAGCAGGCTGGCAAGTGCGGACCCTAAGCGCCCGACACCGACAATTGCGATCTTCACAGCCCATCCTATCGCGAAAGGCGTCGTGATCTGCTGGCGCGTTGTGGTACGATGCCGCGCAGAGGTGCATCGTGCTGGTTTCCTTGTTGTTTGCGTGTGGAGAGCCCACCGCTGAATTGCCTTTCCAACCTGCGGAAGACATTGATTGGGCCCTAGAGTCCTTCGATGCTGCGCCCGCCCCGCCAGGCGCCATCACGCTGACGGTGACGGGCCTCGCTCCCACAGAAAAGGCGATCTACACTGTCACGGGCCTCGCTGCGGGGGACAACATCGTCCTGGTCGGCACGCTGGACGGTGCCGGGAGCTATTGCCCACCGGCCCTCGGGGGCCCCTGCTTCTCCATCGCAGAGCCAGCGTTCAAGGTCGGGAACGCGCGCGCTGACGTGTCTGGAACCGCTTCGTTCCGGGCGGAAGCCCCGTTGTGGATGATTCCCGGCTACACTGTGAGTTTCCAAGCTGTCTACCCTGATGGCGTTTCCTCAGTGTTCACCAGCGTCGTAGACGTCGTTGTCTCCGAATCCGTATGTCCGACGCTGGGCGCAAGTGCGCTTCCGGCGGGCTGCCCTGCGGCTTGCACGGGCGGGTGCGACGACGCCACCTGTCGGGTCGATTGCTCCGACACGTCTGACTGCCAAGTGACGACCATCGATTGCCCAGATGGCATGAATTGCATCGTTCAGTGCAGCGGCCTGAGCGCGTGCCAAGTATCGACCATCAATTGTCCGGACGACGGGTACTGCGACATCAACTGCAGCTTCACGTCGACCTGTCAGTTCCTCCAGGTTCATGGCGGCAATGGCGCAACCGACCTCAACTGCTCAGGCACAAGCGCTTGCCAAATCGGAGAGCTCTTCTGTGGCGACGGCCCCTGCACCAGCACGTGCGGCGGAATCTCCGCGTCGCTGGCTGACGAGCACTGCGCCGCAAGCTGCGACTGCGATCTCGGCTGCTAACGGCAGTAGGGCGTGGAGCGGGCGATGAGACTTGAACTCACGACAACCACGTTGGCAACGTGGAGCTCTACCACTGAGCTACGCCCGCTTGAGCCCGCGCCTGCTAACCAGCAGACTCGGAGCGTCAAGGCACCGCGCGTAAGCGGATTCGGTCCAGCCGCTCTTTGAGCACCGGGTCCGTTTGTAGCGCGGCCGCCTTGGTTGCCTGATCGGCCAAGTGTCGGCCCACAGCCACCCGGGCGCTTGCCCAATCCGCAGTGCCGTCCTGTCCGAGCGCGCTGCCAATGGCGTGCCAAGTGGCCGCGTCTGGAACGGTACGTTCGACCAGATCGACCGGCATCCTTGCAGAGCCCGTCCCCTGCAGCGCGTCCACCAAACCGACGACCGCACGCTCGAACAAGACGGTGTCGTGCCCGACCTCCATCGAGTCAATGGCCTCCTTGAGCGCCACGACCTGCCACACAGCCACCAGCGGCGCCAAGTCCACACCCCACCGCGCCGCGTCGGCCATCGTTTGAACGCGATCCAGGCCCGCACACTCCGACGTCCCGCAAACGGCGTCCCATCGACGAGCCGCGATCGCCAACAAAGCGCCCCCGGCGCCCGTTCTATCCCCAGCGACCGGTATCAACGCCTCGATCGCGCGGTCGAGCCTCAATTTTACCGGATCCCCGGTTGTGACACCCAACAACTCCCGGTCCCCAGTTCGCGTAGCCGCCCAGGCCGCTTGCTCCTTGTCTCGGTCCGCCGCCGCCTGCTCCAACGCAAGCGCCGTGGCCCGCCGAAGGTCTGCAAGGCCAGGCGCACAATCCCCAGCCAATCCTGCCGCTCGACTCGTGATCAGCCGCGCCAGCGGCGTGTCGGACAGGCCATCGTACAGCGGCCCTTTCAGAGCGTCAGCGACGGGCGAAAGTGGCACGCTAGGAGACACCAACCACCCCGCCAGCACATGCTGCTCTCCGAGCCGATGGGCCTCCTCAGCGGCGTTGCCACCCTCACCTACCCAGCGAAGCGCACGCAATGGATCGGTCGGCGCGCCTGTGCCAGCCTCACCCAAATCCGTCAGCGCGAGTGTGACCGCGCGGGCGTCCAATGTAGGACGGGCAAGCAGCGTTTCCGCCATCTGCAGGCGAACACCACGCCCCAGCGCCACAACCACGGAGCCCGGCGCTGACTCTTCTACGCGGCGCATTCGAGCAACAGGCTCACCAGCGCCAGACTCGACAGCCAAGACGGCTTGCACGTAGTCCACAAGGGGCCCGCCCCAACTGGTAGCCGCCAACGCCACTGCTTCTGGCAGCAGAGGTCGACGCGCCAACGGGTCCCCCCGCAACATGCCGCGCAGCGTGGCCTCTTCGTCCGTCACTTCGACAACCGTGGCGGCGACCACACGGTCGTCGTCGAGCCGGAGCGCCGAAGGAAGCTTCGGTCCGCAGGCGACCAGGCACAGCGGCCAAACTGCCCTCATGCCAACGTCCGCACGAGACGGTCGGGCAACGAGGGGCCGCCATAGACAAAAGCGGAGTAGAGCTGAACCGCCGCGCACCCCGCAGCCAAACGCTCCTGGACCTGCGTTCCAGTTTCGATCCCGCCCGCAGCCACCACGGGAATGCGCCCGGATCGCAGGGCCGCCTCGATGGCACGTCCCGCCAGTGGGTACAACGGTCGACCCGATAGACCCCCAGCTTCATTGGGATCGGCCCGAAGCCCGTCGCGGCTCAGCGTCGTGTTCGTCGCAACTACCGCACGAATACCGGCGCCCGCAGCCACCTCCACGGCTGCCGAAATCGCGTCGTCATCTAGATCCGGAGCGAGCTTGAGCCACACCGGAGTGCCTCCAGCGGCGTCTACGACGGCGGGCAACAACTGTGCGAGCGCACCCGCATCTTGAAGGCCTCGAAGTCCGGGCGTGTTTGGCGACGAGACATTGACGGTCAACCAATCCACCAAACCACCGAGACGGCGCGCAGACACCACGTAGTCCGAGGTGGCCTCGGCCACAGCAGTGACCCGGCTCTTGCCGATGTTCGCACCCACGGGAATATCCGGCCAACGGCCCGACTCACGCAACGAACGAAGGCGACACATCAGGGCCTCAGAGCCCTCGTTGTTGAAACCCATCCTGTTGATCAAAGCACCGTCGGAAGGCAACCGGAACAACCGAGGCAGCGGGTTTCCAGGCTGTGGAAAGGCAGTCACCGTGCCGACTTCCACCGACCCGAAACCCAATCGCGCCCACAAAGGGATCGCCACACCGTCTTTGTCCAGCCCAGCCGCAAGGCCCACCGGGTTCTTCCATGTGACACCGCCCACGAGCACCGGGCACGGCGCCGGCGCGCGCCCCAACAGCAAACGTGTCACGGCCCCCGCCAGACGCGGCGCAATTGCACCCCCTCGCACCACCAAATGATGCGCTCGTTCCGCGTCTAGAGCGAACAGACCCGCGCGGAGGGCGGGCCAAAGCAACGCCATGACCGTCACGGCGGCGCGTCGGGCGTGTCATCCCAGGCGGCGCGCAAAATCGGCAGGTTCCCACGAAAGTAATCTGCGAAGGACCAAACGGTCACGGCCGTCATGGCCACCATGGTCCACCACGGCACCTTGGCAAGCCAAACCGCACCTGGAAAGACGGCCGAACCGACCAACGCGATGAAGACGATCTGCGTGCCGACGCCCTGCACAATGGCCTTGATTTTTCCGGACGGGCGAGCGCTCAACACGACGTTGTGAAACGCAGCGACCGAGCGAAAGAAACTGACCGAACTGTCTCGGTAGAAGATGAGAAGGATCATCCACAGGTCCGCGACGCCAATCGCGTAAAGGCCAAGGAACAACGTAAACCGGCAGAAGGCGTCGCTAAACGGGTCGAAGAGGCTTCCGAATTTGGAAACCATTCGGTACCGACGCGCGACGACACCGTCGGCAAGGTCCGTCAACTCCAGCACGAGCGACAGCACGGCGGCCACAACGAGGCCCGCCGTGGTCCCCCAAGTCATCGCGACCACCGCCAATGGCGCCAACGGGAGCCTTGCCGCGGTGATGGCGTTTGGGCTGAGCCACGGACGCATTCGCACGCCTAACCGGCCGCTCTTCGCTCGCTCACGGAACGGCGCAGGGCCCAGGCGGTCGACAGGGGCGCAAACGCAGACAACGCGAGTCCCATACAACCGAGTATCGTGCCTACGGACGGCCAATCTACACCCAACCAGGGGCCGTGAAACACCAAGATCGCGATGGCCGTCCCCTGGTAGGCGACGGCCACCTGGGCAATGGGCGTGCTCTTCCATCGATGCCCGCGCCATCGCGCAATGCACCAGCCCAACACAACGATCCAATCACGGGCAACCGACAACAACACCAGCCAAGTCGGGGCCCACTGCACGAACCACAAAGCGGCCCACACGCAGTCCGTCAGCACCTTGTCGCACACAGGATCCAGCCAGTCCCCAAGTCCTTCGGGGCTACCCCATCGGCGGGCCGCCCAGCCGTCCACGAGATCCGATGCAATCGCCACGAGAAACAACCAGAAGGCTGCCCAACCGTGGTCCCAAACGATCAAGGCCGCGACGACGGGCCCGAGCACCGCGCGGAACAACGTGACCGCGGTCGCCGCCCATCTCACTGCCCTGACTCCAACTGCCTACGGCGACTAGCCTGACCCGAAGCCGCGGCAACGCGCGACCGTTGTAGATCGGGCGACGAAACGCTACCCGCCCACACCATGACACAGACCACCGACGTTTTGGTACTTGGGTCTGGCATAGGAGGCCTGTGGGCCGCATTGCACGCAGCCGCGAGCGGGCGCGTTCTTTTGGCGACCAAGGCTGGCGCATCCGACAGCAACACCAGTTGGGCTCAGGGCGGCGTCGCGGCAGTGTGGAGCGCGTCCGACAGTTTCGAAGAACATATTGCCGACACGTTGACCGCCGGTGCTGGCCTCTGTCGACGCACGGCGGTGGAGCAGACCGTTCGCGACGGCCCGGAACGGGTGCGGGAACTCATCGCATTGGGTGCTCGCTTCACGCGGAGGCACGGCGACCCGGACGCCTACGACCTGCATCGAGAGGGCGGCCACGGCAAACGTCGCATTCTTCACGCAGATGACCTGACCGGCGCGGAAATCGTTCGCGCCCTGTGGGAGGCCGTTTCCGCACATCCCAACATTGAGGTGCGCGAAAACGTCATCGCCATCGATCTGGTCACGGATGCCTGGCTCGCTCGTCGATCCGGCGCTTTGCCGATCGAGCCCGATCGGGTCCGAGGGGCCTACCTCCTCGATCGCAAAACCGGACTCGTTCAACCTGTAGCTGCAGCCTTCGTCGTCCTGGCCACCGGCGGGAGCGGAAAGGTGTACCGCTACACCACCAATCCGTCTGTTGCGACGGGCGACGGCGTTGCCATGGCCTGGAGGGCCGGCGCACGCGTCGCAAACCTCGAGTTCGTGCAATTCCACCCCACGGCGCTCTTTCACGCGAAGGACACCAGTTTTCTCATCTCCGAGGCCTTGCGCGGCGAGGGCGGAAAGTTGGTGTTGCCCAATGGCCAGCGCTTCATGTTGGACGCCGACCCAAGGGCTGAGTTGGCGCCACGCGACATCGTCGCGCGAGCCATCGACAGCGCGCTCAAACGCTACGGCCTTGACCACGTCGGGCTCGACATGACCCACCTGTCTACCAGCGAATTTCAACAGCGATTCCCCAACATCCACGCCCGCTTGACGGGGCACGAAATCGACCCCACGACGACCCCGATTCCTGTCGTGCCCGCCGCCCACTACCAGTGCGGTGGTGTGGTGACAGACGAAAGGGGCGAGACGTCCATCGCCAACTTGTTCGCTGTGGGCGAAGTGGCGTGCACGGGGCTTCACGGCGCCAATCGGTTGGCATCGAATAGTTTGCTGGAGGCCCTGGTTTACGCCCAGGCTGCCGTCGACTGCTTCGATGGCCGTGAACGAAAGGCGCCGCGCGCGGAACTGCCGCCATGGGAAACCGGCTCTGCCGTAGACAACGACGAGTTGGTCGTCATCCGCCAGACCTGGGAAGAGATTCGGCGGTGCATGTGGAACTATGTTGGCATCGTTCGAACGCACAAACGATTGGAACGGGCTCGGAGGCGAATCCGTTTGGTCCGCGAGGAGGTCCGAGAGTTGTATTGGGACTTCCGACCGACGGCCGACCTTGTAGAATTGCGCAACCTCGCGACCGTCGCTGACCTCATCGTGACCTGTGCCCTACGTCGACCCGAACGCAGAGGCCTGCATTGGTTGGTGGACGCGCCTGGACCTGACGCCCGTTTTCTTGCCGATACCGTACTTCAGCGCGACGCACCGTAGGTCCCGTCTACCGTCGCGGCGGGCGTGTTCCGGGAAAAGCGATGACGGTTCCGCGGCGCGGCGGCGGCGACGGCAACTCCACCAGCGCACGATGACCGCACAACGGGCAGCTCTCGTCGCACGTCACCCGAACCGGATGTTCAACATCTCCCGACGCTCGGGTGACGACGACTTGAAGCGACCGGTGCTCACAACGGGGGCATACGGCCCAAGGCCAGTCCCCACCATGGACCGCCACCAACGTGTTGACGCAGCGTCGACAGGCCAGAACGTCGTACGCGCGCGCGGGCTCGCCCTCAGGCAGCGCCGCCAATGTCACCAACGGGGTGGAACACGACGGGCAGTCCACCCGCCGACGACGCTGCGCGGCAAAGTAGCCGGCAAGACCGCCGACCACGAGCGCGATCGCAGTCAGGCTCCACAAAGGAACTGCTCCGGTGCCACACCCGTCCCCACGGTGCTCTCGACATCGGCTACGGTTTTGGGTGCCGTCGCGGTCAACACCTCAGGATCGGCACCCACGACGACGTCATCTTCGATTCGGATCCCGCCAAAACCAAGCCATCCACCGACTCTGTCGACGTCCACGATGTCGCCGAATTCGGCCATCAATTCGGCATCGCGGAAGATGGACGGCACCACGTAGAATCCAGGCTCCACGGTGACCACCCAATTCGCCTCCAACGGGAGGTCGAGCCGCAAGTAGGCCGTGCCGAAATGCCGATCGCGAGGCTGTCCCGCCGGATAAGCGGGGCGATCTCCGAAATTCTCCAAGTCGTGGACGTCCAAACCCAAATGGTGGCCGACGCCGTGCGGGAAAAACAACGCATGGGCGTGACGTTCCACCACAGTGTCCACGTCGCATCGAAGCAAACGCTCATCCACCAAGAACTGCGCCAGCACGCGCGCAGAAGCCATGTGCACGTCGCGATACCGAACGCCTGGGGTACAGAGTGCGATTGACGCGAGTTGTGCCTCAAGAACCGCTTCGTAGGCACCCTTCTGGCGCGGCGTATAGCGCCCCGACACTGGCCAAGTACGGGTGACATCGGCCCCGTACCCACTGGGTGCTTCAGCACCACCGTCCAGCAGCAGAAGTCGCCCCGAAGTCAACACCCCCTCGTGACCGTGATGGTGCAGCACCTCGCCTTGCTGGGTCAGAATGGTCGTGTACCCGAGCGTATGCCGTGCGGCCGAAAACAGCGCCTCGAAGAACGCGGTGAGAACTGCTTCGTGGCCCCCGGGCTTCGTCGCGGCCATCGCAGCACGGTGCGCAAGCCCAGTGAGTCGGCCCACGGACCGCATGGCGGACAATTCTTCCGGTGCCTTGGGCCGCCTTTGCGCGATCACCGCGTCCGCTAGCGCTTCATCTCCGATTTCCTCGCCCAATGACAGGCGCTTACCCGTCCAACTCGACACCCGTCGGTTCACAGCTTCGTCCGCAACCGCGAGCGTCAACGGCTGCAGCGCACGCACGTCGGCCTCGAGGCGAGAGATGTCGCGCACTTCATCGACACCCCAGGCCTGCTGAAGGGAATCCCACGAAGGGAGGTCACCATGCCACAACACGTCGCGTGGGTCCTGGGTCGGACGGTACAGCACCGCACGATCGCCTTCGAGCACGAGGGCGGACTGAGGCAACGGCACGCCCGTATAGTAGAGAAACGAGGAGTCCTGGCGGAACGCCACCCTGTTCATTGGCAGGTTGCGTGCCCGCTCGTCGTTGCCGCTCAGCAGGATCGGCACGCCGACTCTGGCGGACAAAACCCGCCTGCGTGCCGCAAACACATCCGGCGCCATCGCCGTCACCAGTCCGGATTCTCCCACACCGCCTCCCCATTCCCAAAACCGCTGGCCACTGTCAATGTCAGTGTAGACGCTCGAACCGCGGGCTGCTCAAAACGCACAATCCACAGCTCACTCCATCGGTTGAGCTGAGGAAACAACGTCACTTGGAGCGGCGTCGGATCGTCAATCCGTTCTGCTGATTGAAAGACGAGCTCAGCGCCGTCAGCCATGGCTCGGATCGTCCAACGGTCGTCAGCCACACCGAAGAGCGGATGCCGCTCTAGTGACGAGTCGGCAGCGAAAATGACCTCCACAACGCCCTCGGCAGCTTGGCTCATCGACGCGACGAATCGCGCCTCGTCAGCCTCCGGCGCCTTGAGCAGACGCGTTCGCTCCGCGACCATGGCCGACCGCATTGGGACCGTGAGTAGGGTTGCGCGCATCATCAACGCCGTCTCCATGTGGCGGTAAACGGCGATCTTCCGTGTATTTGTACGATGGATGTCGTCGTAAGGAGACGCGAGGCAGGTCGAGGTGACCCACCACGCGATCACCGCGGCACCAATCGGCTGCGGGTCGTGAGAGCGACGAGCGCAAGTCCACGCGCCGCAAGGGCCTCCATCGCCCCTTCCTCTCGATCCACCACCGTCAACACTTGCACCACGTCGAGCCCCGCTGCCAACACCGCGTCCACCGCCGAAAGCAACGACGCGCCGGTCGTTGTCGTATCTTCCACGATCGCAACAGCGGACCCCCTAGGCACGTTGCCCAATCCCTCGATCGGGTTGCCCGTGCCGTGTGTCTTTGCCTCCTTGCGTACCAAGAACGCGTGAATCGGGCGCCCGTGAACCGTCGATAGGGCTGAAACACCGCAGGCAATGGGGTCAGCACCCATCGTCAACCCACCTACGGCGACGACCTCGGGTTCCAGACGCTCAAGCATCAACTCCGCAACGAGGCGCGCCCCAACGGCATGCAGGGTCGTCTGTCGCGCATCCACATAAAGGTCCGATTCACGGCCGCTCGCGAGCACGAATCGCCCGACGCGGACCGATCGGTCTCTGAGCAAGGCCTCAAGCTGTTCGAGCGCGCTGGACACGGAACCGCCTATCCCAATCCCGTCGCCGGCAGTGTCGCGAGAATGCGCTCCGCGACGGCGAGCCCGTCCAACGCAGACGAGACGATTCCGCCTCCGTATCCGGCCCCCTCGCCCGCCACGTACAACCCACGAACACCCTTGGTTTCCCCCGATTCGTCGCGTTCAAATCGGACGGGGGACGTCGTCCTCGTCTCTGGCGCAATCAAAACGCCCTCTGGCCCCGAAAACCCGGGCAATTCCTGTGACCACTTACGAAGCGCGTCGACCATGCCGCGCAAGACCGGCGACGGAAGCACCTCGGCCATCGGGACGGACACAAGGCCGTGCGGAAAACTCGACCGGGGCAAATCTTCGGAGGCCCGGCCCGAGAGTAAGTCCGACACCCGCTGGGCAGGCGCCGCACCAGTGCCTCCTCCCAAACGAAAGGCGGCGCGCTCGATGGCATCCTGAAAGGCGTACCCGGCCAACGGATCGCGCGCGTCGCCGTAGTCCGACGGCAGGACTTCGACGATGACCGCGCTGTTGGCCCAAAAAGCCCGGCGGGCGGCGAAACTCATCCCGTTGACAACTACGGTCCCCACCGCGTTTTCGGCAGGCACCACCATTCCGCCAGGGCACTGGCAAAAGGTGAATGCCTTCCGACCGTCGCGCGGCGCCCAGGTCAACCGATAGCTAGCGGGCGGCAAACCATCCGCGGGATCCGGACCGTACCGCGCGGCATTGACCAAGGCCTGCGGATGTTCGACGCGCGCCCCGATCGCGATGGGCCGTGCGGTTGCGACGGCCCCAGCCTCGACCAGCCACCGAGCACTGTCTCGAGCGGAATGCCCGACGGCAACGATGATGGGGGCGCCCTCCAGTACGGTTCCATCCGCCAAACGAACCCCTCGCGCCACGCCAGATTCAACGATCAACCCGACCACCTGCGTGCGGAACCGGATGTCGACCCCGAGCGCCTCCAGCCGGTGCCGAAAGCGCGGTAGTAGCTCACGAATTTTATCCGTACCCAAGTGGGCCCAACCGTCGTCCAGGATGGACGGATCCGCGCCGAGGTCGACGAGCCGCCCAAGTACGATCCCAATCTGCCCGTCGCGCCGCCGCGTATAGATTTTTCCATCACTAAATGTGCCAGAGCCGCCCTCACCGAACACCGTGTTGGACTCGGGATCGAGGACAGACGCCGACCGCCACGCCCGATTCACCTCACCCACCCGCGCTTCCACTGGGCTTCCCCGCTCCAGCAGTACCGGCGGCACCCCCGCTTCTGCAAGCCACATCGCCGCGTAGAGGCCCGCAGGACCCGACCCGACAATGATGGGTCGCGTAGGCGCGCTACGCCTCGTCGGGGACGGGGCGACGAGCCCGTATCGACCCTCGTCTCTGACAGTAAAAAGCCTCACGCCCGGAATGTTTCGGCGCAGCGTTTGCGCCTCATCCGACAGCTCGATTCGGACCGCCGCTCGCCACACCGGGGGCCGAGACCGCGCATCCAACGATCGACGCACGACCCGAACGGACAAAACGTGCTGCCTGCCCACACGCACCGCTGCGGCCACGACACCGATGGGATCGGCGTCCTCGGGCCAGTTAAGATTCGACACCAACAACGCCATCGTGCAACGCTCCGTCAGTCCGGATTAGCCGTCCGCCCTTGGAGGTCCTATGCCCGTTCGGGTCGCTATCAACGGTTTCGGTCGGATCGGACGCAACGTGTTGCGGGCGGCCTGGGGTCGACCCGACGTCGAGTTCGTCCACATCAACGATCTCACCAAGCCTGACATGCTCGCATACCTGCTCAAGCGCGACTCCGTGCACGGAACGTGGGAGCACGACGTCAAAGCATCCGACGACGGCATCGTCATCGACGGCGTGCTCGTGCCAGTCACGGCTGAAAAAGACCCGGCCCGGCTTCCATGGTCCGCGTCGAAGGTGGACGTTGTGATGGAATGCACGGGCCTGTTCACCAGCAAGGCGGCCTGCCAGGCACACATTTCTGCCGGAGCGCGAAAGGTCGTCATCTCGGCCCCGGGCGACAAAGACGTAGATGGAACCTTTGTCATGGGCGTGAACGACGAGGGCATCGACCCAATCCACCATACCGTCGTGTCCAATGCCTCCTGCACGACAAATTGTCTAGCCCCGATGGTGAAACCGTTGGATTCGGCAATCGGCGTCGTGCATGGGCTGATGACGACCATACACTCGTACACCATGGACCAATCTTTGTTGGATACGCCCCATCGCAAGGGTAAATTCCGGCGTGCGCGAGCCGCCGCCCTGAACATGGTACCGACGGAGACGGGCGCGGCAAAGGCGATCGGCTTGGTACTGCCACAGCTCAAAGGAAAATTCAACGGCTTGGCGATTCGGGTGCCCACGCCTAACGTCAGCCTCGTAGACTTGGTCTTCGTGGCAGGCCGCGACACCACGATCGACGAGGTCAATGGGCTTCTCCGCGACGCCGCCAATGGCCCGCTCAAGGGCATCCTGGAAGCGAGCGACGAAGAACTGGTGTCGTCGGACCTCATCGGGAACCCCCATTCTTCCATCGTAGACCTATCGCTGACAGACGTGATCGGGGGTCGGCTCGTGAAGGTGCTGGCCTGGTACGACAACGAGTGGGGGTTCAGCAACCGCATGACCGACCTCGCCGTTCGGATTGGAAGCTGACATGACCTCAGGATCCATTCCAACATTGGCTGACCTCGACGTTGCTCGCCGCGTGGCGCTGGTCCGAGTCGACTTCAACACCCCATTGGACGGCGACCGGGTATCGGACGACACGCGTGTCCGAGCCGCGCTTCCGACCCTCCGAGCGCTTCGGGAGGCGGGGGCCAAAGTGGTGCTCGCCAGCCATCTCGGTCGCCCCAAGGACGCAAGAGACTCCAAGTACAGCCTGCTGCCCGTCGCGGCCTGTCTCGCCGAGCTGCTCAACGACGAAATTCTTTTCGCCCACGACACAGTTGGCGACGAGGTGGGTCACCTCGTGCGTGACCTGCCGGAGCGCGGCGTTCTCCTCCTCGAGAACCTGCGTTTCGACCCTCGAGAGAAGAACGAAGATGCGGGATTTGCGCGACAGCTCGCATCACTCGCCGACGTCTTCGTCCAAGACGCATTCGGCTGCCTTCACCGTCGTGACGCTAGCATTACCGGCGTACCCGCGCTTTTGCCCTCGGCGATGGGACTGCTGGTCCAGGCCGAGCTGGAGGCGTTGGCGCCCCTCGTTTCCACAGACGCAGCCGCCGTTCGACGCCCCTACGGCGCCATCCTCGGTGGGGCCAAGGTGTCCGACAAAATCGGCGTGATCGACGCTTTGGCACGACGAATCGACCACCTGTTCATCGGTGGCGCGATGGCCTACACCTTTCTGGCCGCGCGAGGCGACTCTGTAGGCTCATCCCGTGTTGAGGCGGACCGCGTCGAGTACGCGCGCGCCCTGCTCGATCGGCTGGCCGCTCGAGGCGTCAAGGTCCACCTGCCTTGCGACCACATCGTGGGCGCGGCATTCGACGCCACGGCGGTTCCTGAGACCGTGACGACGATCCCGGCAGATCGGATGGGGCTGGACATCGGTCCGGCCACGCTCAGCGCTTGGAATACCGTTCTTTCGCGCTGCGGCACGCTGTTCTGGAACGGCCCAATGGGCGTATTTGAGTGGAGCGGTTTCGAAGGCGGGACGTTTGCTGTCGCCGAGGCCGTCGCCGCGTCTGGCGCCTTCACGGTGGTCGGCGGCGGCGACTCCGCAGCCGCGGTCGTCAAAGCAGGCGTGGCGCCACGCATCAGCCACATCTCCACGGGAGGAGGCGCCGCACTTGAATACCTCGAGCACGGCGATCTTCCCGGCCTGGCCGCCCTTCGGAAGAAAGGATGAGACGTCCGTTTGTCGCGGGGAATTGGAAGCTCCACTTGGGGCCCCAGGCGTCCGCCGCGTTGGCGGAGAAGCTCGTCGCCTCCATCGACCCGGCTGTGGACGCGACGCTCGCGGTGTTCCCGACTGCGCTGTCGATTCCCGCCGTCCGCCAAGTCGTCGGCGCCTCCCCCGTCGCAGTTGGGATTCAGGACGTCGAGGTTGCCGGAAGCGGGGCCTACACAGGTTCCAACAGCGCCACCATCGCACGTGAGCTGGGCTGCGAGTTTACGCTCGTGGGCCATTCGGAGCGCCGCACCGGCTATGCCGACGACATCGAAAGAACGAGGCAGCGCCTCGTCGCAAGTTTGGACGCCGGACTGCTTCCGATCCTCTGCGTCGGCGAGTCCCTCACGGAACGCCAATCAGGCCAGGCCTTCACCGTCATCGAAGCGCAGTTGAGTGGCGCGCTGAAGGGACTGCCGGAGGACCGACTGTCGGGCGTGAGCGTTGCCTACGAACCCGTTTGGGCGATCGGCACGGGCGAAACCGCCACACCCGAGCTTGCCCAGGAAACGCACCGACACATCCGCACGTGGCTCGCCGGACAGTTCTCCGCCTGGGTCGGCCGCGACATGCGCCTACTTTACGGCGGTAGCGTCAAAGCGTCGAACGCGGCCGCGCTCCTCTCGTGCCCAGACATCGACGGCGCGCTGGTCGGAGGCGCCAGTCTCGATCCAGTCGCCTTCGCGGCGATCATCGCCGCCGCCCTTCGGGCGCGATCTTCCTGAAGGAGTGCGCGGGGGGGGACTCGAACCCCCAAGGGTTTCCCCACTAGCACCTCAAACTAGCGCGTCTACCAAATTCCGCCACCTGCGCATGCCCGTTTCCGAGCCCCCCGCGCCTAATGCGACCGGGCGCCCGTCGTCAACGACGTCCCTTCGGGCCAATCTCGGGAACAGGCGCGTCGTCAGGCAATACCGGAGCCTCACCCGTTGACTTCGCCTTCTCTAAAGCCTTTTGCTCCTGCAACTGCCTGATCGCACCGTTCACGTCCGCGTTCTCCATCAAGCCCCGCTTCGAGTACACGGCGAGTATCAACGACGTGCCCATGAACATCATCGCAATCACAGTGGTCGCGCGCTGGAGCAAGCCCGAAGGTCCGCGGGGCCCAAAGATCGTCGTGCTAGCGCCCCCACCAAAGGCAGCTCCCACATCACCACCCTTTCCGGGCTGAACGACAATCACGAGTACGAGCAGCGCGCACAGAAGCACATGTAACGAGACGATGAACAGGTACATCTGGGCTCTCTTCACGTTGCGCGTCACGAGACGCAGTTTTCGCCGCCGTCCTTAATCCCCGACCGGCCCTGAGCCAATCCCCTCACAGTCGGGCCGAATGCACTCGCCGTACACCTCGTGCCGATGAGAGACCACCCGCAGGCCTAGCGTACCCGCAATATCCGCCTGCAACGCCTCGAAACGTGGCTCCTCCACCTCAAACACCTTTCCGCACGTCACGCAGATGAAATGGTCATGGTGCTCGTTGCCCACGGGCTCAAAGTGCGCCTGGCCCGTCTCTCCAAAATGATGCTCGGTCGCGAGCCCAGCGTCCGCTAGCAACCTCATGGTCCGGTACACCGTCACGTACCCCACCCGCGGGCTCGCTCGATGCACGACGCTCAGAAGCTCCAAAAGCGACAGGTGCCTGCCAGCCTCAAAAAAGGCTCGCGCCACTACGCTGCGTTGCGCAGTGACGTGCAGGTCGTGGGACTCGAGGTAGGCCCGAAACCGAGCCATGCCGTCTGCTGGGTCCACGTGGACCTCTCCCCGCGACCTATACCGCGGCGCTCTCGGTCGCGGGAATCGCCTCAACCAGCTGGATGACGGCCATCGGGGCCTTGTCGCCCGGACGAATCCCGACCCTCAGGACCCGGGTGTAGCCGCCGGGCCGCGAACGGAACCGTTCCGCGTACTCGCCAAAGACCTTGCGAAGGGTCTCGTCGTCGTGCACCCAGATCGCGGCCCGACGAATCGCGGCGACGCGCGTCGCCGTCGCCTTCGCGAGCACGTCGCCCTCGAGGCCAGCCGTCACGGGCGCTCGCTTTCCAATGGAGAGCACGCGCTCGGCCACGCCGCGCAGCTCCTTGGCCTTCATCAGCGTCGTCTCGATCTGCCCAAACTGCAGCAACGATGTGACCATGTTGCGAAACATGGCACGGCGCTGCGCTCCGTCCATACTCAGCTTTCGCCGAGCGTTGCGATGACGCATCTCTGCTCCCGGTGCTTAGCCGCCCGACTTGTGGCGAGGAAACGCGCTCGGCAGTTTCGTGCCGAGTTGCAGGTTGAGTTGTTGGAGAATCTGCTTGATCTCGTTGAGGGACTTGCGCCCGAAGTTCTTCGTCTTGAGCATCTCTGCCTCAGACTTCTCCACGAGCTGCCAGATGAACTCGATCCCCGCGTTCTGGAGGCAGTTCTGAGACCGTACGGACAGTTCCAGCTCGTCCACGCGCTTGAAAAGGAACTCGGAGTATTCCTGATCTTCGCCGCTTTCGTCGGCGGCCTCAGGCTCCTCTTCCTCAGCGAAGTTGATGAAGATCTGGAGTTGCTCTTTGAGAATCTTCGCCGCGTAGGCCAACGAGTCCTCAGGGGTCACGGATCCATCCGTGTAGATTTCCAGCGTCAACCGGTCGTAGTCGGTGCGATTTCCGACACGGGCGTTCATGACCATGTAGCGAACGCGTTTGATCGGCGAAAAAATAGCGTCGACCGGGATCGTGCCCAGCGGGTCCTCGGGATTCTTGTTCTGCGACGCCGGGACGTAGCCGCGTCCCGATTGCACGGTCACGTCGGCCTCAAAGTGACCCTCGTGGGTCAGCGTGCAGATCGCGTGGTTCGGATTGAGCACCTCGCAGGCGCCATCAAAGCTAAAATCGCCGGCCCGAACGATCGTGGGCTTGCCAACTTCTCCCCTGCGGCTCACCCGGCCGCGGATCACATCCGGGCTCGCGGTGCGCAACAAGACGCCCTTGATGTTCAGGACGATATCCGTCACGTCTTCAACGATGCCGGGCAGGTAGGCGAACTCATGCAGTACGCCTTCAATGCGCACCGCGGTCACCGCGGCCCCCTGAAGCGATGAAAGCAACACACGCCGAAGCGAATTGCCCATCGTCGTCCCAAAACCGCGCTCAAGCGGCTTGATGACGAACTTGCCATAGTTCTTGCCGGACTTACCGTCCCGCTCGACCTTGCGCGGCTTGATAAGGCCCCGCCAGTTTCCGTACAGGTGTGTTTCCATACTGTCCTCGTCGGGCTTCTTGGCCGCGGTCAAAACGGCCTCACGCCCGATTTGGGATGATGACCGCCCGTCGATGCGGGCGCGCCAACCAGACCAAGGTCAGCGCGGCTCTAGGAGCCGGTCTACGCCGCTAGACGCGGCGACGCTTCGGAGGACGACAGCCGTTATGGGGAATCGGCGTGACGTCCTTGATAAGTGTGATGCGAAGTCCGGTGTTGGCGATCGCGCGCAGTGCAGACTCGCGGCCAGTGCCGGGGCCCTTGACGTACACGCCCACCTGCTTCATGCCATGTTCCATGGCCTTGCGCGCAGCGTCTTCCGCGACCAACTGGGCCGCGAACGGGGTGCTCTTCCGGGATCCCTTGAACCGCATGACCCCAGCGGAGCTCCAGGCAACGGTATTGCCCGCGAGATCCGTAATGGTCACGGTAGTATTATTGAACGTGGCTTGAATGTGAGCGATGCCAGCCGGCACGCTCTTCTTGGTCTTGCGACCCTTAGACGCCCGTCCTGCCTTACCTTCTGTTTCGGTACTCATCGTGTCCTCTGCCTATCGCTTGGACTTGGAGCCAAGGGAGCGACGCGGCCCCTTGCGGGTCCGTGCGTTGGTGTGGGTCCGCTGACCGCGAACGGGGAGTCCTCGCCGATGACGCAGTCCCCGGTAGGAGCCTAGGTCGATGAGGCGTTTAATGTTCATTGCGACTTCCTTGCGAAGCTCACCTTCGACCCGGAAGTTTTGCTGAATGACTTCACGGATCCGTGCGATCTCGTGGTCGGTCAGCTGGAACACGCGGGTCTTTTGGTCGATACCCACCAAGCCCACGATGCGAAGTGATGCCGTCCGGCCAATGCCGTACAGATACTGAAGCGCCACCCAGACGGGCTTGTTGCGCGGGAGGTCTACACCTTCAATACGAGCCACCGTTTCACCCCTTCGTCACATGGACCGCGTTGCGGTCCCATTCAGCTGATTCCGTACCTGGAGAGTGGGTTCTCTCCCTCGAGCACCGTTAGAATCTCCGGACCCCTAGGGGTCACGGCGACCGTGTGTTCGAAATGCGCTGCTAGGCTCCCGTCGGCCGTCAGAACGGTCCACCGGTCCTTCGCCACCCGTGTCGCGTAGCCCCCCATGGTGATCATGGGTTCGATCGCGAGACACATGCCCGGCTTCAGGAGGTTTCCCTTGCCAGGCACCCCGACATTGGGGACCGACGGTGACTCATGCATTCGCCGGCCGATGCCGTGCCCAACGTAGTCCCTGACGATTCCAAACCGGTGTGGTGTGATGAACTGCTGGATCGCGTGTCCGATGTCCCCGATGCGGTTGCCGGGCAGAACCCGAGCCACGCCCTCATACAAGCTCCGCTCGGTCACGTCAAGGAGTCGGGTGACCGCCTCCGACACCACGCCAATCGGAACCGAAAACGCCATGTCTGCATGGTACCCCCCGTACACAAGACCCAGGTCTATCGACACTAAGTCCCCCTCGACGAGCGGACGATCATCCGGAATGCCGTGGACCACTGCGTTGTTGGGTGACAAGCAGATGGAAGCAGGGAACGGGTACCCGGGCTCCAACGTGTACCCTTTGAAACACGGCGAAGCCCCCCGGGAACGCGTCTCGCTCTCCGCGATCCGGTCCAACTCTAGCCCAGTCACACCGGGCCTGACGGCCTCACGCACCCTCACAGCAACCTCAGCCAGCCGACGCCCCGCGTCCCGCATGACCGCCAGCTCCCAGGGCTCCTTGACGGCTTCAGGGAAGCCGCGCGCTGCGCTCAGACCCACGGCCCCTGCCCACCCAGGCGCTGACGCCGTTTCGCCCGCATCCCTTTGGGCCCAGCAACACCATCGTAGTGCCGGGTGGACAACTGGGCCTCGACCTGCGCCACGCTGTCGAGCGCAACACCGACGACGATTAGCAGACTCGTCCCGCCGAAGTAAAACGGCACACCGTAGTCCGAGACCAGCAGCGTAGGCAGAATACAAACTGCAGATAGGTAAAGGCCTCCCGCCGTAGTCAGCCGGTTGAGAACCCAATCCAGGTACAGGGCCGTCTCTTTGCCTGGCCGTACCTTCGGAATGAAGCCGCCCTGCTTCTTTAGGTTCTCCGCGATGTCCTCGGGCTTGAACGTGACGGCCGTGTAGTAAAAGGCAAACACGACGACGAGCAGGACGTAGCTGGCGTTGTACAGCCAACGGCCCGGATAAAACGCTGAAGCGAGCCAGTCGATGAAGACCCAGTCGATGAACTGACCGGCCGTGCTCGGCAGCATCAACAAGGAAGACGCAAAGATCGGCGGGATCACGCCCGCGTTGTTCACTTTCAACGGAAGGTACGTCGTCTGCCCTTCGTACACCCTTCGACCCAGTACGCGTTTGGCATACTGAAGCGGTATTCGACGTTGCCCACGTTCCACGAACACAATGGCGAATATCACGCCGAACATGAAACAGAGGAGCAGACCGGCCTGAAGTAGTTTGACCTCGCCCATCTGGACGAACTGCGCCATGAGCGCCACGGCCTGCGGCAGGCCATCGATGATCCCGCAGGCGATCAGGACAGACGCACCGTTGCCTACGCCGCGCTCCGTCATCTGCTCGCCGAGCCACATCACGAAGCAGGCGCCTCCCGTCATCGTGACCATCGTCAGCAAGCGATACGGCCAGCCCGGGTCGATGACCACACTATTGCTGCCCACACGCATCGTTTCAAATGAGATCGCGGTCGAAAGGGCCTGGCCGAGGGCGATTAGGATCGCGAAGTAGCGCGTATACTGCGTCAACTTCTGGCGTCCGGTCTGCCCTTCGTCCTTGATGCGCTTGAGCGTGGGCACCAACTCCGACATGAGTTGGATGATGATTGACGCCGTAATGTACGGCATAATTCCCAAGAAGAACACGCTGTACTGCTTCAGCGCCCCACCCGAGAACATGTCGTACATGCCGAACAGCGAGTTGTCGCGGTCGTTGAACCACTCACCCAACAGCGTGCGATCGATTCCCGGTGCTGGGATAAAGATCCCCAGACGATAGATCGCGAGCATCCCGAGCGTGAACAGGACCCGCTTACGCAGTTCCTCCATTCGCCAGATCTGCAGGAAGACGTTGCCCACACGGTCTCCGCACGGGGACGAACCCCGGCCCGGTCACTCGCCCGGAACAGGCCCTTCGACCGTTCCACCCGCAGCGCGCACCTTGTCTGCCGCGGACTGCGTCAACTTCGCCACGCGCACGTGCAAGGCAACCCCTAAGTCACCACGCCCAAGGATTTTTACGCCGTCCTTCCCGATCCGAGACACGAAGCCGCCTTCATGCAACGATTCAGCGGTCACGACGCTTCCGGCAGGCAAGGAAACCAACCGTTCAAGGTTGATGGCCTCATAGTCCTTGGCAAATACGTTCGTGAACCCCTGCTTGGGGATTCGCCGACGAAGCGGCGTCTGACCACCTTCAAAGTTGGGCCGACGGTTGTAGCCAGATCGCGACTGGGCACCCTTGGTCCCCCGTCCAGCGGTCTTGCCCTTGCCAGACCCTTCACCGCGACCGACACGCATCCGCGTACGGGTTTCACCAGGTGCGGGCTTAAGATTCGAGAGTTCGTTCGCCATTGCGTCCTTCTTCAGTCGACTTCGACAGCTTCAACAAGATGCAGGACGCGCTTGACCATTCCGCGCACCGCTGGCGTATTCTCCAGGACACGACAATGCCCCGGGTGGCGCAAACCTAAGCCCCGAAGGTGCTCGCGCTGATCGGCGGATCGGCCGATGGAACTGTGCTTCAATGTGACTTGCAAACGTGCCATGGCACCCTCAGGCGGAAGCGAGATGCCCGCGCACGGTGTAATTTCGGTACACATCTTCGACGTCGCGGTTTGTTCGCGTCGCATACTGCTCGACCGACTCGAGCTCAGCCAGCGCAGCGAATGTCGCGTGCACCACATTGTGCTTGTTGCCCGTTCGCAACGACTTTGACAGAACGTTGTGAACGCCAAGCGCCTCCATGATCGCGCGAACCGCTGGACCCGCAATGACACCGGTACCAGGGGAGGCCGGACGCAGCATCACCCGGCCAGCGCCAAACTTGCCGAGCACTTCGTGCGGAATTGTATCGCCCGCAAGAGGGATGGTCTGCATTTGGCGCCGCGCTCGCTCGGTGCCCTTCCGAATCGCCTCGGGAACCTCGTTGGCCTTTCCAAAGCCAACGCCGACCGTGCCCTTGCCATCGCCGACCACGACGATTGCAGAGAAGGAGAACCGTCGCCCTCCCTTGACCACCTTGGCTACACGATTGATGTAGATCACCTTCTCTATGAGGGTGGACTCTTCATCTTCGCGCCGCCTTTTCTGCTCGCGGGTCATCGCAAACTCCTAAAACTCAAGGCCGGCTTCGCGAGCGGCGTCCGCCAACGCCGCCACACGCCCGTGGTAGAGGTATCCGTTGCGGTCGAATACGACCCGACGGATGTCAAGAGCAACGACGGCCTCTGCCAATCGCCGCCCTACGTCGCTCGCACCGACGCGATTGGAGCCGCGCGGTGAGTCCTCGGGCATCGAGGACGCCGAGGCGAGCGTAACGCCCGCCAAGTCGTCCACGACTTGCGCATAGATATGCTTCCCGCTTCGAAACACGCACAACCGCGGACGAGCCGCAGTGCCACGAATTCCTTTCCGGATGTGCTTCTTCCGCCGCGCCCGCGCGACGGCATTTGGATTGGTCTTTGCCATTTCCGTCCTCGCTAAGCCGACTTGCCTTCCTTGATCCTAGGCTTCTCCGTCTCGTAACGGATGCCCTTACCCTTGTAATGATCCGGCGGACGGAAGCCGCGAATGATCGCCGCTACCTGCCCAACCTGTTGACGATCGTGACCCGTCACAGTGATTCGGGTCGCCTTCGTCACACTGACATCGACGCCTTTCGGTACCTTGTACTCCACTTGGTGTGAGTACCCGATGTTGAGCACGAGTTCGCGCCCACGCACCTCCGCCCGAAACCCAACGCCGTGCACATCCAGGTTCTTACCGAACCCCTCGGACACGCCCACTACCATGTTGCGAATCAACGCCCGCATAAGCCCGTGCGCTGCCCGCACCGGACCGTCATCCGAGCTGCGGACCACGGTAACAATCCCCTCTTCGCAAGAGACTGCGGTACCCGCTACAACAGGCTGTTCCAAAGTGCCCTTTGGACCCGTTACCGACACCAAACCGTCCGCGACATGCACAAGCACGCCACTTGGAACCGGAATGGGAAGACGACCAATTCGAGACATCGATGCCTCCGCGGCCTGAAGGGCGCGACTACCAGACCTTACAGATGATCTCGCCGCCAACGCCTGCCGCTCTGGCCTGCGCATCGGAGAGTATGCCCTTCGGCGTGGTCAGGATGGTGACTCCCAAGCCGCTTCGGACTCGTGGAATCTCATCCGTCCCCGCGTACACGCGGCGTCCAGGACGGCTCACTCGTTGAATGCCGCGGATCAAACCGCGACTCCGAGCGTCGTACTTGAGAAACAGTTTCATCGGACTCGTCAACGTCGATTCGTCGTTGATGTAGCCCTCAATGAACCCTTCGCGCTTGAGCACGTGGGCCAATGCGAGCTTGACTTTCGAGCGTGGTACCAACACGGTCGCATGTCCAGCTTGCTGGGCATTGCGAATCCGCGTGAGCATGTCGGCGATTGGATCGGTCATGACCTGCGCTCCGATGCTCAGGCGGCGAACGGCATGCCGAGGTGACGGAGCAATGCTCTGCCTTCCTCGTCAGTCCGGGCCGTGGTGACAAAAGCGATATTCATTCCGTTGATACGCGACACCTTGTCGTAGTCGATCTCAGGAAAGATGATCTGCTCGGTAAGTCCGAGCGAAAAGTTGCCGCGACCATCAAACGCCTTCGGGCTCACGCCACGAAAGTCGCGAATGCGCGGGATAGCGATGGTGATCAGGCGGTCCACGAACTCCCACATACGTGCGCCACGAAGCGTGACTCTCACGCCCAGCGGGACACCCTCGCGTAGCTTGAAGTTCGCGATGGACTTGCGAGACAGCGTGATCACGGCTTTCTGCCCCGCGATCAGAGTCATCTCGTCCACCGCGCTCTCCAGGACTTTGACGTTCTGAAGCGCCTCTTTGGTCGTCAGATTCAGTGCGACCTTGCTCAAGCGCGGAACCTGCATCGGGTTCTCATACTTGAAATCTTCGCGCAACTTCACCACGACGACAGAATCGTAGTGCGTGCGCATCCGTGGGGTGTATTTCTCCATTTCGCCCTCAGCGCTTGTCAATGGGTTGGCCCGTCTTCCGGTTTACCCGAAAGGTCCGGTTGTTCTCATCGACCTTGCGCGCGACCTTCACCGTAGATTGTGTCGCAGCGTCCCACAGGGCCACATTCGACAAGTCAATCGGAAGTTCTTTCTCAATCGTGCCGCCGGCCTGGCCGCCAGCGGGTCGCTGCCGACGGGTGACGCGATGGACACCCTCAACCACGACCTTGCGGTCATCGGGCAATACGCGCAAAACCTTCCCGACGCGACCGCGAGCCGCCCCAGCAATGACCTTGACCTCGTCGCCGCTCTTGATTCGTAGTTTGGTTGCCATCGTTCCTCCTTCGCCTACAGGACTTCAGGCGCAAGTGAGATGATCTTCATGAATGAACGAGCGCGCAGCTCCCGGGCAACGGGTCCGAAGATACGGCTCCCTACGGGCTCGTTGTCCTTGTTGATCAGCACCGCGCTGTTCTTATCGAAGCGAATATAGGAACCGTCTTTCCGCCGAACCTCTTTGGTCGTCCGCACGATGACAGCACGGACGACTTGACCCTTCTTCACTTTCGAGTTTGGTACCGCGTCTTTCACTGAAACGACGATAATATCGCCGACAGTGGCATATTCGCGCTTGCTCCCGCCAATCACCTTGACGCACTTGACCTTACGCGCGCCAGAGTTGTCAGCGACATCCAATACACTTTCTACTTGTATCACGACGCCCCCTGGACCTAGGCCGCAGCCGGACGATGTTCAACGACGACCCAGCGCTTGGTCCTGGAAAGCGGCCGACTCTCGCGAATCACCACGATATCGTCCACCTTGCAAGCGTTGTCTTGGTCATGGGCCTTAAACGTGCGAATCTGGGTCATGTGTTTGCGGTACGTCGCGTGCGTCACGTGACGTGTGACTTCGACCGTGATGGTCTTGTCCATTTTGTCCGACACTACACGCCCAACGAGTTCTCGTCGGGCCGTCGTCTTTTCTTCCGCGCTCATGAAATCATCCTCGTACGTCTGTCAAGCGGCGGCACTGCCGACGCAATGGCTGGTAGGGTCTCCCCGAAGGGACGCTGACCAGCGCATATTGCTCGTCACCGAGCCCCATGGAGCTATTCTTTATTCGTTAGCTTGTCAACGATACCCGCCAGGAACCCACCACGCTCGGCCGGAGCCGGTGCAGCCGCCGAGACCAACGGCGCCGCTGAACGCCGGATATGACCCACCGCTCCTTTTGCCAACCCTTGGCTAATCTCGCGCCGCCGGGCCTCTGTGTGAAGCCGGGCCATTTGCTTGCGAATCAGACGGAGCCCTGCCGTGTTCTGGAGCCGCTGCGTCTTGAGCTGGAAGCCCTGGGTGACGAGTTCGCGCTCCAGGCGCCCGAGCTCGCCGGAAATGTCGGTGTTCGTCATTTGGCTGATTTCGGCCATCACACCACCTCGTCGCAACGGCGGACGAAGCGAGTCTGAAGGTTCAGTTTGTGGCTCGCAAGGCGAAACGCTTCTCGTGCCTGATCTTCCGGAACCCCATCGAGCTCGTACAGAATGCGGCCTGGCTGGACCACCGCCACCCAAAACTCGGGCGCACCCTTTCCAGTCCCCATTCGGGTCTCGAGAGGCTTTTTGGTCACCGGCTTGTCCGGAAACACGCGAATGAAGACCTTGCCGCCGCGCTTCACGTACCGCGTCATCGCAATACGCGCGGCTTCGATCTGCCTCGCTGTCACCCAGCCGCAGGTTGTCGCCTGAAGGGCAAAATCGCCGAAGTCCACATTGCTGCCGCGCCAAGCCGCGCCAGCCATGCGTCCTTTCTGCTGTTTGCGAAATTTGACTCGTTTGGGACTAAGCATCGTTTTCTCTCACGAATGCGACGAAGGCCTTAGGCCGCGCGCGCATCCTCACCGGGCATCAACTCGCCCTTGAAAATCCACACCTTGACGCCAATCGTCCCAAAGGACGTGTGCGCCTCGGCCACTCCAAAATCCACATTCGCGCGCAACGTGTGCAGCGGCACCCGGCCCTCCATGTACCACTCGGTGCGCGACATCTCCGCGCCTCCCAACCGACCGGCACACATGACCTTCACGCCCTTGGCTCCAGCGCGCCGCGACTGTTGCATCGCCTTCTTCAACGCGCGACGGAAGCTGATTCGTTTCTCAAGCTGGACGGCAATGCTCTCCGCAACAAGTATGGCCTCCGTATCGATCTTGCGCACCTCCATGATGTGCACGAAGACTTCCGACGACGTGAGCTTCTGCAAGTCCGCCCGCAACGCATCCAACCCCGTTGCACGTTTGCCCAGCACAATGCCCGGTTTCGCCGCGTGGATGTAGATTTTCGCCTTGTTTGCCGCACGCTCAATCAGGATTCGCGCCACGCCGGCTGACTTCAGCTTCTCTTTAACATAACGACGCATCCGCAAGTCTTCGTCGACAAAGCGAGCGTAGTCCTTTTCGGCGTACCAGCGGGAATCCCATCCCATAGTAATTCCGACGCGAAACCCAGTCGGATTGACTTTTTGACCCATGGTATTCCTTACTCGTTCGCGAGTTGGACAGTGATGTGACTGGTCTTCTTGAGGACCTTCGTGGCGCGCCCCTGGGCTCGCGGCCGGAACCGCCGAAGCGAGGGACCCGAGTCCACGGTGATTACGCGGATCACCAGCTTATCCACGTCCACGTCTTCGCTCTTCTGTTCGGCGTTCGCGATCGCTGATTCCACAAGCTTTCGAATCAGCGGGGCGGATTTCTGGTCCAAGAATGTGAGCGTCCGGATCGCGTCCGGCACAGCCCGACCGCGCACAAGGTCAGCGACCAACCGTGCCTTTCGAGCCGACACCCTAGCAAACTTCAAACTGGCGTGACTTTCCATGGCCATCTCCTACTTAGTCGGAGCTTTGGCCTTGCGGTCTGCCGCATGGCCTCGGAACGTCCGGGTTGGGGAGAACTCGCCGAGTTTCTGCCCGATCATCTGTTCGGTCACATACACGGGAACGAATTGCTTACCGTTGTGCACAGCGAACGTCAGGCCGATCATGTCCGGAGAAATCGTGGAACGACGACTCCAAGTCTTGATGACCTTCGGGCCCACGCCGGCACGCGCCGCGCGAACTTTGCTGAGCAGGTGACCGTCAATAAACGGCCCTTTCTTGACTGAACGTGCCACGTGTCCCCCGGCCTACTTCGCGTACCGACGCTTCACGATGAAACGCCCGGACGGCTTATTTTTCTTGCGCGTGCGGTAGCCCTTGGTTGGCATGCCCCACGGAGTGACAGGGTGACGCCCCTTCGCGCGACCTTCGCCACCGCCGTGCGGGTGGTCAACAGGGTTCATTGCGGTTCCGCGTACGGTTGGACGGATGCCCTTCCAGCGACTGCGCCCCGCCTTTCCGACAACGATATTCTCATGGTCGATGTTTCCGACCTGCCCAATCGTGGCGCGGTTCTTGGCCCACACCTTGCGCAACTCACCCGAAGGCAGACGAAGCAGCACGTAGCCGCCTTCCTTCGCCATGACCTGCGCGAAACAACCCGCCGAACGACACATCTGGCCCCCGCGGCCCAGGGTCAGCTCGACATTGTGCACAAACGTGCCCAACGGGACGGCTTCCAGCTCCATGCTGTTCCCCGGCCGAATGTCAGCCTGGTTGGAAGCCAACACGGCATCGCCCACAACCAAGCCGGCCGGTTGCAGAATGTACCTGCGCTCGCCGTCTCGGTACACAACAAGCGCGATCCGCGCTGTGCGATTCGGATCGTAGGCTACGGCGGCAATCGTGCCCGGAACGCCCAATTTGTCGCGGCGGAAGTCGATCAAACGATACCGGCGCTTATGCCCTCCGCCGATGTGGCGGACGGTAATGCGACCAGTATTGTTTCGCCCGCCAGTCCGGCCGATGGGCGCCACCAGTGAGCGCTCCGGCTTGGAGGTCGTGATCTCGGAAAAATCCGAGGTCGTGATGGTCCGACGTGCAGGGGACGTTGGATTGTAGGACTTGACAGCCATGGTCAGGCTCCGAGCACCTGGATGGCGTGACCCTCAGCGAGGGTCACGTAGGCCTTTTTCCAGTTGCTGCGTTTGCCCTGGAAACGGCCGAAGCGCTTAGTCTTGCCGCGCACGACGAGCGTGCGTACGGCGTCGACTCGAACGCCAAAAAAATTCTCAACTGCAGCCTTTATATCCGTCTTTTCCGCGCCCATTCCGACCTCGAACGCGTACGTCCGATCCGCCAAACGAGTCGTGGATTTTTCAGTAATGAGGGACCGAACGAGCGTGTCCTTGAGATCCATCTCAGCCTCCCAGCCGCGCGGTCAGCGCAACCACGGCTTCCTGGGTGATGACGATGTTCTTCCGCTTGAGAACGTCGTACACATTCACGCCCTCTGTGGGAAGGACGGTGACGCGAGTCAGATTGCGCGCCGAGCGGGTGACGTTCTCGTCATTCCGGTCCACGACGAGCAACATGTCGGCCAAGTCAAAGCGCGCCATGAAGTCTACGACTTGCCGCGTCTTCATGCTGGCCAATGTCAAGCTGTCCAGCACGACGACCTTGTTCTCAGCGGCACGCCGTGAGAGCGCACAGCGCAGCGCCAAGCGGCGCACTGCCTTGTTCATCTTGAAGCCGTGATCGCGTGGAACTGGCCCAAAGGTCACGCCGCCGCCGCGCCACTGCGGGGAGCGCGTGCTCCCCTGGCGAGCGCGACCTGTACCCTTCTGCTTCCACGGCTTCCGGCCTCCGCCGCGAACCTCGCTGCGCTGCTTGGCCTGGTGGGTGCCCTGACGCGCAGCGGCCTGCTGGTACCGGACTGCGGCATAGAGCAGATGCTCGCGCACCTGTATGCCCCAGACCGTGTCGTCCAGGCTTGCTTCGCCTACAGCGGCGTGGTCCTGATTGTAAAGGATAACGGTAGACATGTTGGACTCAGGTCAGCTTGAGTTCGACGTGCACGCCCGCGGACAGGTCGAGCTTCATGAGCGCGTCCACCGTCTGCGGTGTGGGTTCGAGGATGTCGAGCAGGCGGTGGTGCGTGCGCCGTTCGAATTGCTCACGCGATTTCTTGTCGATGTGCGGGCTGCGAAGCACCGTCCAGCGATTGATGGTGGTCGGAAGGGGAAAGGGTCCGCGGATTTGCACACCGGTGCGGCGCGCAGTCTCCACGATCTCGCGCGCGGACTTGTCCAGCAGCTTGTGATCATAGGCCTTGAGGCGAATCCGTATCTTGTTGCTGGTAGACATTAGTTCCTCACTCCCCAATCCTGGCGACGACGCCGGCGCCGACTGTGCGGCCGCCTTCGCGAATCGCAAAGCGGAGTTGTTTCTCCATCGCCACTGGCGTGATCAACTCCACGTCCACAGTGACGCGGTCCCCAGGCATCACCATCTCGGTGCCCGCCGGCAGCTTGATCTCGCCCGTCACATCCGTCGTCCG
>CAMASI010000019.1 GCA_945861065.1 Klebsiella pneumoniae | reverse complement strand
TCGATCGCGTCGTGGCGATGCTCGTAGCCTTGGCGAAGAAGCTCCAGAATGATCGCTGACGCTTCCAGGGGCGACGCCGGGAGCGGGGGTCGGGAGCGGGACCGGGAGCGGGAGCGGGACCGGGAGCGGGCCGGGCCCGGCTTGTGGGGATCGCGCCCGTCGTGAGGCGTCTGCCTCCCAGGTGCGCCGCCACCGGATTCTACAATCTGCACGCTGGCGTGCGTGAGCCTGATCCGATTTGGTGGACGGGTTGATATATGTTTGTTGTTGTTGTTGCCGGCCGGCCGATCCTGGTAGCACGAAGTGCTTCCAGGATCTTGAGGGGGGTCCAGGGGGGAGACTCATATCCTGTGGATTGCTGTTGATGGCGTGTGGATTTCTCGCCTGTCATTTCCCTCCCGCCCGCTCGAACGCGCGTGGGCTCAAGAAGCCGATCGACGTGTGGATTCGCACGCCGTTGTAGAACACCTCGATGTAGTCGAACAATTTGCGTTCGGCGTCAGGGGCGCTCTCGAACCGCTCGCCCAATTCGACCTTCAGCGTGTTGAAGAAGCTCTCCATTACTGCGTTGTCGTAGCAGTTACCCCGGCGACTCATGCTCGCCTCGAAACCCAGGTCCCTCAACGCCTTGGCATAATCGCCGCTCGCGTACGGGCTGCCCTGGTCGGTGTGGTGCAGCAGACCTTCAGGTGGTGCGCGGCGGACCACGGCGGCGTCCAGCGCCCGCCTGGCCAGGTGCCGGTCGTTGACCGTGCTCAGCGCCCAGCCCACAGCGAAGCGTGAGTAGATGTCGAGGATCACAGCCAGATACAGCCAGCCACCAGGTGTGCGCAGCGGCCGTACGACACCGATGGCGCCGGCCGCCCGCCGACGGCCCTTGGGCGCCCGGTGCCAACGGCTACCAACGGGTTTGGATCACACCCATTTTGCGGCGATCGTTAAGTTCTTCGGCACCGCGAGGTCCGTCAACGCAAACGAATGCAACAGGCCATTGGTAGCCACCGGCGATGGTCTACGGCGGTCGAGCCCCCCGCCGTTCCAGTCCGTGACCCGACCCCCCGCCACCGAAACGAGCAATACACCTGCAGCCACGTCCCACGGGTGCAGATCGGTTTCCAAATAGACGTCAAACACACCCGCAGCGACATGGGCGAGGTCCAGGGCCGCTGATCCACAGCGTCGCACGCAGCGGCAGTTCCGCAAAACAGCCTCGACCCGGACACAATGGACCTCGGACCGCGTTTTGTGGTCCGTGGCAAATCCGGTTGCGACCAGAGCGTCCCCGAGCAACGAGGTTTCGGACACGCGCAACGGCGGACCTTCAATCGGGGAGGCGCACAGGGCCCGTTTTGTCCACGCACGCCGTCCATCACTCACAAACGCGACGTCACGAACGGGGTCGTAGACCACGCCGACCGTGGCCACGCCGTCGATTTCCAGCGCAATAGAAACGCAATACCACGGAAGCCCATGGACGAAATTCGTTGTTCCATCGAGCGGATCCACCACCCAGCGCGTCAACGAATCCCAGGCCCCCCCTCCCTCTTCGGCGAGCACGTCGATGTCGGGTAGGTGCTGTCCAAGAACGGCCCGAATCGCAGCCTCTGCCGCTTCGTCGACCTCCGTCACCAAGTCTACGTCACCCTTTCGGCGAATCTGCTGCGCGGCCCCTCGTCCAATCACCCGGCCGGCCGCAACGGCAGCTTCCAAGGCCACGTCGAGTTCCGTCACCGCCCCTCCAGCCACAAGGTCACAGGCCCATCGTTCACGGAGTCCACCTCCATATGGGCCCCAAATCGACCCGTTTCTACGCGCACCCCGAGATCGCGCACCGCCAGAACAAAGGCCTCTACCAGGGGCTCCGCCACAGCAGGTGCGGCCGCCCCGACAAAGGACGGCCGTCGCCCCTGGGTGGTATCCGCAAAGAGCGTAAACTGCGGCACAACGAGCACGTCTCCGCCCACGTCGCGAACCGATTTGTCAAAACGTCCACCGTCATTGGGGAATATTCGGAGCCCGATGACGCGGTCCGCCAGCCAATTCGCCGACGCGACATCGTCGGATGGCCCCACGCCCACCAATACCAACAACCCCTTCCCGATTCGACCGATCACGGCGCCGTCGACTCGGACCTCCGCGCGGGTCACCCGCGTGACCACGGCACGCATCAGGGGACGACCGACCGATCACATTTGACCGAGCCGCCGTCGACGTTGCAGGACACGGAACCCGAGCCGAAAATCTGGAACACACCCCGTTTGCCGTCGATCTCGACAAGGCAAGTTGCGGGGAGTTGGTAGGATTCGACCGACACCGTAGCCGCGCCATCAAAAGCGGTCACGGTACCCACACACTTCAGTTGGCCGCGTCCGGTCGAGCGGAACGAGACGCGCGCTGGCCCGTCCATCGGTACCGGCACCGACGGGGCGGCAGGTGCGACGGGAGGGCGTGCGCGCGCCGGTACCGGCGCCGGCCGAGCTGTTGACGCCGGCCGAGCTGTTGACGCCGGTTGCGGGGTCGCAGCCTCCACGGGCACAGGGACCGCGACCGGAGCGACCTCTTCGACGACGGGCGCGACCGCACCTGTTGGCGCTACCGGCGCCACCGACTCGACCGCCGGCACCGGAAGACCAGGCGCCGTCGCCGGGACTGACGCGGCCGGATTCTCCCGCATTCCCATCGCGACGCCAGTGAGCACGAGGACGCCAAGGCACAAGGATGTCATGACCAAAACGAGGGCGATCACGGCGGCCAACCAGAAGCCTCCGGTGGATGTGTGACGAGGCTCGCCCACCGACTCTCGCATCGTGGGCGTCGGTGTGCGCAGGACCGAACGAGGCGAACGCGACACCGGGAGGGGCACGAGCGGTTCTTCCGCATAGACTTGGGCCTCGTACACCTCGGCGACCTCGACCGGCGGCGTTGGCTCGGGCCGGGGCGCTCGTGGTGCGACGAGTGGGGCGTCGGCCATGGGGATCGCGGCTGGCGTCGCCGACGCGCGCATGTCGACGCGGCCGTCGACTTGGCGGCGAGGGCGCGGCGCATCTGCCGAGCCAGAGGCCATGGCCGCCAACTGCTCTGGCGTCCAAAAACTCGTCGCTGACCCTCCCCCGGCGGCAGGGCGGCGCAAGTCCGGCCCCCCCTCATCGTCGTCCGCTTCAAGGGCGGCCTTCAACTGGTCCTTGGTCCAGAACGCGGTCGCAGCCCCTTTCCCGCCAGCGCCGAGCCGTGGAACGGGCGCAGACAAGGGGCCCGTCGATGCGACAGCGCCGTCCAGAAGCTCCGGCCCCTCCTCGCTGACAACTGAGTCCGAAACCGCCGGACGACGAAGACCACCGCCCTCCATCGCTACCGTCGCCCACCGATCCAGACGCTCACCAGGCGACGAGTCCGCGAACGCCACCAACGTCTGCCACGCTTCCACCGCCCCGAGTCTTTCACCCAAATCGTAGGACAATAGCCGCGCGAGAATCCATTGTACGTCGCCCTGCATCAACTCGGGCAGCGCGGACACGTCGATCCGAAGCACCGCTTCCACGACCCGATCGTCGTGTCCAACCGCGTCGTTCTTGGGGAAGCTGGGCAACGATTCGCCGCTACACAACGTCCACAGGATGACACCCAGGCCGTAACAGTCCGACGCGTGACCTCGGGGCGACCCCTCCGGCGCGCGCGTGCGCGACCGCCGTGTGCCCCAACCGACGATGGCCACAGTTCCCCGTTCGTCGACCAACACATGTTCGGACGACAAATCCCCATGGACCTCTCGATCCTCTTCGGCAATCCCAACGATCTCGCAGACCGCCGCCATCAGCTCGAGCGCGACACGCCAAGGGGGCGGGCCTGCGCGAAGCAGGGTGTCGAGTTCAACGCCGGCCGCATGGCCTTTGACGCGAGCAACACCGCCTTCCCGACCCGGCGTGCGAACGTAATGAAAATCGCTCACCAAACTCCCGTCGGGTGCAGACTAGCCCGTCGTTGGCAGGGTTCAACGTCGTAATGGGTCCCCGAGTGCGCGGAGCGCGATTGCGGCCCCCGCGTAGGCAGTCAGCGCCACCACCGCCGCGAGCTGAAAACCCACGAGGCGGCTCAAGACAACCGTACACAACGTGGCCACGACGCTGGTCCAACCGTTCACGGCCCACACCCACGGCACGAGCCGACCGTCGCCGAGCAACCGCAGGCCAAGCGCCATCGGCATGCCCATCGCCAAGCCCAAAGGCGTCACGCCCACAGCCACCCAAGCCGCCCGCACAGGCATCGACCCGAGGGGGGCCATCGCCTCGATCAGCTTGGGAAGGCCCGACGGCACACAGACGCCACACAGGATCACCGCCCCGACCGAAGCCCAGGCGACGCGCCGGACGACCGGATCCGGAACCGCTCCGCTGATCAGACTTCCCACCCCGCTGGACGCCATGAGTCCCCCGACGACAGCGCCAATGGCCCACACCGGATGCCCCACGACCAATACAAACTGGTGGACCAGCACGGTCTCCAGTGCGAGGTAGCCGTAGCCCAAGGTGGCACCAAAAAACAACGAGGCGCCCAAGCCTCGTGTGCCTTGCCGCGTGAGGAGGAACAACGAGGGTAAGAACAGGACAACGCCGACCCCGAGAACGATGACCGCTTGCACGATCAACAGGCGGTACAACGTCGCCACGGTGTCGGCGCGATCCGGAGACACGACCCCCCGCCAAACTTCGCGCGGCGTGTCCCAGAAGGGACGGTCGTCCACCATGGGCGTTCCGAACAGGACCGACCGCTGGTTCGTGTCGTTGCTGCCTGGAAGCAGACGGACGCGCGCGTCTGGGTAGCGGGCCACGGCCTCGACCAACCGGCTGCGTTCTTCGTCTGTCCACGGACGCGGTCGTACGAGCACGACGGGTTGGTTGCCGTCCACGTAGGCGATGCAGTCAGACGCAGGCGCACACCCCTGTGCCCGCACGGCGGAAGCGGCCGCAACCGCATAACCAGGCGTCAAACTTGCGGCGGCAAAACTCAGCAATCCGTTGGGCGTGAGATGCTTGAGGTAGGTGCCGAACGCCTCTTCCGTCGTCAACAAACCCGGCGACCAGGCGCTTGCCAACAGGCCACCCGCCGAGTGCAGGTTGGCGTGAACCATCTGGATGACGCTGTAGGGTTGTGGCGCCCGCGCGATAGCCGCCCTGCCATCCGCCGTGATTCGTACGACGCCCGATTTGGTGAACGGGTTTGCCGGTGCGGCGGCGAACCGCTGGAGCACGAGGTCGGCAACGTCCCCGGCGACGTCGATAGCGTCGATGTCGGAAAAACCTGCCTCCTGTGCGACAGCCACTTCCGGACCCGCCGAAGACGCGAGAATGGCGACGCGGCCAGGTTGTGCGAGCCGATACACCAGGCTCCGCGCCGTCGCCGTCGAAAACAGCGCGGCTCGTTCGTCCATCGTACGGACCACCTCCGACGCTGACGTGTTGTCCAGCAGGACCAACGTGCGTTCCGGGCCTTCGTGAACGGAAATTCGCGCGAGTGCCGTCCAACGTTGTTCCACCACGTAGGTCTCAGCAAAACCAGCCGAATACTGAATCGGATTGACCTCCCGGCTCAGCCCAAACCCGAGCCCAACACAGCCAGCCACCACGGCGACCGCGCCGGGGGCGGAGGGATGGAAACACAACGCACCGAGCCCGGCGAGGAGCAGGGCCATCAGCCCGAGGTCGGGCGCCGACCACCACGCCAACAGCGGCGCCAAGACCAAGCCCGCGGCCGCGCCGCCGAGCAGGTCGCCCCCGTACAGAACGCCCGCCGTCCGACGGCCGTGTTTCAACGCTCCCGCGACGACCGCACCGCCGACGGCGAACGGAACCGTCAGCGCAACAACGGCGCACAACAACATCCACGGATCGACCAAGCTGGAGGCGACACCCGACCGCATCCCATAGTTCTCGACGGCGACGTCGGAGGCAGCCGTCAACGGGAGGCGGGTCACGATGGCCACAGAAACCGCGGCCGCGAGCCCTTGGAAGGCCGCCAACAGGCTCAGCCGGGGGCCAGCCCGTTCCTCTGGCACAAGGCCTGGAAAGGCCACGAGGGCCAGTGCCCCTGCGGTTGTGCCCAACATGCCCAAGGCGAGGGCCAGATGGGCGAAAGCCGCGAACAACACCACCGCAAAGACGCGGATGAGCACCAGTTCGAACAAAAGCAGAGAGAAGCTGACGAAGAACAGGCCGAGCGTCCACCGCCACACCCTGCTTTCACCAGACATCATAGGTCCGGCGATTCGCTTCGTGCCCGGCGGCGTCTACGGCCGGGTGAAGCACACCGTTGGCATCATGCAGGTAGTACCAAAATTCGGTGGCTTGAGGCGCGAGCGCGGCTTCCAACGAAGCGAGTGCCGGATTGCCAATCGCGGTGGGCGGCAAGCCCTTCCGCAAGCGCGTGTTGTAGGGGTCGTCCGGGTCGCGCAGGTTCTTCAGGAAGGCTGTGCGATCGTTCCAATCCTTCAGCGTGTACCGGCTGGTGGCGTCTACACCCAGTGCGGAGCCCGCTTTCAGGCGATTGTGTACGATGCCGGAGACGAGGACCCGGTTCGCCGGGTTGGGTTCCTCACGCTCCAACAAGCTGGCCACGACCACCACGTCGTGCAGTGACAAATCGCCGACCGGGTGTGTGTCCAAGAACCGTTCCTTGAAGGTGTCCAGTTGGCGTAGGATCAGGTCGGTAGCGAGCCGTTCGCCCGGTTTCACCCGGTACGTTTCTGGATAAAGGTAGCCTTCGAGCGTCGGGGACGTGATCGCAAACGGCGCCTGGACCTTCGCCGGGTTGCGCGCGATTTCCGCATAGGCACCGGCCGGAAGCAGGCCTGCGGCGGCCAGGGCGGCGTCTATGTCGGAGATGCGCCAACCTTCGACCACCGTGAAGGCCACATCTTCCGCGAGGGGGCTCGTACACAACGCGTGGGCGAGTTCGTTCAGCGACATCGAACGCGACACCGCGTGGCCGCCCGCTTTGAGGCAAGAGAGGTCCGTCGAGCGTAAGAACAGCTTCCACGACCACTTGCCCGGCACGAGCCCTTCGGAGACGAGGGCGTCGGTCAGCCCGTTGCCGGTGGCACCTTTGGGCACCTCCAGAACAAAGCTAGCCTCATCCCCCGGCACCACGGGGGCATCCGGATTCACACAGGCTATCCACAACCACACTGTGACCTCCAGGCCGACGCCAGCGCGCGATAGTACGGCGCTCTGATGACGCTCGCCGACCGCATTCTCGCCATCACACCCGACGCGCCGGACGTCGAGGCCGTCCACGAGGTCATCGAACGCCTCGACCGCGGGCAACTGCGTGTCGCGGAGCGCGTCGATGGCAACTGGGTGGTGAACGCGTGGGTCAAGACCGCGATCCTCCACTATTTCCGGACCCAGGGTCTGCAGACCACCTCCGCGGGGCCGCTGGTGTGGCACGACAAGATTCCTACGAAAGCTGACCCTGCCGGGCAGGGGATTCGAATCGTCCCGCCTGGGGTCGTTCGGTACGGCGCATTTCTGGAGCGCGGCTGTGTCGTCATGCCGGGCTACGTCAACATCGGGGCGTGGGTGGGTGCCGGCACCCTGGTGGACACCTGGGCCACCGTAGGTTCTTGCGCACAAATTGGCCGCAATGTACATCTGAGTGGCGGCGTCGGCATTGGGGGCGTGCTGGAACCCGCATCGGCCCGTCCTGTCATCGTCGAGGACGGCGTGTTTATCGGCAGCAGGTGTGTCGTCGTCGAAGGGGTGATTGTGGGCGAACGCGCAGTGTTGGGGGCCGGCGTCACCCTCACCGCTTCGACCCAAATCGTGGACGTCACCGGCGCCGAGGAAGTCGTGATGCGCGGCGTCGTCCCACCGTATTCGGTCGTCATTCCGGGAATGCGCGCCCGGGTTTTTCCAGCGGGTACCTACCAGGTGCCTTGTGCGCTGGTGATTGGTCAGCGTTCCGAACGAACGGATTTGAAGACCTCGCTCGAGTCTGCGTTGCGCGATTTTTCGGTCGCGGTGTGACTTGAACCGACCCGAGCCTGCAACCGCCTCGCTCGTGGCGTCTATCGTCGGAATTCATTTCGCAGCGGCCGCCTACCTGGCGCAACTCGGATTGTTCAGCTTTGTGGACGCAGCGTTTTGGCCGCGCACGCCCTATGCGCGTGCGTTGTTGGGCGGGCGACTCGCGCGGGCGGTCAACGACGGTGACCTGTGGCGATTTTGGACGAGCGCGGTCCTGCACGGCGATTTCTGGCATTTGGTTTCCAACGCAATTGGCCTGTGGCTTCTTGGTTCGGTCTATGAACCAATGGTGGGGGCGAGACGGCTGCTTGCCGTCTTTTGGGCTGGCGCGATTGGCGGAGGATTGGCGAGCTACTTCTGGGGCAACCATCGTTCCGACGGAGCGTCTGGGGGCGCATTTGCGCTTCTGGGCGCCTTGGTGGTTCTCGGTGTCCGGAGGGACCTCGTGCTTAACGAAGAGGTGGCTTGGCTTCTCGGGCGACCGCTGCGTTTCTTGTTGTTGATCAATCTCATTCTTTCGGCAGTTTTGCCTTTTATCGACGGGGCGGCACACGTGGGGGGCCTGCTCGTGGGCGTGCTGGCGGGTTTGTTTCCGTTGACGTCCTCGCGTGCGTTGCGGTGGGTTGAAATTGCGTGGTTGTTCCTCGCGATTGTGATGTTGGCGTTTGCGGCGATGAGATGACGTAGGAGCCAGCGTCTTTCTCCAGCGGACGCTTTCCGACTTCCGACAGTGTCGCGGACTCGGCGGTGCGTTGGGGATCGACGAACGGACGGGAACACTGCAGGGTTCGATTACGAGCGCGGTCGTGCGTCCGCCCATTCGCGGCGCGCTCGGCCGACCCCTCCACCTTGGCTGCCTCCTGATTGCACTTTGCGCTCCCACATCCCAACGGGGGTGACCGGGAGCGACGTGGGACGTTTGGCCCTCCGTGCTCTGGACTTGCCGCAGGGCGATGAGAAGCTGCTTGCCATTCTGCGGCAGGCCATCGAGGTCGCCTTGGAGGTCAGCCGGAGAGTGAGGCCGGGTTCGAGGTGGTCGGCAACGTCGTGCATCTCCGAAAGGCACGTGGGAACGAGGAGCGCAGCAAACGCGTCTTGGCACACCTGCTCGCGACGCCCCACACGGGCCCGTCGACCGAGGAGTTGATGGCGCTGACGCGGGGCGAGGTGTGAGACGCTAGGCGCCCAGTTCGCGCTGCACCCACCCCACCAACCACTGCTCCACCACGTCGTCGGTGTCGTCGGACCGCCCGATCATCCTGCCGAGTTGGGCGCGGTCTTCGCAGGCCAACCGGACAACGAGGTGCATCGCAGCGACGAGAAATACACGGCGCCGAACAGGCGCCCACTCGGGACGGAGCACCGACACCCGGGCCTCGGCCGCGTTGAGCAACAGCTCACTCCACTTGTCGAACACCTCGTCATCGTGCCGTCCGTTGTCGAGAAAGTGCCGCAGCAGCAGGCGAACGCCCGTACGATGCCCCACCGCAAAAGCCCAAGCGGCCCGCATCATCTCGGCCGACGCCGACGGGGCGACGATCAAGGCCTCGGCAAGTTCGGCGTACACACCATCCACGATCGCCTTGTACAACCCATCTTTGTTGCCAAAATGGTAGGCGATAGCCGCAACGTTGGCACCGGCCGCCCCCGTGAGGTCCCGCACCGATACGCCCGCGTGTCCCCGCGCAGAGAAAAGGGAAAGGCCTTCATCCAGCAAGCGTTTGCGCGTGTTCTCTCCCTCCAAGGCTCTCCCTGCCATGCCTTCTCCCCAAACGCCGCGCTCGTCGGCGGGCTAATCGGGGCCTCCTAACGGTGGACGCCGGGCCACGTCACACGTTGGACACACGTCGAGGTCAACATGTCCATCCTCACCCTTGCCGATCTGCCTTTGCACGAAGCGCTTGCCCTTCCACACACCTCGTCCGACACCGACCTCGGCGCTGTGGAACGCGAGCTGATCGCCCACTTCCTCCAGGAAGCCATCGACCGCGGCGTCTTCGTGATGGATCCGGCTCGCACCTGGTGTGGCCTGAACGTTCAACTCGACGCCGGGGCACGCGTATGGCCCGATGTGGTGCTTCGCGGCAAGACCCTCGTTCGCGCCGGCGCCGAGATCCAATCGGGGTGTTGGATCGAAGACACCGTCGTTGGCGCCGACACCGTGTTTCGGCCTCATTGCGTCGCCGTTGGCGCTCTGACCGGTGCGCGCTGTCGGGTCGGACCGATGGCCCATCTGCGCGCAGGCACAGCGCTCGAAGACGACGTGCACGTCGGCAACTACGTCGAGACCAAGTCCACGCGCCTGCGTCGCGGCGCCAAAGCCAACCATCTCAGCTACCTGGGCGACGCCGATGTCGGCGAATCGGCCAACGTAGGCGCCGGGACCATCACCTGCAACTACGACGGCTTCGGCAAGTACCGGACCACCATCGGTGCCCACGCCTTCATCGGGTCCAACACGTCCCTGGTCGCTCCAGTCACGGTGGGCGCAGGCGCCATCATCGGCGCTGGGTCCGTCATCAACCGCGACATTCCCGCTGACGCCATTGCACTCGAGCGTGCAGAGCTGCGCATCCTGGAGGGACGCGCGCCTGCCCTGGCGGAGCGCAATCGCCGCCGGGCCAAACCCGCGTGAGTGGTGAACTCCTCGCTGGGCTCAACCCGGAACAACGACGGGCCGTCACCACCCTGGAGGGCCCCTTGTTGGTCCTGGCGGGCGCGGGCTCCGGCAAGACCCGTGTGCTGACGCACCGGGTCGCCCACCTGCTCAACACCGGCGTCGAGGCAGAAGCCGTGCTCGCCGTCACCTTTACCAACAAGGCCGCACAGGAGATGAAAGGGCGGATCGCGGACCAGGTCGGATCCGCGGCCAACCATGCCTGGGTCAGCACATTTCACTCGACGTGTTGCAGGATTCTCCGGCAGGATATTGTCGCTCTGGGCTATACAAAGCGGTTTTCGATCTGGGACGACGACGACACGCGCCGACTCGTGCGCCAACTCATCAAAGACGCGGGCCTCGACCTCGACCGCACGCCTCCCAACGACGTTCTGCGCCGCATCGACCAATACAAGAACCGACTCCTGGACCCCCAAGGTGCCCTCGATGAACGCCGAAGCCACCCCGGCGACCCATTCCTGCGCATTTGGCGCACGTACGAAGACACACTCCAAGCGTCCGACGCCCTAGACTTCAACGACCTCATCGGACTCGTCGTCAAACTGTTCAAAGGCCATCCGGCCATTCGCGCGAAATGGACGGACCGCTTCCGCTACGTGCTCGTGGACGAGTACCAAGACACCAACGCCGCCCAATACGCCCTGCTGCGCCTGCTCACCGACGAGCGCCGAAACATCGCCGTGGTCGGCGACGATGACCAGTCGATTTACGGCTTCCGCGGTGCCGACGTCAACAATATCCTCTCCTTTGAACGAGACTTTCCCGACGCCGTGGTGGTACGTCTGGAGCAAAACTACCGCAGCACGGGCCACATCCTGTCCGCCGCAAACGCGGTGGTTGCGCCGAACACGGGACGCCTGCCTAAGTCCCTGTGGACAGAGGCCCCGCCAGGAGGTCGGGTGCAAATGGTGCTCGCCGAACATCCGCGCGCCGAAGCCGACACCGTTGCGAGAATGGCCATGGAAATGCGCCGGGACGGCTTCGATTGGGCAGACTTCGCCATCATCTACCGCACCAACCTCATGTCCAGGCCGTTGGAGGCCGCATTTCAGAAGCATCGGATCCCCCACAAAGTGGTCGGCGGCCGCAAGTTCTGGGAGCGACGTGAAGTTCGAGACGTGCTCGCGTGGCTTCGCCTGATCGCCAACCGCGCCAACGACGCAGCCTTCTTGCGTGCTGTCGGGGCGCCGACACGCGGGATCGGTCCCAAAACGTTGGCAACACTTCGAGAGGAAGCCGCCAAGACCGGCGTTCCCCTCCTTCAGGCCGCACGAATGACCGGTGGCACCAGCGCCGGCGAACGCGCGCTCGTCCACTTCGCTTCCCTGGTCGCGGGCCTAGGCGACCTGTCACAATCGCTTTCGCTGCCCGAATTCGTTCGGAGGGTCATCGAGGACTCCGGCTACCGCGCTTCCCTCGACGTGGAGGGCAAGGAGGATCGAAAGGAGCGCATGGAGGGCCTGGACGCCCTGGTGGAAGAGGCCTCGCACGCTGCGGCGGAAGCAGAAACGGCCAATCCACTCTCCGTCTTGGACAACTGGCTCGATCAGGCATCGCTCGCCGCAGACGCCGACGAACGGCCGAGCGGTGGCGAGGTGTCGATGCTCACCGTGCACTCTGCCAAGGGGCTGGAATACCCGGTCGTCTTTGTCATTCAACTCATGGAGGACACGTTTCCGCACGCGAAGGCAGGAGATGACGGTCTAGAAGAGGAGCGGCGCCTCGCCTACGTCGCGTTCACGCGTGCCCGCAAGAAACTTGTGCTGTGTCGGTCGCGGCGCGGGGACGGTCCCCACGCAGGGACCCAGCGCCCGTCTCGCTTCTTGTTTGGTTTGCCCGCCGCCTCCGTGGTCGGGGATCTGCCCGACGGCGAGCCGGATCAACCGACGCCCCGTGTGGTGACCCTCGATGAACGAAAACGCCAGATGTTGCGCACGCTGGCACGTCGGTCGACGACGGCCTCCACAGACGAAGAAATCGAGGACGCCGAACAGCTCCGCCGAGGGACGCGGGTTCGCCACGGCAAGTGGGGACCTGGCACCGTGCTTGGGTGGGACCTGGGCCGACTCGAAGTGCGCTTTGACGACGGCCGAATTCGACCTGTGCTCGGCTCCGAGGCGCTGCGCCTGATCGTACAAGAGTGACCGCCCTACTTTCCGCCCTTAATTGGTCATGGCTGAACGATGGACCTCGGACTAGGGAGTCTCAAGGACGCGCCCCCACAATGAACGTCTCCTGTCCGAGTTGCCGCGCTCGCTACCGGGTATCCGACGACAAAATCAAAGGGCGAGGCGCGAAAATCACCTGCCCCAAGTGCGCGCATCGTTTCGTCGTGTACCGCCACGAAGAAGACGCGCCGGACGTCGGCAGCTTAGATTTTCGGACGCTCGGCCTGACGTGGCGTGCGAGCCGCGGTGTGGGGCTTGTGCATGAGTTCCATGACCTCGACGGGCTCCGGGAACTGATGGGCGACGGCCGAGTCGATCACAACTTCCGGATTTCCGTAGACGGGCACAACTGGACGCCGCTGGACGCCGTTCCCGACCTCGACGCTTTCTTCCACGGCAAATGGCAGGGGGCCAAACGCGGAGAGATCAAGGCGATGATGCCCGCCCGGCCAGAGGAAGACGACGAGGCCGATGCCCCTACGATGATCGCTGGACGCGGGTCTTCGCTCGCTTCCGAGATCCGTCAAGCCGTGAACGCGGAGGCGACGCCCGCGCCGGCGGACACCCGAAACCAAGCCGAATCCCAGGCTCCGCAAAGCACCGGGCACCCCATGCCGGCGCCCCCGGACACAGGGTCCCCGCTAGGCGAGCCGCCGCCGAACTCCGGGCCCCGACTTGGCGAATCGATCGACCCCGCACCCCTCGACCCCACGCCGATTCACGTGCCACGCGCGGAGCAGCCGCCACAAACAGTGCGGCCACCTTCGGTACCGGCACCCAGCGGGCGGCGCGGATGCAGCAGCCTGTTGGGATTTGGCGCCGCGATTTTGTTCGCAGCGTGGAGCTACCTCTCATGAGGTCGCATGGGCGCCATCTGGAGCGGCTGTAGAGAGGCCGTCAGAAACGCCCCGTCGCCGACGGGTGCACGATAGACCGCCGCGCGGAGCGCCCCGGTGAAGATCAGCTGCGAAAACTGCGGGATTCAGCACGAACTCGATCCCCCCGCGTGGGTCCTCTCCAGCGGCCGCGCCTTCCGGTTCCGTTGCGCTGGCTGTGGACACTCCCAGAGTGTGCAACCGTCGTCTTTGCCCGTCGCCTCGCCGATGCGCGTCGAGGAGGACCGCGACGACGCGCTTTCCGCCCCACGCGCCACCCTGACGCCGTCGCCTGCGCCTGTCGCAATTGCGCCTACCCGAGTTTCCCCCGAGCCCGCGTCGAGCGATCAACTGTACCTGAAACAAAGCGGCCAGGTTTATACGGTCAAAGACATCGATACGCTGAATCGATGGATCGTGGAAGGCCGGGTCGAACGGGGTGACCTCGTTTCGCAGGGCGGTGTGCATTGGGGCCCCGTGGAGGCCAACACCGCGTTTGCGGTGGCTTTTGCTCGCGCCGCTGCCGAAATGCACGAGTTGCCGCAGCCTATCCGCCGTCGGCAAGCGCCAGACTCGACGTGGGGCGACGACGTCGCCGGAATCCCGCTGGGGCTTCCACCGCTCGCAGCTCTATTTGCGCCGCCGCCGCCAGCACCCCCACTTGCCCCGCCCTTAGCGCCCTCGCCCGTCGAGGTCGGACCCCCGCCAGCCGCGCCACCGCCACCGCCCCCTCCGCGGGCCTCGTCGATCGTGCTGGACGACGACGACAGCACGCTCAACATCGCATTCGACGACCTGCCCGGCGCCGCCGACCACGACGAGAGCGTCGTGGACGAAGACAGTGTTCGGCCCGCGCCACTGGACCTGCCCCTCCCAGCGCTGGCGTCCATGCCGCCGGCCCCGTTGCTCCCGGACCCCGAAATCGGCCGCGTCGTCGAGCGAAATTGGGGTGAAACGGTCTATGGCTCCGAGCGCCCGCTCTACGAGCGCGCAGCCACACCCGAAGGCGAAGCGCGGGACTTTGAGGGCGATTGGGACGCCCCCCGCGCCGAAACGCGCTCACGAACCGGCTTGCTTGCGCTCATCGGCGTCATTGCCGTCTTCTTGGTGCTCGGAGCCGTTTGGTGGGCCGGTCGCACGCCGGAAGCCCCGCTCGCGCCCGGCACCCCACCGATCGCCGCCTCCTCCGCGGCGGGCTCGCGTGCCGTCGTGTCCCCACCAGCGCCCAGCGTCGTCGCCCCTGCGCCACAACCCGCGGAGCCCGTCGTCGTGATCCCGCAACCGCCCCTCGTCGTCCCGCAACCGCCCGTCGTCGTCCCCGCACCGCAACCCATCGCAGCGCCCCGTCCCGTCGCAGCGCCAAGTCCCGTCGCAGCGCCACATCCCATCGCAGCGCCCGGTGCCGTCCCGTCGCCCGAACCCCGGCCGGCACCCCGTCAAAGTCTGCGCACCCTCATCGACCGCGGGTGGAACTCTGCGGACACCGATCCCGCCGCCGCTTCCGCATTGTTTGAACAAGCGCTCGCCATCAACGGCGGTTCTTACGAAGCCATGTACGGTTTCGGCTACGCACGACTCAAAGCGGGGGACGCGTCCGCAGCGGCACCCTGGTTGTGTAAAGCACGCGCGGCCCCCGAACTCGACATTCAGCGTGAGGTCAATGGCCTCCTCGCTCAGAACGCAATCTCGTGCCCGTGACCAGCTGTGGCCGTTGCGACGGGCCGACCGAATTTCGAATCGAACACGGCCAAACCGTGTCCGTGTGCACCCGGTGCGGTCTCGTTCGGAAGGGCTCGGGGCCGATTCGTTCGGCCGGTGTCCCTCAGCCAGGGGCCCGGGCCTCTGGGTCCTTCGACGGCCCCACAGGCCTCGGGGAAATGCTGCCCCTCGATCGCAGCGGTCCGATGCCTTGGGGCCGCAAGGACGACGACGGCGACAACTTCTCGGATGATGAAGTCACCCGGGTCGACGACGCCACCGCAGAACTGTATTTGCGCGACGCGCCCTTCGAGATGCCGGTCCCAGTTTCGTCTCGATTGCCCATCGTGGGGGCCGCCCTCGTGGCACTCGGGAGCCTGCTCCTCGTCATAGGCTTTTCGCTGGTGGGCGTGTCAGCAGCACTTGCGGCGGGCCTCATCCGGACACCGGTGCCAGAACGAGTCCCGCCACCAGTCCCCACGCTCGTCTCCGCGACGCCGATCGTCGTGCAACAACCGGAAGAAGAGCAACCGCCGGCAGCGTTGGAAGCGCCCACCGAGCAACCACCCGCCGAGGTGGACGCCGTGGTCACCCCAGGGGAGCCCACCACAGCACCGGAATGGGTCGCACGCGGATGGGCCGTCGTGGGTCGGGACCCGGGCCTCGGCGCTGAGGCCTTTCGTCGGGCCATTCGCTTAGCGCCCGAAGATGCAGAAGCCGCGTACGGACTTGGCTACGCCCTGCTCTCCCTCGACGACGTTTCGGGGGCCACGCCTTGGTTGTGTCGCGCGTTGGTGGCCACCACGGACCGGGACACACTTCGCGACCTGGAGGTGCTGGTCAAGCGCCACCGGCTTGTGTGCGCCCCCCCTCCCGGTGTTACCGCCCCGTGAAACGAGGTTGACGATTGTCCGACCAAAGCCCCGAATCCGACTACTTCCGTAAGCTCGACGACGAGGCCAAGCGCAAGTTGCGCGCCGCGCTCGACGCCGAGGAGGCCGGGAAGTCGGCCGCCGAGCGGAAAGCCCTGCATTTCCACAAGTGCGGCAAATGCGGTTCAGACATGGCGACGCGCGCCTTCCGCGGCTTCGAAATCGAAGAATGTGGCACCTGTCACGCGGTGCTCCTGGACCCAGGGGAACTCGGGTCCATCGCGGGCGCGGACCAGTCGGGCGTGCTCACGTCCTTCTTCAGCACGTTCGGCGGGCGCGGTCGCTCGTAGACTGATGTTTTCCGCGCTGTTCTTGCTGGCCTGTGACGGCGGGTACGGGGTGTCGCCCCCCGAGCCGCCCACGGACCCAGGCTCAGTCGTGCTTCGTCGGCTCACCGAGGCGCAATACGCGTCGTCGGTCCGTGCCTTGATCGGCGACGATGTGGTCCTGAGCAACATCGAACCGGACACCTCGCTCCACGGCTTTTTGTCCGTGGGCGCTGCAGTGACCACCCTGTCGTCGCTCGGTGTGGACCAATACGAGAACAACGCCCTGGACCTCGCCGCGGTCGCTGTGGACGCAGAACATCGGTCGTCCTGGGTCAAATGCACACCCGCGGCCACGGTCGACGACGCCTGCGCACGGACCGCCCTGGCGCAATTGGCGCGGCTCGCCTGGCGTCGCACCCCAACGGACGTGGAACTCGACACACTGGTCGGGCTGGCCTCCGATGCGGCCGACACCCTGCAAAACTTCGACGAGGGCCTGTCCTACGGGGTCGCCGCGATCCTGCAGTCTCCGCATTTCTTGTACCGGGTAGAAATCGGCGAACCCGACCCCAACGGCGGACGGCGGTACACGAGCCTCGAACTCGCGTCCCGGCTGTCGTTTCTGTTGTGGAACACCGGTCCCGACGACGCCTTGCTGGTCGACGCCGAATCAGGCCGACTTCTGAAAGCCGAAGCGAAGGCCGCAATCGTAGACGAGATGCTGCTCGACCCCCGCGCGCTCGACGGCATCGCCAACCTATTCACCGAGTTGTACACGCTCTACACGCTGGACGACCTGTCCAAAGACCCCTTCGTCTTCGTGGCGATGTCGGAAGATCTGGGCCCGTCTGCACGTGAAGAAACTCTCCGATTTCTGCAGTGGATGACGCTGCAAGAGGGAAGCGACTGGCGCGACGTCATGACCTCCAGGACCACGTTTGTGGACCGCAAGATGGCAAGCCTGTACGCCGTGCCATCCCCCGTCCACGAAGGATTCGGGCAAGTCGAGTTGCCTGCTGACGGTGGCCGACGGGGCCTGCTCGGCCACGCCAGCTTGCTCGCCCAGTTCAGCCATCCCACCAGCAGTTCTGCAACGCTGCGGGGCAAATTCGTGCGCAGTACCCTGCTGTGCATGCCCATCCCGCCGCCGCCAGCGGGGGTGGACACGTCGATCCCCGAACCGTCGGCCGACCTGCCTACGCTACGGGACCGCGTCGCCGAACATTTGACCGACCCCTTTTGTGCAGGTTGCCACGAGCTGATGGACCCGATCGGGCTGGGGCTAGAGAATTTCGACGGCCTGGGTGTGTGGCGGAACAAAGACGGCGAAGCCACCATCGACGCAAGCGGCGACCTCGACGGCACCCAATTTCACGACGCCTACGACCTCGCAGGGGCCATCCGGGCTCATCCCGATTTCGGCACGTGCATCGTACAGCAACTCGTCACCTATGGACTCGGCCGCACGGTCACCCAATCCGAGGTGGACGCCCAACTGTGGCTGACCGAGAATTTCATCGCCAGCGGTTACTCCTTCAAGGCGCTGTTGCGAGACTTCGCGACCAGCGACCTGTTCAGCCAAGCCGCCGAGGTCACACAATGACCGTGCACACCCAGCGCCGCGGCCTGTCGCGCCGTCGCGTTTTGCGCGGCTTGCTCTACGGAATCCCGGTCGCCGTCGCGCTGCCCACCTTCGAATACCTACTGCACAGCAACGGGCGCGCCTACGCCGACGGGATCAACCTCCCCAAGCGGTTCGGCCTGTTCGTGTGGGGCAACGGCAACTTGCCCGCGCGGTGGACACCGACAGGAACAGGCGAGGGGAGTGCCTGGTCCTTGTCCGACCAACTCGCCCCACTCACGGACCTCAAACACAAGATCGCCGTCATCTCCGGGATGAGTGTGCGCGTACCGAGCACGGTGCCGCATTTGTCCGGCTCGTGCGGGCTGCTGGCCGGCGGTGCCGTGATCGGCGACGATGTGGACTACACCTTTCCCTTCGCCAGCATCGACCAGCTCATCGCCGACGCGGTTGGAACCGACTCGTTGTTCCGGTCACTGGAGTTTGGCACCGCGCCCGACGCGGGCCTGTCCTACAATGGCCCGTACAGCGTCAACCCGCCGGAAGCTTCGCCATTTGCCCTATTCGAACGGGTCTTCGGCAGCGGCTTCGTCGCGCCCGGAGAAACCGCTACGCCCAATCCTACGCTGGCCCTACGCCGCAGCGTGCTGGACGCGGTGCTCGGGGACATCACCACGCTGAGGGGTCAGCTCGGAGCCGCCGATCAGGCACGACTCGACGCGCACCTCGAAGGGGTTCGCGCGCTCGAAGAACGCCTCGCCAAGATCGAAGCCGATCCGCCCACACTCGCGGCCTGCCTCGTGCCCGCCGAGCCCGACGCGGCTTACCCCGACATCGACGGCCGTCCGCAACTCGCCCTGATCAACCAGGTCTTCGCCGACTTGGCCGCCATGGTGCTGGCCTGCGACCAAACCCGGGTCATCAGCAACCAGTTCACCTACCCAGTCAACAACGTGCTGTTCCCGGACGCGACGGACGGCCACCACAACCTCACCCACGACGAACCTGGCGACCAACCTCAGGTTCATGCCATCACCATCCAATGCGTGGACGCCCTCGCGGCCTTCCTCCGAACGCTGGATTCCATTCCGGAAGGGGATGGCACCTTGCTCGACAACTGCGCCATTCTCGCGACGTCGGATGTCTCTGAGGGACGCACCCACTCGTTGGACGATTTCCCGATTGTGATCGCGGGCAGCGCCTGCGGCGTGCTCAAGACCGACCTGCACCACCGTTCCTACGCCGCTGACAACGCCTCCAAGGTGATGTTCAGTTTGTTGCAGGCCATGGACGTGCCGGCCAGTTCTTTTGGCACCGACGACGCATTTACCGATCAAGGACTGTCCGAGCTCGAGGTCTAGCGGCATGGTCACGCCGGTCACCGACCCCGACGTGCTCGCCGGCTACCTGAGCGATGCGAGCAACACGAAAGGGCGGGCGGAGGCGTTGGTGCGCCCCCGAAGCACCGAAGAAGTCGCCGAGGTGCTCGCGTACTGCACCGAACGAGGGATCTGCGTCACCGTCAGTGGCGGCCGGTCGGGCACAGTGGGCGGTGCGAGGCCAGACGGTGGCTGGGTCTTGTCCACCGAACTGCTACGTGCAACCCCCGTGATCGAACCGGACCGCGCCACCGCAGAAGCTGGCCACAACCTCGGCGCGTTGCAAGACACCCTCTTGGCGACGGGGCGTTTGTACCCCCCGGATCCGACGAGCCGATACGACTGCTTTTTCGGCGGGTCGATCGCCACGAACGCCAGCGGCGCGAGGTCGTTCCGCTACGGTGCCACCCGCCGCTGGGTTGAAGGCCTCACCGTCGTGTTGCCAGACGGCACGGTGCGCCACATCGGTCCCGAGGACCTCGCACCGCCCCATTGGCCGGTGCCCTCGTGGTCCGAGCCCGCCGTCAAAACCGCGGCCGGCTACGCGCCCTCCGCCCGCTTGTTGGACCTGTTCGTCGGTCAGGAAGGAACTCTGGGCGTCATCACCGTCGCCACGGTGCGGTTGTTGCCACGGCCTGTCGGGCCCATCGGCCTCGTCGCTTTCTTCGGCGACAAGGAACGCGCTCTGGCGGCAGTCGTCGCGTTGCGAACGGCAGCACATTCCGACCCCCACGGCCTGCTCTCTGCCTGTTCCTTGGAATGGTTGGACGAAACCAGCCTCGGTTTCGCCCGACAACGCGCCGTTGCCGTTCCAAACTCTGCGGTCGTCGCCTTGATGTGCGAGCAAGAAGTAGAGGCTGAGTGCGGAGAAGACGCCCACCTGGAGGCGTGGATAACAGCGTTGGCCCAACTCGGCGCAGACGCGGACCACACGCTCGTCGCCATTGATGACGCAGGGCGCGAGGGGTTGCGCGCCCTGCGGCATGCGATTCCAGCGGGCATCAACGAAATCGTCACGCGAAATGGCATGCCAAAAGTCGGTACCGACCTCGCAGTTCCGGACGCCGCGCTGCCTGAGTTGATGCGACGCTACGAGCAGGCCCCCGGTCGTTCAGTGCTGTTTGGCCACGTAGGAGACAACCACCTTCACCTCAACCTGCTGCCCAGGTCGGCGGACGAGTTGGCACAGGCCCGCGCCTACTACGATGAGCTCGCAAGATACGCGATTTCGGTCGGCGGCACGGTGTCTGGCGAACACGGAATAGGCAAACTCAAGCGCTCCCATCTCGCGTGGATGGTCGGCGACGCTACGTTGGCCTCGTTCCGCGCACTGAAAAACGCCGTAGACCCCGCGAACATTCTCGGCCGCGGCACCCTGATGGAATGACCGTCACGAAGAGCTGGAGGACGCCAACTTTCGCGCTCGTTCCGCCCGCCACGGATCATAATAGTCTCGGAAAAATGCCTCTTTCGGGTCAATCACGGACACAATTCCGCCCAAACACCAGTACAGCCAGATGACGAACCAGGCCGAGTCGAGCTGGTACCACAAGAACCCTGACCGCGCGCCCTTCGGGTAACTGTGGTGGTTGTTGTGCCACTCGCCGGCCACAAATCCGGGCCAAAGCTGGTTGACGGACTTGTCGACTCGGTACAAATCGATGCCGTCCTGCCGTTGATCCGCGCCGCTGCCGTGTCCTGCGAAGTTGAAGGTGCGAACGCCGATCGCCCATACCGAGGCCGACCCGAACAGCGCCGTCGCCAAAGCATGCCCGCCCATCAGGTAGAACGCGCCGTACCAAAAGGCCCAGCTGAGGACGAAATTCGCCACGGTATAGGCCGGATGACAGACCGACCCCCACCGCTGATACTCCGCATAGGTATTCCGGTAGATTCCGGTATGGCCCAGCAGGTTGCTGAGCTTCGCGTAGCCGCGCTCGTCGAGGTTGCGGGCCACCAGTTGGTGATTGACGTCTGCGAGAAAACAATAGAGGCCGCCACCGTTCACGTTGTACGGGTCCCCGGGCTTCTCGGAGATCAGGTGGTGCACATGGTGTGAAACGACGTAGGCCTCTTCGATCACGATCTTGAGGACAAGATTCTTCAGCACGAACCGCGTAAACGCGTTGCGGAACCTGAACGCGCGATGTGTCGAGTACCGGTGCAAGTACACCGTGCCGTGCGTTCCCAGACCGACCATGCTGTACACAAAGCCAAGGATCGCCAGCTTCCAGCTAAAAAAGGTCGTTGCAAACACGACCAGCGGCACGAACAGCAGCACGGTGCAGAACCAACTCCACACTGGGAGCCAGTTCTTGCGGGTCGTGGCGAGGTTGAAGCGCGAAAAAAACTCCCGCACCAGTTCTGTGCGCGACGGCACGTACAGCGCACCGTTGCGCGTATAGCCGTAAGATGGCGGTTCGAGCGCCTGAAGCAGCCAAGGTGAACGGGGTTCGGAGACGGAAGAGTCGGTCACCTTGGAGCCTCCCGGCGGCACTAACTCTTTGGGTTTGGAGGGTTGTGGGTCGACGTCGCGCCGCAAACCCCGTAAGATCTCGGCACTGTCGGGCGTTCGGATGACCGGGTGAGCGCGCCATCGAACGATCTCGCGCCACTAGAGGAGGAGCGCGCCGTGATCCGTCGGCTTAAATCCGGCGATTCTGCCGCCATCGCCACCCTGTATGGGTGGTACGGCGACCTGTTGTACCGCCAGGTGCTGCTGCCCCGACTCCCGATTCGCGAGTTGGCCGAAGACTGCCTTCGGGACACATTTCGCACGGCCATCGAAAAGATCAGCACGTTTACCCTCGTCGATCGCAGCGTGTTCTTCTGGCTTCGTCGCATCGCCATCCACAAAGCCATGGACGTTCACCGCCGCCACGCCCGTGAAGCCCCGTTGTCGGCGGCAGGGGTTGAACCTCGCGGGCAGACCGCGACGCCGGATCGCCCGGAGCGGCGACTGGAAGCGGAAGACGCGAGTCGACTCGTCAAAGACGGCCTCGCGTTGCTCAACGACCGTTATGCTCTCGCCCTGCGTCTACGCCTACTCGAAGACCGCAGCCGTGAGGAGTGCGCGGCTCTTTTGGAAGTCAATGTGGGCAACTTCGACGTCATCCTGCACCGCGCCTGTGCGGCCTTTCGTAAGGTGGTGGCCGCATGACCGCGGAAGACCGCTCCGCCGCGGCGCTGGCCGCATGGTTGGAGAACCCCACAGCGTCACCGCCCGCGGACCTCGATCCCAGCGTGCTGGAAGCCGTCATTGCGCTGCGACCGGACCTCGCTCCGCCGGCGCGCGTCACCCTCGAAGAGATCCTGGCGGACCTGCCGCGTGTGCCGGACCGGCGGCCCGAAGGAACGGTCGTTCCCCTGTTTGGACGCGCGGCCCGGTGGGTGGGTGGGATCGGGGGCGTCGGCGTGTTGCTTGCCGCCGCAGCTACCGTGCTCGTCGTAGGCATTCCCTTGTTGGAATCGGCGAAAGCACCCCTCGCGACGCCGGTCGCGCCCCCGCCGTCGGCCGCACCCGAGATGCGAAAGACCGCCCAGAACTCGCCTGTGGTCACGGGTGAGATCCAGGACGGCGTTGCGGCGCCGGTGGGAGCCGCGGAGGTGACAAGCCGGGCGGCCGCGGCACCCCAGACTTCCGCGCCCGGAAAAGGCGATTCTCGCGACGACAAACTGGCGCCGGCCGACCTCGGGGACCCGCAGCCTTTTGGCGCCGACATCGAAACGGCCGCTGCGCCGCCACCACCTCCCCCGATGCTTGCGCCTACGCTTCCAGACATGGACAACAGCGGGCTGGAGAAAAACGCGATGGACAATACCGGTGGGTACAACACCCGACTTGCGTCAGGTCCATCGGTAATTAGCGGCGAAGGGGCCGGACTCCCGGCCGCCGAGCTCGAAGAAGCGAAAGAACCCGCCGCGAAGTCGTCACGCGCCAAAGGCAAAGACGAAGACAGCTCGTTGGACCTGTTCCGGGCTGCGGCGCAACCGGCCGAGGCGCTCAACGACGACGCGGTGCAGGCGGCCGTGTCGCAGACCGCGAGCCCAGAACAACAGGCGCCAACGCCGCTGGACGCCGGTCGCGCCTTGCTCGAAGCGGGGGATGCCAAGGGCGCGCTGGACGCAGCAGAACGCGGGCTACGCGAAGAGCGCGACAACACCCCCTACCGAAGTGAGTTGCTGGTGCTGAAAGGGGACGCGCTGCGGGCCCTCGATGAAGAATCCGCTGCCATCTCGGCGTGGGAAGAAGCGGCGAGACTCAACGCGCAGCGGCGGTAGCCCGGCCGACCGCAGAGTCCGGAAACGGGCGCACGCTGTGGAGGCGCACGGGCTACAATCCAGTCCCGTCGGGCACGCGGGTTGGAGCGAACATGATCCCGTTCACGCTGTGGGCAACCGCGTGGTTGCCTTCACCGGCCGCAGCTTGCGGCGGCTTCTTCTGCAACAGCGGCGCGCCTGTCGAGCAGACCGGCGAGGATATCTTCTTCTACGTGGACGAGGCCGTCGGCACCGTCTCGGCCCATATCGAGATCGAATACCAGGGGCCGTCGGAAGATTTCGCGTGGATCGTGCCCGTCGCTACCCTTCCGGAAGTCGGCGTGGGGGCGGACGAGTTGTTCACCCTGCTTGCCGCGAATCTGTCGCCCCTATTCACCCTCCAAGTCGCCGTAGAGGGGGAGTGCAAGTCCGACGGCAAGGGCGTGATCAATTTTGCCGGTTCTTCCTTTTATTCGTCGGACGAAACGTACGTGACGAGCGGGGGCGTCACGGTCGTAGACCAGGTAGCCGTGGGCCCGTACGATGCCGTCACCCTGCTGGCCGACAGCACCACGGCGCTTCTCGACTGGCTCACCGAACACGGCTACGACTTGCCGCCTGCCATCGAAACGGTCCTGACCCCCTACGTATCTTCCGGTCAGTACTTCGTGGCCCTCAAGCTCCAGAAGGACAAGGACACCGGCGACATCGTCCCGCTTGTGCTCACCTACGCGGGCACCACCGCCTCGATCCCCATCCAGCTCACCAGCATCGCGGCGACCCCCGACATGCGCCTGCGGGTCAACATCCTCGGGTCTCGCCGCGCCGTGCCGGAGTCCTATCTGCACCTGGAGATCAATCCGTTCGCCGTGGACTGGTGGAATAGCGGGGACAACTACGACGACGTGGTGACGCTCGCGGCCAAGGAGGCTGGAGGTCACGGGTTCGCGACCGACTTCGCGGGCGCGCCGCCAGACCTGTCCGACATCGACAGTCCCGCTTGGGATACCGACCAGCTCGGTCGTACGACCGATGTCGTGGACTTCCTGCTGCTCGTTCAGGCGCAGGGCTACCCGGCCGCGGAGACGCTGCTCGTCGTCCTTCGGGAGCACATCCCGTTGCCGCCTTCGTTGGCCGCACAGGGCGTGACCGACGTCGACATGTACAACTGCCCCGATTGTTACGCAGAGGAGTTGCGGGCGATGCCCTTCGATTCGCTCGTGTCCGGTACCAGCGATTTTTACCAGTTCAGAAGACCGAAATCCCGGCTGCGGCTCCCGTGTCCCAGCGGATGCATCGAGCAGAAGGCACCGGTGGCTCCGGGTTCGTTGGGGCGCGGACTCTGATCATTCCGAGTGGGATGGCGCGGGTAGAAATCGGTGGTACCGGACATGTTGGCCTCGACACCCTTGTTCGTGTGTGGGATACCGATAGCGGCGCCCTGTTGGGGCTGCTGCCGGGCCACGCCGAGCGCGTCGCTGCCGTAGAGTTCTTGCCCGATGGCGACCTCGTGACCGCGAGTTGGGACGGGTCTTGTCGCTTGTGGTCGGTGGGCGCTCTGACCGCGAGTGTCGAAGACTTGGACGCAGCCGTGTCGGCTGCTTGGGGTGCTCGGCCGTGAGCGCCACGCGCGGCGTCGATGCAGGCTAGGCACCGGCATGCGTGCCAGTGTTCGGTTTCGGCTTCCCGACGGCACCTCCGAGACGCTGTATGCTGGCGACGTCATCGGACGCACCTGGGCTGCGGCGCTCCGAATTGACGACCCCGACGTGTCAGAAGCGCACGCGATGATCAGCCTGCGCGGCGAACGCATGTGGCTTCTCGCGCTGCGTCGTCGCTTCAGCGTAGGTGGCAAGCCCACCGACGGCGCCTCACTGGAAGTTGGGTCCGAGATCCGGCTCGCCCCACGAGTGGTTCTCACCGTGGAGGCCATCGCGTTGCCGGAGGCGGTGCTTGGGCTCGAAGGCCCGGGACTGCCCGCCCAAGCCTTGCCGGGAACCTGTTCGCTGGTCCTCGATCCACTCCCGCGGCTCGCTCCAGGGGCGGTGGCCGACGCTGAAGCGGTGTTTTGGGAGAGCGACGGCCGGTGGCGGGTTCGCCACGGCGCAACGCCTACGCCGCTCGGTGCGGGCGAGACTGTTGTGCTTCGCTCCGGGGTCTATCGCTCGTTGTGGATAGCCCTGTCCAACGCTGGGGAGTCGGCCACAAGAGCCGACGAAACGGGGCCCTTGCGCATCGTCACCTCGTTCGACACGGTGCAGATTCACCGTCCGAAGTCCGAAGTCTTCGTGCTCGTCGGTCAGTTGGCGAGGGTGGTCAGCGACCTCGCCAGCGTCCAGCAGCCGATGAGTTGGGAGGAGTTGGCGAGGCCGCATTGGCCGCACATCGATGATCGCGATGCGTTGCGACGTCGGTGGGACGGGTTGCTTGGCCGCCTTCGCGAGCGTCTTCGGGACGGCGGAATTCGCACGGACCTCGTGTCCTCAACCCGCATCGGGCTCGCAGAATTGCTGCTTCGCGAGGGGGATGTGGTGGAGGACCGAAGCTGACAGAGTGGGGGTTGGGTGGGGGTCACACCTGCGCGGGTGCCGGGTACGGGTGTGGTACCAAACAGGGTACCGCACATGCTCAGGATCTACGTTGTGAGTCAGCTGATCGCCTGCACTCAAGACGAGGCCAATCCGATAGTCTCAGACCCGGCAGTCCAATCGGCTGGCGATTGTGACACCGACTCGGATTCCGACTCCGATGCGGATTCCGACTCCGATGCCGACACCGACCCCGGAACCGGAGTTGGGGGGATTCACGACGGCGTCTACACCGGCGAAATGTCGTTCGACATCACACTTTTCATACCGGACGGCACTTTTTTAGACACGTGCGTCGGTACGGCGACGCTCAACTTTGGGGTCTCCGAGGGTTCCCTTCCTGAAGTTCTCGGAACCGGTTCGTGCGAATACTTGGGCATATTTGCGGGGGCTCCGGGGGTTTTCGTCTTTAGCGGTGAAACTGACGCGGATATTGGTTTCGGAGGTGCCCTGTTCGACAACATCCTTGGGAACTGGACGGCGACATTCGCGGGCGACGCCGTTGAGGGCAATATTTATGTGGACGATGTGACGCCGATTCCGTCCACGACTACGGTGCGCGGTACGTTCAGCGGGACTCGCTAAGGCTTCGAGTCCTTCCCCGACACGGCGGGTTCGTCGGCATAGGCCCCCGGCGGCACGAACTGCCGGGAGCCGACATGTATGAGTGGGTGCTGACGCTACACATCCTCATGGTCATGCTATTCTTCGGCGCGGGCCTCGCGACCGATGCCGCGATGGTCTACATCAAGCTCCATCCTGACGCCGCGCCAGCGATTCGCGGGTTGCTGCTGGGACGAAATCTGCTGATGGAAGCCATCGGGGGCGGAACGGCGATGGTGTGCGGGTTTGCGATGATCGCGATGAATCCGTCGCTGATGCAATCCGGCTCGTGGATGCATGTCAAGCTCGGCGCTGCCATCCTCGGCATCGTCCTGGTGGTCGGTTCACGTGTTGGCTTCCATCCCGATCGAATCGCCCGTTGGGCCTTTCCCGTTCGCGGCATTGGCTTCTTGCTGGCTGTGATAGCGGTCGTTGCCATGAAGGTGCTGCGCTGAGCACGGCGCGGCCCGCAGCCCTCAGGTTTATCTTCGTCACCATGCTGCTCGACGTGATCAGCTTCGGCCTGATCATCCCCGTGTTGCCCAAACTCATCGAGTCGATGGAAGGAGGCGACACGGCACGTGCCGCGCGCATCTTCGGCTTGTTCGGCACGTCCTGGGCGTTCATGCAGTTCGTGGCGTCTCCGGTGCTGGGCGCGTTGTCCGACCGATTTGGCCGACGGCCGGTCCTGTTGCTGTCGATTACGGGCCTCGGCCTCGACTACATCGTGATGGCCTTGGCCCCGACGACGATGTGGTTGCTCATAGGTCGGATTCTCAACGGGCTGACGGCGGCGAGTTTTTCCACCGCTTCCGCCTATGTGGCCGACGTGACGCCTCCGGAAAAACGCGCCGCTGCGTTTGGGTTGACGGGTGCGGCCTTCGGCGTGGGATTCGTGGTGGGACCGGCCATCGGGGGTCTGCTGGGCGCCGTCCACCCTCGTCTGCCTTTTTGGGTGGCGGCGGGTGTTGCGTTGACAAACGCCCTGTGGGGCGTGTTCGTGCTTCCGGAGTCGTTGCCTCGGGAAAAGCGGACGCCGTTTTCCTGGGCCCGCGCGAACCCGGTGGGGAGTCTCGCGTTGTACCGAGGTCATGCGCAATTGCCTGCACTTGGCGGCGTGTACAGTTTATTTCAACTCGCGCACCATGTATTGCCGAGCACCTTTGTCTTGTATGCCAGCCACAGGTACGGCTGGTCGGCGCGCGAAGTCGGCCTGACACTCGGTGTCGTCGGCATAGCGAGCATTGTCGTGCAAGCGGGGCTTGTGCGGCCCATCGTAGCGCGGCTCGGGGAGACGCGCTCGATGCTCGCGGGCCTCGGATTTGGTGCGGCGGGGATGGCGATTTACGGGCTGGCGCACACCCCCGTCGGATTTCTACTCGGCGTGCCGGTATTCGCGTTGATGGGCCTGTTCGGTCCCGCGCTCAACGCTCGGATGAGCCGGTTTGTGGACGTCGGCGACCAGGGGAAATTGCAGGGCGCAAATTCGAGTCTGATGGGCCTGACGGGAATGTTCGGACCCGCCATTTTTACGCAGGTGCTCGCTTATGGCATCGGCGTTGGCTTGCCGGGAAGCTCGTTCTTGCTGGCTGCGGCGATTCTCGTGGTCGCGGCCGTCGTCGTATTGGGGCTGCACACGGAGGAGGCGAAGGCCGTTGCGTAAGGGCCCGCCCGAAAACAAACGCTCGCATTCGGACGCGCTGCCATCCCGCGGCGCTTCGTTGCAGGGCCTCGCCGAACCTGCGAAGTACGCCGGGTACTCCTCGGTTCGGCTCTGCCCTGCGCCTCGCGCGGCGGGCGGCATCGCGCCCTCGATGCGGATCGTTTATTTCCGGGCGGGCCCTAAAGGGGGCGGTTCAGGCAACCCGCCCCTCATCCAAGTTTAGGTCCGCGTCGCACACGTCTGCCACCTCCGCAGGGTCATGGGTGGCGATGACCAAGGTGCATCCCGCCTGACGCAGGTCCTTCAACACGCCGGTCAACAGCGCGCGCCCGGCCACGTCCAGCGCCGTCATCGGCTCGTCGAACAGCGCCAGCGATGGTGTTCGCAACAACATTCTGGCCAAGGCCAATCTGCGCCGCTGCCCCGCAGACAACATCCGCACCGGGTCCGTGCGCGCAGCTTCGAGACCGACACGCTCTAGGAGCGCGTCAACGTTGGTGGTTCCGCCTCCGAAGCTGTTCCACGCGACCAAATTGTCGCGGGGGCTCAGTTCTTCCCACGTGCCCGTCGCATGCCCGTACACTGCAAGCGTCGGACGCAGAACGCCACGCGAGGCCCAAAGGTCGAGGCCTCCGACCCGGACGCTGCCGAGATCGGCGCGCAACGCCGTGCCAAGCACGCGCAGCAGTGTGCTCTTACCGGATCCGTTGGCGCCCGTGAGGCGCAAGGCGCCCCCCTCGAGCAAGCGAAAGCTGACGTTCGCCAGCGCCCAACGGGCGCCGAAGCGGCGGTACATCCCCTCGACCTGAACAGTGTGGCCCGGCACGCAACTCCGTTGACCCGCGGAACGCCGTGTGGCAAGTCCTGCGCTCGCGCCAGGACCGCGCTAAGGGCGGCGTCGGGCGGGGCATTGACGGATGGCCGATAGCGACGATCGGAGCGGCCACACGCCGCTACAACAGGCCCTCTTAGCGGTTCGCGACATGCGCGCCCGGCTCGACGCAGCCGAAGCGGCCGCGCGTCAACCGATAGCGGTGATTGGCACGGGTTTGCGCCTGCCTGGGGGCCTGACGAATTTCGATGAATTCGCGGCCTTCCTCGCCGCGGGTGCGGAGGCGATCCGAACGGTGCCTTCCGACCGCTGGGACGCCGATCGGTGGTTCGACGCCGACCCCGACAACGCTGCGACGATGATCGCCCGCGAGGCGGGATTCCTCGACGATGTCGCCAAGTTTGACGCGGCTTTCTTCGGGATCAGCCCGCGAGAAGCGCTGGAGATGGATCCCGCCCAGCGGCTGTTGTTGCAGGTCGCATGGGAAGCCTTCGAGCATGCTGGTTTGGCGCCTGACAGCATGTCCGGAACACAGACGGGTGTGTGGGTGGGGCTGGGGCTTTCGGACTACGCGCGGCGCCACTTTCTCGGCCCCGATCCTGCGCGAATCGGTCCCTATGCGGGCACGGGGTCCTTCCTGTCGGTGGCGTCGGGTCGTGTGGCCTACACGCTCGGCCTGCAAGGCCCGGCGGTCACGGTGGACACGGCTTGTTCCTCGTCGTTGGTTTCACTGCACCTCGCCATGCAGAGTCTGCGTTCTGGGGAGACGAATCTCGCACTCGCGGGCGGGGCGAATCTGCTGATCGCACCCGAGCCGTCGGTGTACTTCAGCAAGCTTCAAGCGCTGTCGCCAGACGGTCGCAGCAAAGCGTTCGACGCAGCTGCCGATGGTTACGGTCGCGGCGAAGGCGTGGCGTTGGTCGTGTTGGAGCGTCATTCCGACGCTGTGAAACACGGGCACCGGATCCTAGGCGTGATCCGCGGCTCTGCCGTCAACCAAGACGGGCGCAGCAACGGCTTGACGGCGCCCTCCGGACGTGCGCAACAGCAGGTCATTCGCGCGGCGCTCGACGCTGCAGGTGTCGCGCCCTCCGACGTCGATTTCATCGAGGCGCATGGCACAGGTACGCCGCTCGGCGACCCCATCGAGATGGACGCGCTCAAGGCTGTCTATGGCCAGGCGACCTCCGATCGTCGGCCGTTGTGGGTCGGCAGCGTCAAGACCCAGCTCGGCCACCTGGAAACCGCCGCTGGTGTGACGGGCCTGCTCAAAGTGCTCGTCGGATTGCGGGCCGGCCAGGTGCCTCAACAGCGGTTTGGCACAACGCCCAATCCGCGCCTGGGCCTCGCTGGCACACGAATTCGCCTGGCGGTGGTGCCTGCCCCGTTGGCGGCCGATCGTCGGGCCATTGGCGCGGTCAGCAGTTTTGGCCTTTCGGGCACGAACGCGCATGTCGTCGTGCAGGCTGCGCCCGCGTTTGAGGCCGTAGCGGCCGCGCCAATTCGGGAAGCCTGGCCCCTGCTCCTGTCAGCCCGCGGATTGCCGGCCCTTCGTGCACTGGCGACGGCGTGGGCGAGCCGTCTGGATTCGGGTCTTTCCCTTCGGGATGCGGCGTACACGTCCGTACATGGGCGTGCTGCGCTGGCCGACCGCCTAGTCGTCGCAGGCACAGCCCCAGACGAACTCGCGGCACGGTTGCGCGCCTTCGTTGCCGACGAGGAACACGATGCGGCGATCGGCAACGCCCCGTCCACAGCGCCAACGGTCGTTTTCTTGTTTACCGGTCAAGGCGCCCAGCACACGGGCATGGGCCTGCGGCTAAGCGAAACGTTTCCCGTGTTTCGGGAGGCCTTGGAGCGCTGCGCCAAGGTGGCGGATCCTCTGCTGCCGCGCCCGCTTCTCGACGTCATGTTTGGCAATGGCGACGAGATTCACGACACGCGCTACACCCAACCCGCGCTGTTTGCGTACGAATACGCCATGGCTGCATTGTGGCAGTCTGTGGGCGTGGAGCCCGACGCCGCGCTCGGCCATTCGGTCGGCGAGATCGTTGCAGCTGTCGTGTCCGGTGCCCTGGTGCTCGAACCCGCACTGCGCCTTGTTGTCGCCCGCGGTCGGCTCATGTCGGATTTGCCTCGCGATGGCGCGATGCTCGCCGTGTTTGCCCCGTTGGAAGACGTCGAAACGATTTTGGCGGGCAAGAAAGACGCGTCGGTGGCCGGCGTCAATGGTCCGCGCGAGACGGTCGTTTCGGGTGCCGTGGAAACCATCGAATTCGTGGCCGAACATTTCCGCGGCCTCAACGTACGGGTGCGGCACCTCGCCGTGTCGCACGCCTTCCATTCCCCACTGATGGACGGCATTCTTGACGCGTTTGAGGCCGAAGCACGGCAACTCGTACCCGGCCGTGCACATTTCCCGGTGTTTTCCAATCTCGACGGCAAGGTGCTCGGCGATCGGGCGGCGGACCCCCATTATTGGCGACGCCACCTGCGGGAGGCCGTGCGTTTCAGCCAGGGTTTGAACACGCTGCGAGCGGACGACCACGGCCTGTTCTTGGAGTTGGGGCCCAATCCGATTCTTTCGGGTCTGGGCGCCCGAATCGATTCGTCGGCGACCTTCATTCCGTCGACCCGTGAGGAGGACGACGACGAGGTCGCCGTGCTGCACGCCGCCGGGGCCCTGTGGGCGCGGGGCGTGGCCGTCGCGTGGCCGACCTTGGTGGGCGCGGGTCGCTGTGTCGATGCGCCGACGTACCCGTGGCAGGGCGAAACGTATTGGCTGCCCCCGGTGTCCGCGTCGGTGGTCGTCGATCCGTTGGCCGATGTTGCGGTGGAAGTCAGTTGGGTTCCGGCGCCGCCTGTGGGCGATTTTGTGGCGCCAGGGGCGTGGCTGTTGTTGGGGCCTGTCGATGGGCTTGCAGGCGAGCTTGGCGCTGCCCTGAACCAACGCGGTCATCAAGCGCGTGTCGTGGACGATTTGTTTGCGGTGGGCGAACCCGACTTGCGCGGGGTCGTGGATTGTCGAGGCGCGGGCACGCTGGACTCCACGCTCGTGGACGTGAACCTGAGCGAGGCGCTTGAGCGCGTGGTGGGCGGCGCGCTTCGCCTGTTGCAAGCGGTGTCGCGGGCGCGTTTGGCCACACGCGCGTGGTTGGTGACCCGCGGTGCATTCGAGGGTGGAACCGCGCCCGGGGATCTCGCTTCGGCGGGGGCGCACGGCGCGTTCCGGGTTGCGGCCACCGAGATGCCCGACCGTGTGGGCGGCGCCATCGACGTAGACGGCGAGGTTTCGGCAGACGACATCGTGGACCGCCTGCTCGCGCCGAGCGGTGAAGTTCTTCGATTGCGTGAAGATTCGGCTTGGGTCGCGCGACTGACGCGGGTTTCACTGTCGGAACAGTCGGTGTCGTTGGGCGACGGGGCCTGGCTCGTCACGGGCGGCTGGGGTGCGCTCGGGCGGCGCGTGCTGCGTTCGCTCGTGGAACAAGGCGTGCACACGCTGGTGGTGGCGTCCCGGTCGGGCGCTGCGACGTCAGAAGCCCTCGCTGTGAAAGCGGAGCTCGTGGACCGGGGCGTTTCCGTCACCGACGTGCACGTGGACCTGTCGGACACGCGGGCCGTTCAGCAAATGGTCTCGGCAATCCCAAATCTTTCGGGGGTCGTCCATGCGGCTGGCGCCGCGGCAGACGGGCCATTGTCGAACGTGGACTGGGACGACGTAGCCCCGGCCGTGCTCGGCAAAGCCGTCGGCGCGTGGAACCTGCACTTGGCGCTTGCGTTCCATGCCATTCCATTCGTGTTGTTTTCGTCAGCGGCTGCGGTCGTCGGCACAGCGGGCCAAGCCGCCTACGCAGCCAGCAACGCGGTGCTCGATGCGGTGGCGCGAGCCCGTCGCCTCACGGGACTGCCAGCGACCAGCGTGGCGTTTGGACCGTGGGACGGCGAGGGCTTGGCCGGAAAGGTGGACGAACCGACCCGCGCCCGGTGGGCCGCCGAAGGCGTGCGCCTCTTGGACCCGATGTTGGGTGACGCGGCGTGGAGACGGGCCGCGCACGAAGCCCGTGCGCATGTGGTCATCGCGCCCTTTGATTGGGATCGGTACGCCGCGTCGAGGCCCGGCCCATCGGGGCTGTACGACGCGCTGCGAACGTCGTCGTCGTCGGCTCCAGTTCTTGCGGACAATGTCGTGGCGCGTTGGCGCGGGTTGTCTTCGGAAGCACGACGGGAAGCTGTGGCCGTCGAGGTGCAGGCAATTGTCGCCGCCGTGCTCGGGCTGGCGCCGGGTCGTCGGTTGGACGCAGACACCGGATTCTTCGACGCGGGGTTGGATTCGCTCATGGCGGTCGATCTGCGGAACCGCCTCGCCAAGCGGGTGGGTGTGGACCTTTCCGCCACGGTCGCCTTCGACTTCCCGAATGTCCGTGCGTTGGTTCGTCACCTGTTGGTGGAGCTGGGTCTTGCGGACGTCGTGGGGGTCGCTGCGTCGGCCGTCGGCCGGTCCGAAGAGCCCATCGCCATCGTGGGCACGGCGTTGCGCATGCCGGGGGGTGCGCGCGACCTCGACAGCTTCGCCAAGTTCCTCGTCGACGGCACCGACGCGATCAGTGACGTACCGCGAGACCGCTTCGACGTGGAGCGGTACTTCGACCCGAGTCCCGCAACGCCGGGGAAATTGTATAGCCGGACCGGTGGTTTCGTCGAAGGGATTGAAGGTTTCGAGCCGGCGTGTTTCGGAATTTCTCCGCGAGAAGCGGCGAGCCTGGATCCCCAACAACGCATGTTGTTGGAATCGGCGTGGGAAGTCTTGGAAGACGCCGGAATTGTGCCGCATAGCCTGGCCGATCTGCCTGTGGGCGTCTTCGTTGGCGTGGGCACGAGCGAATATTGGCGCAGATTTGATCCTGTCGATTCCGGGGGCGAATCCGATCCCTACAATGGCACTGGAAATGAGCCGTCGTTCGCTGCCGGTCGCCTGAGTTTTGTCCTCGGCGTGCGTGGCCCTTCGATGTCGATCAACACGGCGTGTTCATCGTCGTTGGTCGCCATTCACCAGGCGGTTGCCGCGTTGCGAAGTGGGGAGTGTCGGTTGGCGCTCGCGGGTGGTGTGAATGCCATCGTGGGCCCGGAAACGACGATTCTCATGGCCCAGCTGCGTGCGCTCGCACCGGACGGTCGGTGCAAGACCTTTGACGCTGCGGCCAATGGGTACGTGCGCTCGGAAGGGTGTGGGATGGTCGCGCTGGAGCGGCTGTCCGACGCCGTTGCGGCTGGGCACCGCGTGCTTGGTGTGGTGCGCGGTTCGGCCGTCAACCACGATGGGCGGTCGAGTGGCCTGACAGTTCCCAGCGGACCCGCACAAGCTGAGGTGATTCGCAGTGCGCTTGCGGCGGCTGGGGTGTCGCCGTCCGCCGTTGGATTCGTCGAATGTCACGGGACGGGCACGTCGCTCGGCGACCCCATCGAAGTCGGCGCGCTGCGGGCCGTTCTCGGCGTGGGGCGCCCTGCGGACCATCCGCTCACGCTCGGCGCGGTGAAGAGCCACGTGGGCCACCTGGAAGCGGGTGCGGGCATGGCGGGCCTGTTCGCGGCCTTGGGTGCCCTGCGCAGCGGCGTGATTCCCCCGGTATTGCACCTCTCGACGCCGAACCCATCGTTGCCGACGGATTGGCCCGTTCAAATTCCCGCTGCACCGCTGGCGTGGCCTCGGCCCGAGGCGGGGCGTTTTGCTGGCGTCAGCTCCTTTGGAATCTCGGGCACCAACGCCCACGTCGTACTCGGCGAAGCCCCGGATTTGGGGCCTCCCCCAGAATCGGGTGCTCGACCCCAGCACCTGGTCACCTTGTCGGCGCGTACCCCTGCAGGTGTGGCGGCACTGGCCGAACGCCTCGCCGACGCCTTGCACGAACAACGCATCGACGATGTAGCGTTCACGCTCAACATCGGGCGCAGCCACCTCGCTGCCCGTGCCGCGGTCAGCGCGGCGGACCTCGACGAATTGGCTGGAGAGTTGGCGACGGTGGCGGCGGGTCGCGGCGTGCATTCGGCCGAGGCCGAACCGCCCAAGCTCGTCTTCTTGTGCACGGGTGCGGGCCCACAGCAGGCCGGCATGGGACGTGCGCTCTATGACGTCGATCCTGCGTTCCGGGCGGCCTTCGACGCCTGTTGTGCCATCGCGCGACCGTATTTGGACCGCCCGTTGGACGAAGTCGTGTTCCCTTCGGACCCGGCCGACACGGCGCTGCACGAGCTGAAGTACACGCAACCGGCGATGTTTGCGCTCGAATGGGCGATGGCGAAGTTGTGGGAGAGCTTCGGCATCGTTCCAGACGCGGTCATTGGGCACAGCACGGGACAATACGTGGCGGCCACGCTCGCAGGCGTGTTCTCGCTGGACGACGGCATGCGGTTGATGTGTCAGCGCGCAGCACTCATGTCGAGTCTGCCGCATGACGGCGAAATGGTGGCCATCTTCGCGTCTGCGGCGGCGGTATCTGCAGCGATCGCGGGCCTGGAAGCTGACGTCGCCATCGCTGCCGTCAACGGTCCTGCCGAGACTGTCATCAGTGGCACGCGGGAGCCGGTCAACGCCGTCGCGGACCGGTTTGAAGCGAAAGGGGTCGAAATCCGGCGCCTGCGGATCAGCCATGCGGCGCATTCGCCTCGGATGGAGCCGATTCTGGACAGCTTTGAGGCCATGGTGGCGGCGGTCACGCGCCATCGTCCGAAGCTTGTGCTCATCGAGAACGTGCAAGGCGCGGTGGCGGGCGAAGACATCGTCACACCCGCGTACTGGCGCCGTCACATGCGTCAATCCGTGCAGTTCCTGGCTGGCATGGAGACGCTGGCAGCGGCTGGCTACCGTCACTTCGTCGAGATCGGAAATCACCCGATTCTCGCCGGTGCAGGGGGGCGCTGCCTCGAAGACGAACCGTGCACCTGGTACCCGTCGCTTCGCCGTGGGGAAGCCGACTGGAAGGTCGTTCTCGATACCTTGGGCCGGTTGTGGGAGTCGGGCGTCACCGTGGATTGGGCCGGTGTGCACCGCGAGATGCCGGGGCGCAGGATTGGGCTGCCGACCACCGTTTGGCAGCGTCGCCGTCACTGGGTGGACCGCGTGGACCGAAGCTCAGCGTCGTTGCCGGGCGCGGGATGGGTGCACCGGACCTCCTGGGAGTCCGTCAATCCAGGCGTCGGAAACCTGCCGCAGCCTGTGTTGGTGTTGTGCGACGCTCAAGGAATCGGCCGGCGGGCGGCGGAACAGTGGCCAGGTGCGGTGGTACGCGACGACGTAGACCCAGGCGACGCCTTGGCGGTGGCGCAGGCCGTAGGCGTGGCAGGCGCGAAAACCGTGGCGTGGTTCGGGGCGCTGGACGCGCCTGATGTAGACGTCGACCCGATGGCGAGCGCGCGACACGTGGCGCGGGGGGCCGTGGGCGTGGCTGGCGCGGCCGCCCGGGTGGGTGTCGCGGCGGTGTGGGTCACCCGGGGTGCGATGCCTGCAGGGGGTGGGGTATGTCACGCGGGCCAGGCGACGACGTGGGGGGTTGGAAACACCGTTTCTGTCGAGCTTCCCAACGTGGACCTCCGGCGTGTCGACCTTGATCCGTCCGTGCCCATCGACGTAGACGCCGTTGTCGGCGCGGTGGGTTCAGGTCTGCCGGTCTTGGCCTTGCGGGGCAAAGCGGCCTTGGTGCCACGGTTGCGCCGAGAAGAACCGGCCGTTCTGGCGGTTCCGGGCTTCGCGGGCACGGTACTGATCACCGGCGGCCTTGGCGCGATCGGCTCACGCCTGGCGCGGTGGCTGTCGGAGGCCGGGGCACCCTCGATTGTCCTGGTGGGTCGGCGCAAACCGCAACCGGACGTGGCCGCGGAACTCGACCGGTTGGCGGCCCGGGTCGAATTCGTTCAGGGGGACGTGGGTACGAAGGACGGCGTCGACGCCGTGCTCGCTGAGATCGGGGCCCGAGGCCTGTCCCCTGTGCGTTCGCTGTTCCATGCGGCGGGTACGGTCGAGGACGTGTCGCTGCTCAACCTCGATGCGTCGCGGTTGGAGCGCCCGTGGGGTCCGAAAATCGTTGGGACGTGGGCGCTGGATTCCCGTCTGCCAGACCTCGATCATTTTGTGGTGTTTTCTTCAGCGGCTGCGATGGTTGGATCGCCTGGACAGGCGAACTACGCAGCGGCCAACTCGTTTATGGACGCAATCGTCTTGCGCCGCCGCGCGCGCGGCGTTCCTGCGCTGTCGATCGGCTGGGGTCCGTGGGCTGAAGCGGGACTCGCGACCGAAGCGGCTCGCAATTGGGAGGCGGGGGGTGTGACGCCGATGCCGCCGTCGACGGCGGTCGCCGTGCTTGCACGTTTGTTGGGGTCCGCCGATCCGATGCCGGTCGTTGTGGCTGCGGATTGGCCGGTGTTCTGCGGGCGGCTGTCGCGGGTTCCCCCCCTGTTGCTAGGCCTTCGTGGCGAGGTGGAGGCTGTTGTGACCTCGCTTCCCCATCGGGCGCGGGTCGTTGGCGCGGAAGTCGCTCGCCGAGGCGCGGTTGTGGCCGACCTCATCGCCGAAGAGGTTGCAGCGATTCTGGGTCTAGAGGTGTCCGAGATCCCGCACGACAAGGGCTTCTTCGACATCGGATTCGATTCCCTGATGGCGGTCGAGTTTCGTGCGCGTCTCAAAGACGGATTTGGCGTGGCGCTGCCCGCCACCGTGGCTTTCGACCACCCCAACGTCGAAGATCTGGCGCGTCATTTGTTGGGTTTGTTGGACCTGGACGCTGCGCCGGGCGTGCAAGCCGTGCGCGTGGTCACACGATCCGTGAGTTTTGACGAACCCATCGCCGTGGTGGGCATCGCATGTCGGTATCCTGGAGGGGCAGACACGCCGGAAGCGTTCTGGAAGGTGCTCCGGGACGGTGTGGACCCTGTTCGCGAGGTGCCGCCCGATCGGTGGGATATCGACGCCTGGTATGACCCCACACCGGCCACGCCGGGCCGGATGTATACGCGGCAAGCTGCCTTTCTCGACGGCGTCGATCAATTTGATCCGGAATTCTTCCAGATATCGCCGCGCGAGGCGATGTCGATGGATCCGCAGCAACGAATATTCCTAGAAATCGCCTGGGAGGCGCTCGAAAACGCTGGCCTGACGAATCGGGACCTGCGGGATTCGCGGACCGGTGTCTTCGTGGGTGTGGGCGACAGTGGGTACCTCGACCGGTTCCACGTCCCGGGCGAGCCGATGTACCGCGACACCTACGCGGGTACCGGCAACTTGTCGGCCTTTGTGGCCGGACGTGTCGCGTACGTGTTGGGGGTGCACGGGCCGACGTTTGCGCTCAATACGGCGTGCAGCAGCACCCTTGTCGCCACGCATCTTGCGTCACAAGCACTTCGCACGGGAGATTGCGACACGGCATTGGCAGGGGGGGTGCATTTGATGTTGTCCCCCGAGAATTTCGTGTACGTCAGCCAGCTCAAGGCGTTGTCTCCCGACGGCCGCTGCAAGACCTTCGACGCGTCGGCCGACGGTTATGGACGGGCAGAAGGCGCAGGAATTCTCGTGCTCCGTCGATTGTCAGACGCGCAACGAGATGGAAATCCAATTCTCGCGGTATTGAGAGGAACCGCGGTCAACCACGATGGGCCATCGAGCGGGTTGACCGTGCCCAATGGTGCCGCCCAACAAGGCGTGATTCGGGAAGCGCTCGACCGCTCCGGGGTGGACCCGTTGGCGGTGTCGTACCTCGAAGCCCACGGAACGGGCACGGTGCTGGGCGACCCGATTGAGGTGCATGGAATCGAGGCGGAACTGTGTGTGGGGCGATCGAAGGACCGGCCGCTGCATCTCGGTGCGGCAAAATCCAACGTCGGCCATATGGAGGTCGCTGCGGGCAGCGTGAGCCTGATCAAGATGGTGCTCGCATTGACGCACCGCGAAATCCCTCCCCACCTGCATTTCACGACGCCGAACCCGGATATTGAGCTCGAAAAACTCCCCATCGTGATCGATACGCGGCCTACGCCGTGGGAGGGAATCGACGGTCGGCGAATCGCCGGCATCAGCGCGTTTGGCCTGTCGGGAACCAACGCCCATGTCGTCATGGAAGAAGCGCCTGAACGCGCGCCAGACCTCGCACCGGCCCAAGACGACCGCGGTGCCCACGTGCTCGTGTTGTCGGCGCGTCGATCCGAGGCGTTGCGCCAGTTGGCGTCGTCGTACGGCACGTTGCTGTCGCCTGGTGTGTCGTTGGCCGACGTCGCTTTTGCGGCGGCCACGAAGCGGATGCCCTTTGAGAATCGGCTCGCGGTGGTCGCCCGAGACGCTTCGGAGGCGAAGGACCGCCTTGCGAGCTGGCTTGTCCATGGCGGCGGGCCGGGGGTGGTCGAAGGGTTGGCGCCGTCGCGCCGTCCACGCATCGCCTTCTTGTTCAGCGGTCAGGGCAGCCAATGGGCCGGGATGGCGCGCGGCTTGTACGCGACGCAACCGGTGTTCCGGGCGTCGATGGACCGATGCGCAGCCGGCCTTGTAGGGCTGCTAGAGCGCCCTTTGCTCGACGTGGTGTTCGACGACCCAGGCGACGCCGTGCATGACACCCGGTACACCCAGCCGGCGCTCTTTGCGGTGGAAGTCTCGCTCGCGGCGTTGTGGACCTCCTTTGGCGTGCGCCCCGACGCGGTCATTGGCCACAGCATCGGTGAAATCGCTGCCGCCTGTTTTGCGGGCGTCATGAGCCTGCAGGATGGCTTGCGCTTGGTCGCCGAGCGGGGCCGTTTGATGGCCGAGTTGCCGCGGGACGGGGCCATGGTGGCGCTATTTTGTGACGAGGTCACGGCCCGGGCCGCGATTGCGGACCGAAACGGCCGCGTGGACGTCGCCGCGGTCAACAACCCAACGGAGACCGTGATCAGCGGGGTGAGCGCTGATGTGGCAGCCGTGGCGGCCGCGTTGCAAGCGCGTGGCATCGATTCGCGTTCGCTCGTCGTCAGCCACGCCTTCCATTCGTCGCTGATCGAACCCATGCTCGACCCGTTTGAAGCGGTGGCCTCTGGCCTCAGCTACGCGGCGCCCACGGTGCCGCTCGTGTCCAACCTCACCGGGCAGATGGCAGACGGCAGCGAACAGACCGGTGCGTATTGGCGCAAACACGTGCGCGGCGCTGTGCGTTTCCTGGATGGCATTCGCACGTTGCTCGATCAGGGCGTGGATTTATTCATCGAAATCGGGCCCCATCCGACGCTGCTCGGAAACGTCCGGCGCACATCGGAAACGTTGGAGGCCGGTGCTTTGTTGGCGTCACTCAAGCGGGACGGTGACGACGAACAAACGTTGCTCGCAGCGGTGGGGGGTGCCTTCGCCCGCGGTGTGGAACCGGATTGGGTGGGTTTCGAAGCCGGGCGCGTGCGTCGGCCGGTGATCCTGCCCAATACGCCGTTTATTCGTCGCCGGATCTGGTTGGACGCACCCGAATTCCCCGGCATGGTGGATCGGGTCGGGGAGTGGTTGTACGAGGTGGTGTGGCGCGACCGGCCGACAACCAGCGGCGCGACGACTTCCGGTCGGTGGATCTTGGTGGGGGATGGCGGTTTGGGCGCGGCGGTCGAAGCGGCGTGGACCGCTGCGGGTGCCACGGTGGAGCGGAGCGCGTCGGGCGAGGGCGTCGTGTGGGCAGGCGTGTCGGGCGTCGTGCTCCTGTCGGGGCTTGAGGCCACAGGCGGGTCAGGCGAGGCGTTGCGACGGGCGGTGGAGCGCGGCCCGGGCGTCGCACTACGGGTGGTCCAGGGTTTGGCGGAGGCGGGGGTGTCTTGCCCCTTCGTCTCGATCACGCGTGGGGCGGCGGACACGGGCGACGGTTGTGCGGCCCCTGATCAGGCGGCGTTGCTGGGTTTTGGTCGCGTCGTCGCTCTGGAACAGGCAGAGCTTTCGGTGCGGATGATCGACCTTCCGGAAGAGGGAATCGACGGGCTGGTCGACAGCGCGATGGCAGCGGATCACGAGTTGGAGGTGGCGATTCGCGGCGGCAAACGCCTGTGCCGACGGTTGGTGAAATCTACGGCCCGTGGGGACGCCACCCAGGTAAAAGCGGATCGATCCTACCTGGTTTCGGGCGGGCTCGGGGCGTTGGGCCTGTTGGCAGCGGAATGGTTGGTCAAAGCAGGGGCCGGAGAGGTCATCCTGACGAGCCGCTCTGCGCCTACGGCGGAGGTCGAAGCGCGGTTGGCGGCCTTGCGGTCTGACGGGGCGATGGTTGTCGTCGCGCGCGGGGACGTCGCCGTGTACAGCGATGTCGATCGCATCGTGAAATCGACCTTCCATCCGGTGGGGGGGGTGATTCACGCGGCGGGCGTGCTCGCCGATTCGGCACTGTTGCGGCTCGACGCGGAGCGCCTGCACATTCCTTTCGGACCCAAAGGGGATGGCACCTACAATTTGCACGAAGCGACGCGGGCCCAGCCGTTGGATTTCTTCGTTGTGTATTCGGGGGGCGCGAGCCTGCTCGGGTCTCCGGGTCAGGCCAACTACGCAGCGGCAAACGCCTTTCTCGACGCATTTGCCAGCTGGCGACGCCGCCAGGGTTTGCCGGGTATCGCCATCGGTTGGGGAGCCTGGGCCGAGGTCGGGATGGCGGCGCGGTTGGGTGAGGGGCACGCGAAGCGTCAGGCCGATGAGGGAATTCACCGTTTGCCGTCGTCGGGTGGTGTCAAAGCCCTGGCGCGGCTGCTCACCTCTCCGGTCGCCCATGTCGGGGTGCTGCGGGTCGATTGGCAGCGGTTTGTGGACGTATTCCACAAGGGAAACACGCCGGCCTTTTTATCCGAGCTGGTGGTGGCTGTGGCGCCGACGCGGTCCGCAGCGTCTTCCGCGCCCTCGGCTTCGTCGGTGGGCGAATCCGATCTCGAGCGGGCGGTTGCGGGCGCGTCGGACCGCACGAGCGCCGTCGATCGTTTCGTGAATGAACGGGTCATCGCAGTGTTGGGCTTAGAGCGTACTGCGACCGTCGACCGCAACAAACCCATGCTCGAAATGGGGTTGGACTCCCTGCTGGCCATCGAGTTGAAAAACGCATTGAACCGCGGCGGCATAGACCTTCCGGTCGCGCGGTTGATGACGGGGCCGAGTGTCGCGGTGGTGACGCAGATGATCATGGCAGCGCTGGACGAGAGGGCTCCGAAAGCAGCGGGAGGCGCCGTATTGCCGCAATCGGAGGGTGCGCCGGCCAATCCAATTCTCACCCACCTGATCGCCGTTGCAGTAGGCATGGCGTTGATGGCGGGCACCTTCTTGGTGTTGTACATTCAGGGTTCGCGGGACGATGCGAAGCGAGACGACGCCATGGAAGAGGCGCCGCGGCGTAATCGATGAAAATCATTCATCCGAGAGACGATGCGCGGGCCCACGAGGCGGTGGACGTACGCGACGCCTCGGATCTGGATGTGGAGGACCGGCGGCGGTTGGCCAATCTCCGGCGGCGGGTCGTTCAGCGGTTTGCGCGAAGAAATCGATATCTTGCGGCGATTGAGGCCGTGGAGCCAGAGACGGCAGCGGCGTTAGTGGCGCTTCGGTCGGTCCATCCGCAGGAATACCGAAAACGATTACAGTTCGAGGCTCGGAGATTGGGAATTCACGGATATCTCGTGTTGGGAAGCCGAGGGGATTGAGCGGCGGTCAGCGCGGGGGTCATTGCTCCTTGGTCATTGGACGTTGCGTGGCAATCCCATGCTACACGGCTGTAGCGAGTTCCGGCGTGGCCCCAAGAAACTGCAATCCGCTCCTGCTGTGTGCGGTGGTGTTGGCCAGCGGATGCTGTTTCATCCCGATGCCACGCCGATCCTTGCTGCGCCCAGACGTGGAGGTGCGCGTAGTGGACGCAGCCGGGGAGTCCGTGGTCGGCGCTCGGGTCGTGTATAAGCGCCTCATCACCACGCCGGGGCCTGAAACGACGCTGGAGTCGGTCGAAACGACGACGAACGAGGCGGGCATCGCCGCGTTTGTGCGTGAGGAGACGGTAGACACCGTCTTGCCGCTGATGATGCATGGGGTGCCCCAATTGGGTTTCGCCTTGTGCGCGGAGCGGGACGAACAGTCTACCGAGGTCGCGCTTGACGTAGACCCGCTCCACCTCGGTGAGCCTCCGCTAGCAGTCACGGTCACGCTCGATCGGGCGGGATCCGGCTGTGGCCCAGCCGAGCCCTAGATCTAAAGAAAGGTTGCGATGGCGGCGAGGGGTTTGCGGGTCAAATTGGGGACGGTACATCCCTTCGCCGGAAATCCAACGGGTAGGATGACAAAAGGTTTTTCTTCGGGAGGGCGGCCGCACAGCACCCGGAGAAAATGCATGGGCGCGGGGGTATGGGTCAGCGTCGCGAGCCCAGCGCGGTGGAGTGCGGCGATGAGCATGCCCACGGCGATGCCGACAGATTCCGTCACATAATAGTTCTTGTGCCGTTTCCCCTCCAGCACGTCGTTATCGCGTCGGAACACGACGATTACCCACGGCGCATCCGTCAGGTGTGTCTTGTGCGCGTCGGTGCCCAGGGGTTCAAGGGCGGCGAGCCATTCCGGCGTGGCGCGTTGTGCGTAAAATGTCCGCTCCTCTTCTTCGGCTGCGGCTCGGAGTCGTGATTTGGTATCGGGGTCGGAAATGGCGACGAAATGCCAGGGTTGGCGATGGGCTCCGCTGGGGGCGGTACTGGCGATGGCGATCGCCGTCTCAATTGCTTCCCGCGGCACGGGTTCGGTACTAAAGTGCCGGATCGAACGACGCTGTGAGGCGACATGCAGGTCTTGGCGCAAGCGGGAGAGAAGCTCGTCGGGGTGAACGGGCGCGGTGGCGTAGGGAATGGGCGCGTAGGGCATGGATTTCTCTGGGATGAAGGCAGTTTACGGCTTTGGAGCCCCAAATACCAGGATGACGCTGCCATCGTCATTGGCGCCTGCTTTGGGGGTTCCGACTGCAAGGTCTTCCCAGCCATCGCCGTCGAGGTCCCCTCCAGATGCGAGGTCGAATCCCGCGTCGTCGTCGTCTGACGCCAACACATCGCAGGCGTCCACATCGCTCTCTGTGCCTACGTGGGGTCCGAAAATCAAACACAGCGTTGGATTCTTTCCTCCCACATCCACGGCGAGGTCGGTAAAGCCGTCGGCGTCGAAATCCCCCGAGGCGAGGGAGCCTGCGAAGCTGGTCCCCAGGCTGCCGGTCACCCACAGAACAGCGTCCTCCGTACTGAGGTCACCGGAACTATTGGAGGGCCACCAGCCTAGAGCCCCAGACCCGGCCGCAACACCGACTACCAGGTCCGCGAGCGCGTCTCCGTCCATGTCCGCGAGCGAAACTTCCCACCCGAACAAATCGGCGAACGCCTCACCAACCAAGGTCGCCTGAGCGCCCGCGAATCCGGCGGAAACGAGCGGTTCGATCAGGAGCCAAGCCCGACCTGCGTCACCGTAGTCGAAACTGCCGACGAGCAGATCACCCAAACCATCGCCATTGGCGTCCCCCGAGGCGAGATCGTGCCCGGCACCCGAGGTGCCCGGACCTGGGAAAGAGACAATCGCATCGTCCAAGCCGACGTTGCCGTCTAGAGAAACGTCGAACGCATGAAGCAGCCCGCCTTTGACGGAAAAATCGAGTGCGAAACAGGGGTCTGCGACCCACAACTCCGCGACGCCGTCGCCATCGGTCTCGGCCGCGAGGGACCCAAACCCGAGGCAGCCCGATTCGGGGTCGTTGTAGGTGGCCGTGGCCACGGCCGAGGCTTGGAAGTCCCCACCCAGCGGCGCGTCAAAGCGGACAAGATGACTCGTCGTGGCTGCGTGAGCGGCCAGGTCCGCGGCACCGTCGGCGTCGGCGTCGCCTAGTGCGAAGACCTGGGAACCGAAGGCCTCGCCCGCAGCGCCATTCAGCCGGAGAAAACTCTGATCAGACGCGTCGATTTCGCCGAGAATTGGCCCGCTGAGCACGCTAAGGTCACCGTTGCTGACCACCGCGAAATCCGGGTCTTGGCTGCCAACGACCAAATCGTCGAGCCCGTCTCCGGTGAGGTCTGGCGACAAGGCGACTGACGTGCCGAACCCACGATTGGCGACTGCCCCGAGCACGCTGGCTTCGGCATCTCCGAGATCGCGGTCCCCGTCAAATAACAGGTGGCAATTGCCATCGTCGGGCCGGCCTGAACAGTCCTGGTCAACGCCGTCAGGCTCACAATCCGCGGCGTCCGGATGAATGTCGGGTGCAGTGTCGTCACAGTCTCCGCCAAAGATCACGTCTACGCTATCTTCCGGACATCGCTGCACGCTCCCATCGCCGTATCCATCGCCGTCACCATCGAAAAGGTCGTCGAAGAGGCCGGTGGCGTCTGGGTCGTCGGCGTCCGCGAGGCCATTGCAGTCTTCATCCACGTTGTCGGCATCGCAGGCCTCGAGGCCGGCGGGAGAAATGTCCGCTCGGGTGTCGTCGCAGTCGCCCAGTGTCGACGTCCAGGTGGTGTCACCAGGCTCGCACGAGGTCACGGCGAGGGAGTCGTCGCCAAACCCGTCGCCATCGATGTCTGGCGCGTAGGGGACGGCGCCTTCTACATCGGAGTCGTCGTCTTCAGCGCGCCCGTCGCAGTCTTCATCGCGATCAGCGGGGTCGCAGATTTCGGTGGCACCCGGATGGACCGTAGCGTCGGCGTCGTCGCAGTCGGTGGCTGTGGGCACCAATCCGGGGCTTTCGCAGGCGCGGGTGCCCGGGTCTGCGACGTCGCCGAAGCCGTCGCCGTCGCCGTCTTCAAACCAAACGGCCTCGACGCAATCGGCGGGCGTAAGGTCGGCGCACGCGAGGAGGAGAGTGAACATGGCAGCTCCGAAGGCGGCGCGCTTATCCAGGCACGCTCCGAAACCATGGCTGGGCGTCGTTGTCGATGTGGAAATTGGACGGTCACAGAGACGCGGCGTCCGCGACGATGCCGACCGACACCTGGGCAGTCCTGAGTTGAGACGGCCGAAAGCAGACGGCCGTGCGTTATCGGAACGACTGGCGGCTGCTTGGAACCACCCCCTGTGAGGAGTGCCCTGGTCTGACGCTTGTGGCTGGGCGATGGTCGGCGTCGTGGGCCGCGGTAGGAACCGCCAAGACGCCGGCGCCCAAACCCTTCCACAGCGACAATGAACACCGACGGCGCTACGATGGAGGTCCGCCCGGCGAATTGAGTGTCAGGTCGGACGCCTTGACGGCGAAACGCTTTCTCAAATTCCGCACACGTCCATTCCGGGTTGAACCCCGGCGGCAAGGTCCTCAGTCGTGCCGGCCAAAGCCGCGGTCAGGCTGAGCGTCAGCGCGGTGATTTCGGCCATGGACGAATAATCCAAGCGGTCCGCGGTATCGCAGCGCTTGTGGTAACAGTCCGGGTCGTCCGTCCAAAAGAACACGTAGGGAATTCCGGCCTCACAAAACGTCGCATTGTCCGACAAATCACTGGGCTCTGCGATTCCGACGTCTAACGACGGGTAGTCCCCTCGGAGCTGCTTCACCATCTCCTTCGCAGGGGTGCCCGCCAGCGTGCCAAGTGCCCAAACGATCTCGGTCTGGTCGTAGGTGCCAATCATGTCCAGGTTGACGTTGTAGACGATGTCTGTGGGGTCGAGTTCGGCTGGCGGATGGTTTAGGAAATGCCTGGACCCCTCGTAGCCAGATTCTTCAGCACCGAACGCCGCAAATACCACGGTACGTCGAGGGGCCGGATTCTCAGCCATGATTTCGGCAATCGAGAGCAACGCGGCGACACCGGACGCATTGTCGTTGGCGCCCAAATACCCGTCGCCCAGGTGGTCGGTATGCGCCGAAAGCACGACAATCTCGTGCCCGACCTCGTTGTCGGCGCCCGGCAGGATGGCAAGCACGTTGGCGGTGTCATTGCCATCGTCATCCACGAACGGCTGCTGGTAAGAATCCAATTTCCATTGTGGCAGCAGGCCAGCGCTCTCAAACCGAGATTCCACCAACGACCGCGCAGATTCGTCGCCAGCCGAGCCTGGGTACCGCCCGTCGAGCTTCGGGGAGGCGAGGAACTCGACGTCGGCGCGTAGCTGCGCCTCGTCGAGCACCTGGACACCGTAGGCATCGATTGGCTCGTCGCTACACGCAATTAATAAAGGATAAGGCATCCAACGCAAGGGGGTCATTGCGAAAATCCGCGGAGAGCGTCGATGCGGGGGCGTCGACTTGCGGGGCTATGTAGGCTGAAGGTGCGCCGCAGTGCCAGCGCAAAATCCTGGGCACGCACGACGTACGTGCAGTGCCGCGCCGCGGGGGTTTCAGCGATGGCACAAGAAGCGACGGCCTCGTCGATCGCGGGTCTGCGCAGACCGGCACGCGCCAAAAGAGTTTGGTACGGCCCGGCTCCGCCGACCGACCGTGCCCAGCCGGAGACAGCCAGCACAGTCGCTGCGTCGGCGCCGAGCAAGCTACCGTCGAGGCCTTGGCGAACCCATCTGTAAGAAGCCTCTTTGGCGTCCATGCTCACTCCGCCAAAAACGCCCATTCGGCTTCGACGAGGTCTTGGAAATCCGCCGTGGTGTGGGTCCACGGAACCTGGTTTCGGGTTCGGACCGGGCAATCTGGTCGTTCGGGTGACGCCCCGTCCGCCGTGATCACCAATCCGGCGGCGACGACTTCGATACGGTCGAAGAAGGGGCATCCGAGCGCCCAAACGTTGGTTCCAGCGACCGGGTACAGTCCCATGGCGGAAAGCAGGTACCAGGCGGACAATGTGCCGCTGTCATCGTTACCATCCAGCCCGCTGCCTCCCAGCCCATACCGGTTGGCTGCGATCCATCGGGTTGCTGACCAAGTCAGCTCGGGGTGACCGGTCAGTGCGCCGAGCGCGGCGTAGTGCAAGTCGGGCTCGTTGCCGTGCCAATACCAGTCGTCGGGAAACGCATCGTCGGGTTCGGACATGACTTCGTCCCAATACGCGGCAAGGTCGGCCGCCCACAAGTCGTGGTCACCGCCGTACAGCGTCGTCACCAAACGTTCCGGGTCCCAAGGCGCGCCCCATTTGTAGTGTAAGGCGTTGCCTTCCACGAACGCGTCCAACCAGGCAAAAGGCTCGGTAATGGTCTCGAACGTGCCGTCGGCGTGGCGTCCGGTGAGCAGGCCCGTGGCGGGGTCGTAGAGTTCGGCCCAACCGGCGGCTTGTTGATGGAGACGCGCCGCTTCTTCCGTGCGCCCGAGCGACTCCGCCCACAATGCGAGGCTGTGGTCGGACCAGGCGTACTCGAGCGTGAGCGACACCGGCGAGCCCGCGTCTTCGTAGGCCACCCAACCCCGGTCCAGGTAGCCATCGATTCCGTCGCGTCCGTCGACCGCCACGGGGCCTGCGCTATGCGCCAACACAGCGTCAAATGCCGCTTCGGCATCCCAGCCGGAAAGGCCAGCCAACGCGGACTGGGCGAGCACCTGATCTACGGGGGTACCCACCATGCCAGCCGTGTAGCCGTGGCTGAGGGGCCAACGGGGCCAGGCACCGCCGACGTCGTTCATCGTGACGAGGGACAACACGGCGTCGCGCTGCCAGTCGGGATGGGCGAGCAGGTAGAACGGGTGAAGGGTGCGGAAGGTGTCCCACAAGGACAGGTCGGTGAGGTATCGGAAGTCGTGGACCGTGTGGATTTCACCGTCGATGCCCCGCGTCCGCCCGTCGACGTCGGCGTATTGCCGGGGCATGAGTGCGGTGTGGTAATGGGCGGTGTGGAAGATGCGGCGCTCCTCTTCGGTGCCGCCTTCGATCACAATCCCGTCCAAGTACGCCCGCCATGCAGCCTCTGTTGTCGCGAGCACATCGTCGAAGGAGCCGACCAGCTCGGTGTCCCGGTTGCGTCGGGCGCCGTCGAGATCCACCGCGCTGACCGCAAGTCGGAGGTCCACGGTGCGCGTACCCAAGGGAAATTGCACCCATCCCCCCGACGAAGGCCCCGTGGCCGTGGTGGCGCCAATCTCGGGCGCGGCCGGATCCGTCCAGGCCCCAAACCCCACGGGCGCGGGGTCAAAGGTAGCGGCGAACCACACATGTTGCCCGCCGTAGCGTCCCGAGTATGCGCCGAGGATTTTCTGGTGGCCGGAAACTTCGTCGGCCGCGAGGCTGATGTCGGCCTCCGCGATGGTGATGTTGCCGAGGATGTGGGCGAGGTCAAACCACACGACGGGTTCGGTAGCGTCTGGGAATTCGTAGTGATGCCACGCCCCGCGGGTGCTGGCGGCGATGGACACAACGATGTCGTCTTCTGTCAGGTCGACGCTGTAGGTGCCTGGGCTGCCGGACTCCCGGTCGTGTTGGAACGGGGTGGCCCGTAAGAGCGCGGACGTGTGGTCGGGGTTGTAGGCTGCACGCGGCATGACGTGGACGGCGCCGTGGTCGTTGACGCCCATGCCGTGGCTATGGGTGTGCGAAAACCCGTCGATGCGGTCGTCGTCGTAGTGGTAGCCGCCAAAGTGGTAGAACGGGGGTGCGCCGTAGCTGTGGTGACGGGTGTCCGGGCCGACCAGGACGTGGCCGAAGGGGGCGGCGGCGCCGGGGGAAACGCCCGCTACCTGGGCGCCGATTCCTCCCGTGCCCACAAAGACGTCCACGAGGGCGACCGGGTCCATAGGGGTGGCGACCGGGGCTGTGGGGTCTGGCGTGCAAGATTGCAGGAGTAGGAAGTAGGTCATGGGGATTGCGGGGGTTCGAAGGTGCAGGCAACACCAGTGCCCTGCAAGCCACAGTAACCACCGGGATTTTTCGCCAGGTATTGCTGGTGGTAGGGCTCGGCGTACCAGAACGGTCCTGCAAGCGCGATTTCGGTGGTAATCGAGGAGAATCCTCGGTTCGCCAGGGCAGCCTGGTACGCTTGACTTGCTGCCAATGCTTCCGTGAGTTGGGCAACCGTGGTGCAGAAGATAGCCGATCGGTACTGGGTCCCCACGTCGTTGCCCTGCCGCATGCCCTGCGTGGGGTCATGCGCCTCGAAAAACAGGCGCAGCAGGTCGCTGAAGGTGCGTTGGTGTGGATCCCATACGACGAGCACGACTTCGGTATGCCCGGTCTTTCCGCTGCACACGTCTTCGTAGCTCGCATTCGCCGTCTGCCCTCCCGCGTAGCCGGCGGCGGTGGTCCGTACGCCGCTGAGTTGCCAGAAGCGGCGTTCCGCGCCCCAAAAGCAGCCCAACCCGAAGTGCGCAACCGCGAATCCCTCGGGCCAGGGCGGGGTGAGCGGGTGGCCAAGCACGGCGTGGGTCTCGGTGATGGGGATGGCGTCCTGCCGATCCGGCAGTGCTTCACCCGGACCCGGAATGATGAGGGGTTTGCGCCACCAGGACAACATGCGGCCTCCGCTTTCGGATATGTCGGTGCGCGCCGTTTGGGGACCTGGAGGAACGATGTGGTGGCTGACGATTCTGGCTTGTAGTGGGGATGATCCGGCGTCCACCGACGTCACAGTGCCGGATACGTCGTTGCCCTCGGTACCGGGCAACCCCGCGTGCGAAACCCTCGGGCTCCCCACGGCGACGTGGAGTGGAGGTCCCTTCACAACCGCGCTGTGGGGCATCGCCGACGACTTCACGTTGTCCACCAACCATGGAGACTGGACATTCACGGAGCAGTTCACTGGCTGCGAGGTGTACCTGTTCATCCCAAGCAACCGCAGTCAGGAGTCAGCGCCAGGCGGATTGTGGTCGCGCGACCTCGAAGATCTCGTGGACAAGCTCCCCGACAACACGCAGATCTTTTTCATCTCCACGGAATCGGACAAATCCCTCGCGGACGCAGAACGGGCGATGATCGAGGATCAGATCGCCGACCTCGGAAAAAACAAACGTGAGTACTGGGAACCCCGGTTTCATTTGGTGACCAAAGGGCTGGACAAGATCAACGGTTGGGTGGGCGACTACCTGTCCGATCCGGGCTTTGGTTTCGGAATCGACCGCAAACAACAGATCCGCGACCTCGGCAGTTATGCGGACGGATTCCGCTACAACGGCGATATCGGCTGGTTTGACCCCAACCTTTCTCACGCCGCCCACGACGCCATTTTCTTTAACTGGGAGGCCGAACGCGACGCGGCGATGGCGGCCGAGAATGCCACGGTAGTACCGGTGTTTACGGGGGGTGTGGTCGCCACCGGGTGGTCCTTCATTCCCGCGCGGGCCACGGTCGAGCTTCCGTCTTCGGCCGACATGGCGGGCTTCAACAAAGCAAGTTGGAATCTGTCGACGTTGTGCGATGGTGAAGGGGAGTACGGGATTTGCCCGGCCTGGGACCGAATTATCAACGTGTACGCGTGTAGTGAACCGACGACCGACGACAATCCCTTCGAATCCACGGCGTGCCAGCCCTATGTGGCGGAAGTGCCCGAGGTGGTGGGGACTTGTTCGTGGGAAGGGGTCTCGGGCATCGACACTTGTACGGCTGCCGTCCCCTGTCCGACGGACGCGTACGGGGTCATCGGAGATTGTGATGGAAACGTGCCTGCTGTTCCGGCGATTTCCGCGGATACACAAGCCTGTTCTTGCGAGCGACCCGAAGGCGGCGAGGTGGAGGCGGTATTTAGCTGCAACAGCTACGGCACAGGGTACGGCGAGTGTAATTGTCCGTGCGATTCGGAAGCGGGCCGGTGGATCACGACCTACCACCGTGAGGGGCAGTGGGAGACGGACGCCACGTTTGTATTGCCGATGTTTGCGGAGGGCGGCACGCAGGAGTTCGCGTTCTACAGCATCGACCCGTACGAGATCACGCTCGACTTGCGCTTGTACAACGATGGAACGGCGCTACGCCCCACGCAAACGCACCGAATGTTCTCGGGTGGTGATTTCGGGCTCACGTACAATGACAAATACACGCCGATCGACATCGACATCCCGGTTGGGGCAAAAAAGGTGGAGTTGTCGGTCATTATCAGCGGGCACGGCGGCGCCCAGCCGGGAAACTGCGCGGAATTCTGTAGCACAAATCACCACTTCACCGTCAACGGTGTGGAACACTTGATCGATTTCCCGGAGTCGACCGAGCAAACGAATTGCCAGGATCGTGTCCACGAGGGTGTGGTTCCCAATCAATACGGAACGTGGTTTTATGGGCGCAGCAACTGGTGCCCGGGCTTAGACGTGGCGCCAATCGTGGTGGACGTGACGGCGGACGTAACGGTGGGTTCGACGGCGACATTCACGTATAGCGGGGATTATATGGGGGAGCCGTACCCGGGAGGCGCCAGCATCGCGCTGGCGAGCTGGCTCACAATTTGGACTGAGTGACTAGTCCTCGAACAAGCTGTCAGCTGTCAGCCGTTAGCGGTTAGCTCGAACGAACCGTCCCAATTGACTGCGCGACTGGACGTGGTGTGCGCTTTCAGGTGAAGCGCTCGACTACGCTGCCGCGGCGAATTGTCTAGGTGCCAGGCTAATAGCTAACGGCCAATCGCTAACGGCTGCGCTTGTTTAAGGTCTAGTTAGGGCGAGGCCGCGAATC